>JBDREM010000350.1:0-7257 GCA_043819695.1 Planctomycetota bacterium
GACCGGTGCCCGCCGAAGTCGATCGGGACGCGGTCCGGCTCCTCGTGATTCAAGGCGCAGCAGACTCGTTCGCGTGACGTCATCGGCTTCTCCTCCGATGGATTCCGCTTCATTCCCTTGGACCCGTCTGCCATGGTAGGATCTGCCGCCCGTCTTGACAACCCACGCCAATCAACGTTGCGCCTGTCTTTTCAAGGGCGATTCCCCCAAATCGATTTCAGTTCGTCCACTTCGAGCTGAAGCAATTCCGCCCGGCCGCCGCGCGCGAACGCCTCGATCTGCTTGATCTCGTCCTTCCCGGGCTTGACCCGCGGCGAGGTGACGAATCGCTCTCCGTCATTTCCGATGATCTCCAGCATCGGACGGTCGAACAGGACGCGAATCGACACCGTCCCGTCCTTCGGCGCCAGCGGCGCGCCGTGCGGGAGGCGCTTGGCCCTTGCGTCGTACGGAATCACCTCGCTGCCGATCTTCAGCCCGACCACCGCGGCACTGCCGAGACGAAATACCGCGCGAACGTCGAAGAGGTGTCCCGCTGTCGGCTGCCGGAACGGGGCGCCGTCGGACAACGCCTTGTCACGTGCCGTATGCGTGCGCGCAACCAGTTTCTCGATCTCCTTGACCGGCTCGGCGAACAGCCGTATCCCATGCGGTGTCTGGCGCAACGTGAGCCGGTGCGGGAACGAGAAGGTCTGGTTGAACGGCATGCCGGGCATGTCGATCCGCGCCCACCCGATCTGAATGCGCCGCCCGTCCGGCGGATGGTTGAAGGCCTGGGCCGCATAGTAGGCCCCGTAGAAGACCTTGTGTTTTCCCTTGTGGTCGGGAACGAACTTCTTGCCGTCGAAGAGCCCAATCGCATACTGACCGTCGGCGGCCGAAAGCACCCACTTGGAGACCTTCGTCGGCTTCCCATCCGCCCCGAACACGGGCAGCTCGTAGAGTTCCGGGCATTCGAACCAGACGCCGATGTGGCTCTGACGCTCCCAGTTGAGGAGATTCTTCGAGGTGTAGAACGAGATGTTGAGTCCGCGCTCGCGGGCGTCGTCAAACACCGCCATCACCCACCAGCCCTCGCCGCCGTCCGGCGGCTCGTACCAGATCACCTTCGGGTCGCGGCCCGGATGGCGCACGACCGGATTGCCCTTGTAGTACGTGAACGTGCGACCACGGTCTGTGCTGTAGCTGATCGATTCGCCGCAACCGGTGTCCGTGAAGAACGCGACGATCGTCTTCTCTTTGCCCTTCTGAAATCCGGCCACGTTCTTCTCGTCGACGACGGCGCTGCCCGAGAAGCAGTGCTGTTTCGCGACCGGGTACGGATAGAGCGCCAGCGGCAGTTCTTCCCAGTGCACCAGGTCCCGGCTGACCGCGTGCCCCCAGAACCCGTTCGCGCCGATCCAGTTGTGCGGATCGTGCTGGGAGAACAGGTGATACTCGCCGTCGTAGTAGACCATGCCGTTCGGGTCGTTGTTCCAGCCCGTTCGCTGGCTGTAGTGAAACTGCGGGCGGAGCGTCTCGTCGTAGAGCCCCTTGCTGTGCACCATCTCATCGGACTGGTAGAGCGTCCGCAGCCCGCCCTTCCCGGGCAGCATGAAGGGCTCGACCGAGAAGACGACCTCCTTTCCCTTGAACCGGCGGGCGTCCATCGACATCCAGAGGTCCGGCTCATTCGGCGCCAGGCGCATGTTCAGCAGGTGCACGAACTTGTCGCCCACGAACATGTGCACCGGCATGATGTGCGGCGAGTGCCGAATCGTCGGAAAGTTGACGTAGTTCTTCGTGATCTTCATCGTGCGCGCAAGGAGCGCCGGCGGATGCGGCTGCCGGATCTTGTCGCTCTGGTAAATGTGGTCGACGAGGATATGCCCCATGCCGCCGACGTGGTAGTCGAAGAGCTCGATCGTCGCCTCCTTGCCCGCAAGATCGGTGACGTCCCAGTGCTTCCAGAACAGTATCTCGGTGTGTACCTCGTGACCGAGACGGTTCTTCCTGGCGTAAGCCGTCGCCGTTCGCGCGGCCCTCCCGTCCACCAGGAGGCTCATGCCGGTCTTCCCGGGGAATCCCCCCCCGCCGATCATGAAGTTGATGTACTTGCGCTCGAGCTTGAACGGCGGCGAGGTGAGCTTTCCCGTCCCCTGCTCGTAGCCGTGGTAGGAATTGGCCAGGCCCTTGCCCTGGTAGCGGGTGGGCTGGGTCTGCCGGGGCAACACTCCCTGCGCCGGGCCGTTGCCGAACGCATTGCCCTCCGTCTTCCAGCCTTCCCCGTAGTCCTTGCCCTCGAAATCGGCGATCATGATGTCGGGCGCCGCCGCCGCGGCGGCCTGGGCAGACCGGCCGGCCGCGGCGCTGCAAGAGGCAAGCGCGACGCCAAGCAAGGCGAACCACAGGCGCGGCTTCGAAAAGGCTGATCTCATCAGTGTTTCCTCATCACAAGAAATCCTGCGTTGACCCAGTCGGCGTGATCCCAGCCGCCGTCGCCGCCGTCGCCGACAACCAGGCGGATTCGTTTCGTGCCCTTCGGAATGGCCGCGTTGAGGTGCCAGGCGGTCAGTAAGCCCCAGCGCAGTACGGGGCTGCGGGCGATCTCGGTGCCGTCGGCGTAGACGGCGAAATCGAGGCTCGTCGCGCGTCCCTTGACTTCCTCATCGATACCAACCGTTGCCACGAACCGCTCGTACTCCGGCTTGCACGCGTAGACCAGCTCGGATCTGGCGTGGACGCCCACGCCTTTGGGCCACACCTTTCCGTCCACGCGGAGCGCTTTGCCGACGCAGCACTTGTCCATCTGCGGCGTGCCCCAGCCGGAGGCGGCCTTCAACGCCTTCAGGTCGGATATCTGGATGTCCGGCGCCGCCGGCGCGACCAGTGCGCCGCCGGAGAGCGCAACCACCTCGCTCGGCTCGTAGCCGGCGCAGAACGATCGCGCCTTCACGACCGTGTCCCCGCGGACCGTGATCGGGTCGCGATACAGGGGCGAGCGCGGGCCGGGATCGGCGCCGTCCGTCGTGACGCGGATCTCGTGGCTCGGGAAGGGGGCGCAAAAGGCGATTTCTGCGATGCCCTTCTCCCTGTCGAGCCACGACATTTTCAGCGCGGGCGGCGCGGCGTTCACCCGTTGCGGATCGGGTTTGATCGGCTTTGTGTAGTCGCTGATCGGCTCGAAGCGCGTGGGGCCGGCAAGGCCCAGGTGAACCGGCGCGACGGGCAGTTCGAGGGTCTCGCCCATGAAGGCGATCTTGTTGAGGCGTTTCTTCTCGAGGGTCGTGCCGATCTCGGTGAAGAAGGGGAAGAGATCCTCGCCCGCGGCGATGCTCATGTCCTCCACCGTCTCGTCCCAACTCAGCCGGCGCCCGGGCTCGTCCTTCCAGCGCTCATGCTGCACCCAGCGCCAGCGCGGGTACCAGGTGGTGCCGTAGCGATCCTCCATCTTCTGCCAGACGTACCATATCTTCTGCCACTGCTCGCCGGAGCCGCCGAAGACGGCATCGTCGGCCAGGTCCACGCTCCTGCCGTCCTTGTCCACGCTGAAAACACTGTTCCGGTTGACCGGCGCCTTGCTGAACCACTGCGCCACCTTGCCCTGGAACCACCCCGCATGCGATTCGAACTGGTTCCCCTGGGGCCAATCGGCCGCGCATTCGCCGCCGGTGTTCGGCGGGCCGCCCATGGTGTGGGCCTGCTCGTGGCCGTAGATGGAGATGAACCCGCCGCGGCTGAGGGAGATGATCCCGATCTCCCGGGGGTAGTAGCAGTTGACGGCCCAGCCGCCGCCGCCCCCGGACGGGAGCACCATGAACATCCGGGCGTCCTGTTTCTTCGAGGGGAGCCACCGGTACAGCACGTCGCACACCTTCGGAATGTCCTCGTCGAGCATCCGGATCAGCCGGTCGTACTGATTCGCGGCGTAGAACACGGTCACGCCGCCTGCCACCTTTTCACGTTCAGGATAGATGCCGCCGCCGCCGCCCATCGGCTGCGGCATGCGCGGCTCACCGCCCGCCGGCGGGGACCCCGCGGCCGCCCACTTGATCGCGCCGGCCAGCCGGTCCTGTCTGCCGCGCTCCGGCGCGTTGACATTCCAGTCCGCCATGGCAAAGGAGCCCAGCAGGACGACGCGTCCCTTGCCGTAGACGCGCTGCGCCATCACCGGCTTGCCCCCTTCACCCTTCGCCGTGACCTCCCAGTTGCCGTCCAGCTTCAGCACCGGGATCTCCTGCTTCTCGAAGCGGTCGACGCCGGACGTGTACGCGGCTCCGAACGTCGCGGCCAGCTTGTTGAGGGACCACGCCGCGCCCGCGTCTCCTCCGGGCGCCCGCCCGCCGATGACGACGAGCCCGCCGCCCGCGCGCACGAACGCTTCCACCGCCTTGCGTTCCTCCGGCAGGTACCCCTGGGTGTGGGGGCTGCTCTGGGAGGTCACCACCACGTTGAACCGCGGCGCCGGCCACCAGGCGAACGGCCACTTGCCGGCGACGGGGATGCGCACGCGGCAGGGGTTCCCGGGCGTCAGGACGTTGTGCAGCGTCGCGTGGCTGCCGCACACCCGGAGGCCCCGGTCGTAAAGCGGACCGGGCACGAACCACATGGAGAAGAAGGTGACCTCGCGGGCCAGGTCGAACAACACGTTGATGCCCGTGTCGTTCTTGGGAACGCGCAACGGCAGCGGGAACCGTTTCAAGTACGCGGTGTCCAAGGTCGTGCCGGCCCCCCAAGCTTTCTCGATCTGCTCGATATCAGGGATCAAAGGGATGGCTCGCGGGCGCTTCCCGGCCACGTCGAGCCGCGCGTCCGCAAGGTCGGCGTGCCCGTAGTTCCAGCCGTTGGCGTTGACCCTGCCGCCGACCTCGATGAGCAGTTCCTTCTTGCCGGTAAGATCGACGTCGATCTCTTGCGGCGCCTCGCCGGCGTGGATCACCTCGCTCTTCCAGAGAACCTCGCCATCGCCACGCACGCAAACCTCGGTGGGCCCGCAGTTGTCTTCCAGCGCCTTGTCGAGACCCACGCTTGCCCGGAGGCGCGTCGAGCCGCCGTCCAGGCGGATGCGCAGCCCGCCCTCCCGGATGCTGATGCCGCGCTGGAACGTCTTGTCGCCGAGCAAAAGCTCCTTGCCTTGGACGGCGAGGTTGCACCGCGACGCGCCCAGCCAGTCGCGCCACTTGTGCTCGGCCTTTCTGATGTCCAGTTCGTCAACCCAGATAGTCATCGCGCCCTCGCTTTTCCCGTCACGGCCTTCGCCGATCTCCCGACGCCGGTCCGCGCTCACGGAACAGGAACTCGCCGCCACGCTTAGCAAACCGAGCCACAGCAATACGTGAACAGAAGAAGATTTCATAGGGTACCTTTCTTGCTATGTACCGGAACCGGCGCTACTGCGCCGCCTCCTGTACGGGGGGACATGGACATAACAAACTGATGTTCCTTCCTCCACAAAGACGCCTTGACCGACGAGGGGCGCGGACCGCGCGGATACCAGGAAGAGAAGCACTCAATGACGGTTCCAATGGCAACTCAATATGACACGAGCCGACCCGCACTTTATAGCGCAACCAGAAGCCTGCGTCAAGTTACGCTGCCAGCTTGTTACAAGAGGTGTAACACTTCAGCTAAGTGAATTGGTCGGCACACCGTCGTAGCACGGCCTTCCAGGCCGTGGAATCACGGGCAGGATGCCCGTGCTACGAGAGCAGCGCAGCGCCGGCCTACCGAAGCGATTCCGCTTCTTCATTTGGCTGAAGTGTTACCAAGAGGTTACGTCAACAGCGGCCGGCAATGCACGCATCCACGAGGTCGTCCTTGACGATCAGGTCCAGGGTGAATGGCCGCTCGAGTCCGGTCACTCCATCGATTGCCATCCAGGGGTCGGCGGCCTGCGCGGAGCGATTGCCCGGCGTCGGCAACGAACCACCCTCAGTTTGACGAAGACGGCGTGCGGGCCGAACGAAGGGCGACGCCGTCAGGCGCGCGCCCAGAGTTCGGCAAGCGACGGCGAGAGCCGTCGCCATGTCGCCCCATGGCATCGGCACGGAAGTCGTTCCTCTACAATCTTTTACGCCTCCGCAAGGCTGACAGCGGCGCGAGACCGTCGCATTTGCGCAACGCGGTCGAATTCGCTCTTCAGTACCCGGTCGAGGAAAACGGTTTCGTTAGTCCTGTGCTGGACAGGGCTTAGGTGAGCGAAAGGAGGATTTTGGCCGTCTTCAGTCACCTTTGGCACGCGGGTTGCTATCTGATAGAGCGTTTGTGAGGGGCGGCGGCAGGTGACAAGGCCGCTTCGGCGCTTTGGCGGGTCTCACGGGTTGTCAGCCGCCCAGTGAGGCCCGGGGAAAAGGGTGCGATGCCGGCGGAGCTTCGCTCCGCGCGACGAACTCTGGGCGGGCTACGGCTGTTGCCGTCGCCACTCGCCCTTCGTTCCTCGAGCGCGCTGCGCCGCGGACACAGAGACGGCGCGGGGTCGCTTGAAATAGAGATGGCCCGTCTCGGGCCGCTGCGAGCCCAGCGGGCGTGGTTGGCTGGGACACGGCGAAGACGGGGTGCCGGCACGAAGGGCCGGGCGAACGAAGGGCGTCGCCGTCAGGCGCGCGCCCAGAGCTCGGCAAGCGACGCCGAGAGGCGTCGCCCTTCGCCCAAGGCGCCGGCATCGCCGGCGCCCTGCGTCGGTTGTCGAACAGGCGCCGGCGTACACAGGACGTTCCGGGGCCGGTTGAGGCAGGCGGCCCGATTGGCTCGGACACGGCGAAGACGGGGTGCCGGCACGAAGGGCCGGGCGAACGAAGGGCGTCGCCGTCAGGCGCGCGCCCAGAGTTCGGCAAGCGACGCCGAGAGGCGTCGCCCTTCGCCCAAGGCGCCGGCGAAGCCGGCGCCCGGCCTCGGAACCGGATGGTGAGATCGCAGCCGCACCAGGGCGTGTTCGCTCCTGGTCTGCTGCAACATATGCGGGCGCTTACCATGCGCAGTGCGTGGAGCGCGCCGAGTGTGCTGCGTAGTGTGCGCACAACTTTTGCGCGCAGTGCGCGCGTTCATCGTTCGGCTGGGCCGGCGTGGCACGGGCGTCTCGCCCGTGGCGTACACGCCCAAGATGGGCGTGCGACGGTTCGAGTTGTGGCAGTCGGCGCGGCTGGGCCGGCGTGGCACGAAGGAGAACGAAGTGGCTCCTGGCGTTGAACGTGGGACCGGGCCTGGAGGACGCTCACAAGTGTTGCCATGTTGCCTCACGGCATCGCCACGGAAGTCGTTTCTTTACAATCTTTTACGCCT
>JBDREM010000351.1:0-11218 GCA_043819695.1 Planctomycetota bacterium
ATCGAAGCCCAGCATGCGGACGAGGGCCGGGTTGGCGAGCAAGATGCGGCCGGCCGGAGTTGTCCTGTAGATGCCGACCAGGGCGTTCTCAAAGATGCTCCGCATGCGTTCCTCGGATTGTCGCAGCGCCTCCTCCGCCTGCTTCCTGCGGGTGATGTCGTGCGCGATGCCTAGGACGGCCGTAATTTCGCCGCTCTCATCCCTGAGCGGCACCAACCTCATGTCAAGGCAAAGCGGCGCATCCGCAGATTCGGTCAGCCTCATCTCCTCCTCGACGTGCACGGGCTGCTCCGACTTGAAGACCGACTGCAAGTGGTGCTCCATGGTCAACGCGGCGCGGCTCGGGAAGACGTCCCTCAGCGTTCTGCCGATCATGGTGTCCGCGGCCCGTCGGGCCTGCCTGGCCATGTGAGCGTTGACATACTTAATCCGGAAATCCCGGTCGGCAGTGAAGATGAACTCCCGCGCGGACTCGGCGAGGGTCCGGTAGCGCTCCTCGCTCTCGCGGACCTCTTCGGTTTGCTTGGTCACGCGCCGTCCGAGGTCCGCGTTCAGCCGCCGGATCTCTTCCTCGGCCTGTTTGCGCTCCGTGACGTCCCTGAAGAAACCGATGGCGCACGGCCTGCCGTCTATAATGGCAGCGGTGGTGTTGATGTCGGCGTAGAATACGGTGCCGTCCTTTCTCAAGCATGGGATCTCGGTCGCCAGTCGCTTTCGCCCCGTCACCTGAGCTTCGAATTCGGCAAAGACATGCTCGATCGCTTCCTGGGGATGAATGTCATTCACCCCCAGTTGTGTCAACTCGTTTTCCGTGTAGCCCAGCATCGAGCACAGCGCCGGATTGGCGTACTTGAACGTCCTGGCGTCGGCGTCGGCGACCAGTATGCCTTCGGCGGCGCCCTCAAAGAGAGCCCTGTACCGTTCCTCCGATTCCTTCAGCGCTTGCTCCGCCTGCTTGCGCTCCGTGATATCCTCGATCACGCCGTCGAACCACTTGATCTCCTCCTTCTCGTCGTACTCGATCTGCGCCGTGCACGAGGCCCAGATCGGCGTGCCGTCCTTCTTCCTCAGCCGAAGCTCCTGATCCTTGACGAAGCCGCGCTTGAGCGCCTCCTCGACGAACAACTTCCGGTCCTCGGGATCCTGGTAGAGGTCCGACACGTGCACCGTCATGAATTCCTCGACCGAGTCGTACCCGAACATCCGCGCAATCGCCAGGTTCGCCTGGAGGAACCGGCCGTGCGGACCGCCCGTGTTCCTGTAAACCCCGATGTTCACGTTCTCGACCACCGTGCGGTACTGCTCCTCACTCTCCCGCAGCGCCTCCTCCGCCCTGTGGTGCTCGGTCACGTCGGTGTTCACGGACATCCCGGCCACGACGCGCCCCCTCCGGTCGAGCACCGGAGACGCGGTCGTCTGCATGTGAACCGTTGAGCCGTTCTTTCGAATGTCATCCCACTCCAGCCCGGCAATCGTCTCTCCCTTGAACACGCGCCCGATAAGCTCGCGGGTCGCAGGCACGTCCTCCGGCCGGCAGATCGTCTCGTAGATGGTCTTCCCGACGACCTCCTCATCCTCGAATCCGTAGATGTCGCGGCAGCTCGAGTTCCACCCCGCGATCACACCGGCGCGGTCGAACGTGAAGATCGCGCTCGGCAATGCGTCGAGAGTGGAGAACAGGAGCTCTTCCGCCTGTTCGCGCGCATTCTCGGACTCGTCCAGAGCCGACTTGAGCGTTGTGACACGCACCGCCAGCTCCTCGTACGTAGGCTTTCTGACAGACATACCGCCCTTCCTTTCCCAGTCATGCTAGCCAAGAGATACGTGTATTGTAGGCCGGCGGGTGCCAAAATCAACCGCTGTGGCGAGGCGAACGCTCCCGCGAGCCCCGGAGCCTCGCTAATCGTCGTCCTCGTCATCGTCGTCCGCGAGGGTGTCCGTGAAGCTCGCTCCGTCGTCTTCGTTCGCCCGTGCCGACGCGCGCTCCTCGGGCGGGATCCCGCGGCTCTCCTCCCACTCCTCGAGCGTCATGACCACCTCGCGCGCCTTGCTGCCCTTATACCCCCCGACGATCCCCTCGACCGCCATCATGTCGACCAGCCGCGCGGCGCGCGTGTAGCCGATCTCGAGCTTCCGCTGCAGCAGCGAGACGCTCCCGCGGCGGCTCTCGAGCACAACGCGGCAAGCCGGGTCGTACATGTCGTCCGGGCCGTACTCGCCCTCCGGCGTCCCGTCGCCTTCCTCGTCGCGGCCGAGCTGCCTCACGTTCATCATATACGCCGGGTCGCCCTGGTCCTTCACGAACCGCACGACCCTCTTGATCTCCCTGTCGCTGCAATACGTCCCCTGCACGCGGACCAGGTCCGAAGTGCCCGGCGGAACAAAGAGCAGGTCGCCGCAGCCAAGAAGCTTCTCCGCGCCGTTCCGGTCGAGGATCGTCCGCGAGTCTACCTTCGACGTCGTGTGGAACGAAATCCGCGTCGGCAGGTTCGACTTGATGAGCCCGGTGATCACGTCGACCGACGGCCGCTGCGTCGCAAGCACGATGTGGATGCCGACGGCGCGCGACTTCTGCGCCAGCCGCGTGATGTAAATCTCGACCTCCTTCGCCGCAACCATCATCATGTCCGCCAGCTCGTCCACCACAATCACGATGTACGGCATGTGCGGCGGCACCTCCTCCTCGTCGTACTCGTCGCCCAGCCGCTCGCGAATGCCATCCTCGCCCAGCTTGTTGTACTGCGTGATGTGCCGCACGCCGACGCGGGCCAGCATGTCGTACCGCTCGTCCATCTGCTTCGTCGCCCATTCGAGCACGTACGGCGCACGCTTCATGTCCGTGACGACCGGCGTGAGCAGGTGCGGGATGCGCTCGAACATCCCAAGGTCCACCATCTTCGGGTCCACCAGGATCAGCCGCACGTTCTCCGGCCGGTGGTGCATCATGATCGTAAGGATGATGGAACTCAGGCAGACCGACTTGCCCGAGCCGGTCGCGCCCGCGATCAGCAGGTGCGGCATGCGGACGAGATCGCTCAGGATCGGGGTGCCCGACGCATCCTTCCCCAGCAGGATCGGCAGGATGAACTTGTCCTTCTGAGTCTGATACTCGTCGCACGTCATCACCTCGATCATCTGGACGATTTCCTTGATGGGGTTCGGCACCTCGACGCCAACGGTCGACTTGCCCGGAATGGGCGCGACCACGCGCACGCTCGACGCCTTCACCGCCATCGCAATGTCGTCCGAAAGACCCACGATCTTGTTCACCTTGATGCCCGCCGCCAGCGCCATCTCGTACCGCGTCACCGCGGGGCCGCGCTCGATGCCAACGACGCGGGCGCCGATCCCGAACTCCGACAGCGTCCGCTCGAGGATCGTGCTGTTCGCCCGGATGCTCGCCTCGAGCGCCTTCTCGTCGAACGGCTCCAGCTCATCCAGCAACGAGAGCGGCGGAAGCTCGTAATCCCTGCCAACCACCTGCGACGGCACCACGGCGATCTTGTCGATCGGCGACTGCGGCCCCCGCGGCGTGTGCCTGTCGATCGGCGGAAGGCGCTCGTCCGTCTCATCCTCGGCCTCTTCCTCGGCCGCCCTCGTGTCCGCCGGAGTCGTCTTCGGAGGGGCCGGCGCCACGGCGGTCGCCGACGCCGCGGGCGCCTCGGCCGCCGCGGCCGCCTTCGCCGTCGCGGCCGCTTTCGCCGCCCCGCTCTTGCCCGTCACGATCGGGGGCTTCGAGACCTTGATCGGCGGCTTCGAGATCGGGGGAGGCGCGAGCCGCTCGCGGCGCGCCTCGAGCCAGCCACGCACCCGCGCAACACTGTGCTTCGCAACCCAAAGCGCCAACTCATCCGCCGACATCAGCAGCCCTCCGAGCGTGAACAGCAGGACCGTCACGAGCCACGAGCCCGTCGAGCCGAAATAGCGCATGAGCACGTCCGACGCCGCAATCCCGACGATCCCGCCGCTGCCCGGCATGTGAGCAGTCCCCGGCCCGATCAACTGCGCCGCAGCCGACGCCGAGACCAGCATCACGATCCCGCCGACGATCCCCATCCACGCGTCGATACGATCTCGCTTCATCAGGCAGCGGACCGCGAACCCGACGGCGAGCGCCGCCGCGAAGTACGAGGCATACCCGAAGTGCGTCATCAGCCAGTGCGCGAGGTGCGCGCCGATGGCGCCGCAGACGTTGCCGAACGACTCCGCCGCCGGCCAGCGCGTCTCCGCCAGGTCGGCGCTGCTGAACGTCACCAGGCTGAGGAACATGAACAGCGCGACGAAGCCGAGCGCGAGGCTCGTCGCTCGCTTCCGCACTTCCACCAGTTTGTCGAAAGCTTCGGATTCCACGGCTCATCCTCGCGAGAAATAAATCAAAGCGGCCAGCCCGGCCGCAAGGCAGTACGGCGAGAATACCCACAACCCCACACGCCGCACAAGCTTGATCAACAGAATGAGCGCCAGCCAACTCGAGACCAGCGCGGTAATGAACCCGGCCAGGACGGGCAGCATGCCGATGCTCGCACCCGCCTCGCCGGCCAGAACCTTCAGCCCCTCGTAGCAGCCCGCGCCCACGATCGCCGGGACGGCCAGCAGGAACGCGAACCGGACCGACGCATCGCGGCCGAGCCCGAGAGCCCGGCCCGCGCTGATCGTCATCCCCGACCGCGATATCCCCGGCAGCAGCGCGAACGCCTGCGCCACGCCGACCGCCAGCACGCGCCAAAAGCCCATCGCCTGCTCCGTCACGTCCGCCCGCGCCGCGCGCCGCGCCGCAAGCTCGCCGAGCACAAGCACCAGGCCCGTCACCATCAGGCACACAGCCACCGCAACCGGGCTCGCCAGGACGCGCTCGACGATCCCCTTGCCAAGCAGCCCGCCCGCCACCGCGGGAACCGTCGCGATGCAGATGAACACGCCCAGCCGCCGGTCGTCGAAGAACAGCCGCAGCACCTCGCGCCGGAAAACCACGAGCACCGCCAGCAGCGAAGCCACGTGGACAACGATCGACAGCAGCAGCGGATCATCGCCCGACCCGCCGAAGATGTGGTCGTACAAGGCCAGGTGGCCCGAACTGCTCACCGGCAGGAACTCCGTCAGCCCCTGCACCAGACCATAAATCGCCGCCTTCAATACGCTCACGTGGTTCCTTTTCGTTCTCACGCCCGCCGCGATTCAGAGCGACGCGGCCCCTGCCGCCGCCGCCCGGCGCGGGCTGGGGCAGGCGCTCATAGGGCGCACACCATCCCCGCTCGCCAACCGGCGCTCATTTTACATATCGACAGAATCAGGCCGGTAGCTTTAGCGAAAAATCAACGGCTCCCGAACAGCCCGAGCCGCCGCCATGGTGTAGCGTCAGGCTTGAACCTGTAGGCGCCGCCCGTCCCCGGTGACGAGTACGCCGTGCGGGGCTCGTCGCACGCGGCGTGTGCGACGTACAGCGCCCCGTTGCGCTACAAGATCAAAACTGACGGCACAATCGTCGCACATCAGGGACCAAGCAGCTCGCCCGGCTTTTCGATCAACTCGACGAGGCGGGCGATGAACCTCGCGGCGGCCACGCCGTCGATCATGCGGCGGTCGCACGAGGCGGAGGGCTTCATTGTCTTGCCGGCGTGGATCATGCCGTCGCGGATGACGCTGTGCGGCGGCGCGGGCGCCGCGAAGGCGGCGGCCCGCTGCAACCGTCCACTATTCCTCCGGCGCGAACAGGTCCTTGGCCGCGCCGCAATCGGGACAGACCCAGTCGTCGGGCAGGTCGGCGAAGGCCGTGCCCGGGTCGACGCCGTTCTCGGGATCGCCGATTTCGGGGTCATACACGTAGCCGCATATGCTGCACACGTATCTTTCCATGCTTCAAAGCTCCTCCAAGAGACGTGCAAGCCGGCCAGACCTCAGTGGCCGCGTATCCCGCGGCCCACACGCGCCACCCGATTATACCCGTCCTGCGTGCAAAAGCAAAAGCATTGGCCGCCACATCGCTCGCGGCTGCCTCGAGCCCAACCTTGACACCATCGGCAGGCGGATGTTCGGGTGCCTGGCCGCCGCCAGCTCCTCGCGGGCGTTCATCGCGCTCTTGAGGTACTGGTGCATGTTCGACTGGCCCGACGCGAGCCAGGCCTCGCCGACGAGGACCTTCTTGCGGACGACCTTGTTCGGCTCCGGCTTGTCGCCGCTTACGGTCAGCTCGCCCGGCTTGCTGCTCGCGGCGAGCTTGTCGAGCGTGACCTTCCACTTGCCGTCCGCGCCGCCCGTGGCCGTCTTCTCTTGATCGCCGAACGCGACGGTCACCTTCTCGCCGGGCTCGGCCCATCCCCAGATCGGCAGGGGAATGCCGCGCTGGAGGACCATGTTGTTGCCGATCACGTGCGGCAGCCGGACGGCCGCAAGCGCGGGTGAGGCGGCAAAGGAGAGCACGGCGGCGAGCAAGAGCAAGACCGAGCACGCCGGCTTATTCCGACGGGCCATTGCGGGCTCCTTGATTGCGCTCACTCCGCTCTTGTCAGCCGGTAGCCGCGGTCGCCCAGGCCGGCCTTCTCGCATTCCTCGATCTGGATGTACGGGTCCTTGCCGTGGATCTGCTGGAAGAGGTGGCCGGTGCCGCTGCGCTTGAGCGGCGATGGGAGCGCTCCCTCGATGTAGTCCTCGGCCTTGATGAGGTCGAGGGCCGCGGCCTCGACGGCGCAGATGTCATCGCCGGCGACGATGCCGATGTCGGGCACGAGCGATGGGGTCGTGAAGCCCCAGCAGTCGCAGAAGGGTGTGACCTGGGTGAGGACGGTGACGTAGAGCACGCGGCCGGGCTCGAACGTCTCGAGCGCGGCTCGCGTGGCAAGCGCCATCCCGTGCTGAAACCAGCGGTAGCCGCGCTGGTCGATCGTGATCGCCTCGTTCGGGCAGGCGAGCTGGCAGTGCATGCAATACTTGCAGGCGTGATCGAAGATCGCAATCTTGCCGTCGTTGTACGAGATGGCGTCGTTGGGACAGTTGTCGCGGCAGAGCAGGCAGCCGGTGCATTTCGATTCGTCCCACTCGAACGCGGCGTTCATCAGGCGGTGAATCTGCCCGCGGGTGTGACCGTCGACGCAGCCCATGGCGATGTTCTTGATCGCGCCGCCGAAGCCGCTGTTCCCGTGCCCCTTGCCGTGCGAGAGCACGATCATCGCGCCGGCGTCGGCGATGTTGCCGGCGACGTTGACCGTTTTGAGCGAGCGGTAGCCGACCCGCTTCGGGCGGACGAACTTGTCGGCGACGCCGGTTGCCGCGAGAATCGGCGCGCCGAGCACCTCGGCCGTGTAGCCCCGATGATACGCGGCCGGGACGGCGTGCGGGCAGTCGGTGATGAACGGGTCGCCGCCGGCCGTCTTCACGGCGTTGACGATCCCGCGGACGAACACCGGATGGATGGTCGAGTAGCCGAGGTGGCCGCCGAGGTGCATCTTGATGGCGACCTTCTTGCCGGCGAAGCGCTTCTTGAGCGCCCACTTCTTGAGCATCTTGTCGAGCAGCGCCGGCAGCGTCGCGTCGGCGCGAAGCTCCTTCGGTCGGGCGGAAGCAAACGTGACCCTATTGGGCATTCGAGAACTCCTTTCCAGTCTGTCCTGCTCTGTTGAAAACCACGCCGGCTTACAAAGCCAGCCTGCAAGAACCTCCGTCTCGACCGGCCAATGTGGTCTTTGCAGGCCCGCTCTGTGAGCGGGCGGTGCGGTTTTCAACAGAGCACGTCTCTCCTGGAACCGTACGCGCGGCATAGTATACCGGGTAGTCGGGAAAACACAAGACGGCGGTTCTGGCGCGACCGTTCCAATGTCTGTGTGATTAGTTCTACTGTCAGACTTCGGGTATTGGTACAGGAGGTTACACCGCCCAAGCGGGCCGGTTTCACCATCGTTACACACACTCTGCAACGATTACGTTCTGGAGCCGTTCGCGTTGCGGGCCTCTTGGCGCGTGGAGCAGGAGGTGAGGCGACGACGGCCGTCCGCTCAGAACGGGAGGATGCTCACCACCTTGTACTCGATGCCGAGCGCGGCGAGGATGGCGGCGACTGCGACCCAAAAGACGACCGGGAAGATATCGCCCATCATCAGGCCAATAAAGAACGATTTGGCGCCGCTGTAGAGCCGCCACCCGCCGTACCGCAGAATGAGCATCTTGGCCAGCCATCCCAGGAACACGCTGAACCAGACGTTGAACGCGTACCAGTGGAGCACAAACAGGAGCGGAGCCGGATGCACCGGCCGCGTTGGGCTGAGCAGGCAGAGCCACTGGCGCAGGATCGCCAGTGCCGCGCCGGTGCCGGTCCGCAGCAGCCGGCCATCGTGGCTGCCGGCCGATTTGTCCGGCCACATCCGCAGCATGCTCTCGGGCGCCCACACGAAGACGTGGCCGCCCCACCACGATGTCGGCCAACCGTTGAGCTGCGCGTCGTGCCGGTACCCGCTCGACAGGTGGACGGTGCCCGAGACGACGATCGACGCAACGATGACGAGCACGAACTGGCACATGCGCCAGTTGCCCGAGACCGGAGGGTTCCTGTTTTTCAGGAACCAGCGGAACGACAAGAACTGGCTGAAGGTGCGGGCGAAGGGCACGGCGTCGAACCGGTCGGCCGTGGGCGCGAGGCTGTCGGTCTGCGACGCCGGGCACGCCGGCAGCAAACGCCGCTTGCGGGGCTTCCGCGAGATCGCCGCGGGCTCGGGCGTCTTTTCCTCTCAGCCGCTCGAGCAGCACTTCGGGCTGGACGCCCGGAGCAAGTACGATCTTGTCGTCTATTTCCCCACGACGAAGCGCAAGGTCGTTCTCCGTGGGGTCGCCACGGCGCAGGCTCTTGAGGTCACAGAGCCGAAGAGGTAAAGGGCCGGTCGTCCGATCCCGCCGCGCCAGGGCAAATCCGCCAACGCGTCTGGAAGTTGACACGTCGCCCACGCACCCACAACCGCTGCTTCCCATTGCCGGACGAGCTGGTGCAAACCGTCTTCACACAATTCGACTCTTGGAACAGGCCCAACGAGACCCTCAGGCGATTATGCGAAGTTATTTGACACGCCGTGCAGTAGTGTCGCTTCAGGTTTGTTCTTGTGGCTCGGGAGTTTACTGTAGCCGGCCTCCATGAGGCCGGACGGCTGATTGCCAAAGCAATCAGCTTGTCGTTCGTCTGATGCTTTGCATCAGATAAACGACACCATCCGCCGTCATGGACGGCGGCTACAATTGCACCAGCGCAGCCGGCCTGGCTTGGCAACAAGAACGAAGTTGACGGGACGTTAGCCTTCAGCAGTTCGCGCCCGTAGCTCAGTTGGACAGAGCATCGGATTTCTAATCCGAGGGTCGGAGGTTCGAGTCCTCCCGGGCGTGCCAGTTCTGCAAGCGGCACTTCCGCGACGAGCGCCTCGGAGTGATCGTGCTGCAGCCGCAGAACGAGGAGAACGCGCGCCTGATCGTCATCAAGGATAGGGAGATCGCCCAGATCTACGAGGTCATCGGCACGCTGCTCTGAACGGAGTGGTCTTATACAGTCAACATAAGACGTCGCGCTAAATCAACATTGTGGTCGGAAGTCATTGCTTGCTTGTGGCTTGATGGCATTTTCGGCCGTGAATTGCGGCCGTCTTATATGGCGCAAACAGCGTTGTTTGCGGTATTATAAAGACTGCATAAACATGGTTCGATGCCAGGCGATGAAGGAGGCCGAATCGTGGGTTTCGACAAGACTGGAACGGAGCAACTGCTGGTACAATGCGGTCGCCGGTGCTGCATATGTGGCCTACTGCACCGAGTGCAGGTGCATCATATTGTCCCAGGGGACGACGATATCGACAACGGCATTCCTCTCTGCCCGAACTGTCATGACGAGGCGCATTCTGGGTACTCGCCTGGGAGAACGACCCGAACGTATACACCCGAGGAACTCAGACGACACCGCAAACGTACCATTGACCAAGTGCAGCGAGAGGCGAAGTGGAAACCGGGGGGTGCGGAGTGGCGGAAAGACAAGAAGCGGATCGCGTTCTTCGCCCAGTGTCTCGACCGCCCGGCGTTCCGAACGTACTTCCATCAGGAACTGAGCTTCTCCGCGTTCGACCAAGCGATGGAAGACACCATGGTCGCGCTCAACACGGGGTACTGGAAGACGAGGGATGGCAGGCTGATTCAGAGAGCGGAGGGCAAAGCCTGTGTCGTCAACCCACAGTGGCGCGAGAAGCTTGAGCAGATCACCAGCCTGATCGAAGAGGTGAGACGACGCTTCAGCCACCTGTTCGGACTGAACGAGATGCTCTTTCATCTCCGCGGGCCACGCCATTTGCACCATCGGGAGCTGGAGGTGTTCATGGAGGGATTCCGAGGCGACCGGGAACTTGGGGCATGGATGGATCAGCAGCGGCAGGAAGCAATCGACATCATGAACTCACTTCTGGACGAGGTAGGAATGCAACCTCTCCGAGGACTGCGAGAACACTGAGAGGTTGTGAAAAAATCGTTTTCGCTGCGGAAAAAGCTCGGTAAGTCCAGTGTTTGCGTGAGAAAAACGCCTCATTTGCGGCGTTGCGGCGATTAATTCACACGCTCTGAGGAATCATCGAACAAGCCGGATGCACGCGACGGCTTACAGCCGCGCCTGATCCGCACCGTTCGGAGGAGGGGCAAATGAGCAAAGCGGGAGAACATTTCAGAGAGGCATGGCGGAGGATGTTCGGGGACGTCGCGATTCACTTCCTCGCAATCGTCGGTGTCCTGAGCGTGGTATTCGTGGGCCGCTTCTACGGATCCCGAGCCGCCGGCGCCGGCTGGCTCAAGGTTTTTCCGGGTCGGTGACGACGACGTATGGCAGGACGCCGGGGACGCGGCTCCAGTTGCCGTTGTTGTCGCGGGCGAGGGCCTTGATGTACCACGTGCCGGGGGCGAGGGTCCGGGAGAAAGCGTTGACGCGGTGGTTGATATTCGCGGGAATCTTCGCGGGGATCTGCGCGGGGAGCTTGCCGGGGATCCCTTCGGCTTCGCTCAGGGCAGGCTTGGCGGCGGGGTCGGCGGCGACGGCGACGGCGTAGCCGGCGATGCCGGTCACGTCGCGCGAACGCAGATTAACCTTCAGCTCGCTGCGGCCGTAGCCGTAGACCATGATGTTGTCGATCCGGACCGGCCGCGGCGGCGAGTAGGGCTGGCAGTAGCGCCCGATCCGGACGCTGTCGATCCGATAGGACTTGAGCCCGGGCAGGTG
>JBDREM010000352.1:0-3560 GCA_043819695.1 Planctomycetota bacterium
TTTTCGCCGCTCGTTCGTCCACGCGCACACTGCGCATTTCAGACACGGCCTCATGTTGCCGTAAATCCTTGTCCACACTTCTTCTCTGCGATCTCTGCGACCTCCGCGGTGAATGACACATTCGGGCTAGAGTTCAGCTCCGTCGAAGTCCTGCTCGAGGTATTGCCTCAGTGCGTCCTCCGTACATTCTTCGCGCGGCGGCCGGTAGCCGGGCAGGTTGCGCACGTATGGGCAATCGGCGGGGAACACGCCGTGCTTGATGCCCTGCTCGACGGTCAGGCAGCGCGGGTTCAGCTCGTGTCGCCGGTCGTAGATCGTGCAGAGCCTCGTCTCGGCGTCGAAGTGCACACAGTGGAGCGGCAGATAGACGACTTCGCCGGCGACGAGCATTTTCCGGCAGCAGCATTTCCCGCATCGGCGGCAAAGACTCGGATCGGCCACGATCATCGCCCCCACAGGCCGGTGGCGATGCCGAGCTCTTCGCGCACGAACGTCACCCGCGGCCGGCGCAGCCCGACGTTCAGCAGCAGCGATACGCCGAGGAAGGACGACAGCGTCGACGAACCGCCGTAGCTCACGAACGGGAGCGTCACGCCGACGATGGGCAACAGCCCGACCGTCATCGCGATGTTCACGAGCCCCTGCGCCAGCAGCAGGGAGACCACGCCCACGGCGATGAGCCTTCCGACCGGCTCGCGGCAGCCTTGCGCGATGCTCAGGCCCGCGGCCGCGATAAGCACGTACAACACTATGACGACGTTCGCCCCGAGGAAGCCGGCCTCCTCGCAGATCACCGCGAAGACGAAGTCGGTGTTCCTGAAGCCGAGGTAGTTCAGCTTGTTCTGCGTGCCCCTGCCCAGTCCCTTGCCGGCCCACCCGCCGCTGCCGATGGCGATCTTCGACTGGATGAGATGGTGGAACCGGCCGACGCGCTCGGCGCGAGTGAGCTTCCGGCCCTGCTGGCGCCAGGTCGTGATGCGGCTCCGCTGCGTGTCGTTCATTCCCAGCCACGCCACCGGCAGCAGCACGACGACGGCGGCGGCCAGCAGGCCGAGGTGCTTCAGGCGCGCGCCGGCGACAAATATCATCGCGACGGCCGCGGGCACGAACATCATCGCCGTGCCGAGGTCGGGCTGCGCGGCGATCATCAGCGCCGGCGCCGCGGCGATCGCAAGCGCCGCCACGATGCGGCCCATCGTCCTGGGCTTCCGTTCGCCGCCGAGATAATGCGCGAGCGCAATGATGGTCGTGATCTTCACCAGTTCCGACGGCTGCAGCTTGATGTTCGCCGGCAGCTCAATCCAGCTTTTCGCCCCGTTGATGACCCGGCCGAAGAGCATGACCATCACGAGCATGGCCAGGCCGCCGAGGTAGAGGATCAGCGACGTCTCCGAGAGGGCCCGGTAGCTCGGCGCAAGCAGTACCAGAGCGAGCACGACGCCGGCCGCGATCCACACGAGCTGTTTCTGCGGGCTCGACGTGTAATAGCCCTGCCCGTCCGGGCCGGACCGATACGATGCGCTCTTCATGTATGGCCAGCCGAATGCCAGCAGCACGAGCACTGCGACGACGACCGGCCAGTCGAGTCTCTTGAGTTGGCGCGCGCCGAGCATCTACTGCGTCTCCTCCTTCGGTTGTCCGAGGCCGAGCAGTTCGAGCGGGATGGCCTCGAGTATCCTGCGGGCAATCGGTGCGGCCGCGCTGCCGCCGCCCTGGGGGCCGCTGAGACGCTCGACGGCGACGGCGAACGCTACGCGCGGCTTGTCGTGCGGCGCGTACCCGGCGAACCAGCCGACGTTGTCGCTGACGACCCTGCCGTCGCGCCGCGCCGTCCGCTCCGCCGTGCTCGTCTTGCCGCAGACCTTGAACGGCCGGTCGAAGTCCCGGAACGCGCTGAACCCTGTGCCGCCGTATTCGTTGACGACTTTGTAGAGCCCGAGCCGTACGGCGTCGATCGATCGCTTCGAGATGCCGAGCTCGCGCGGCCTGCGCTCATCGGGCAACGCTTCCGCGGCGGGGTCCTCCGCATCGAACGGTCGGAGCTCCCGGATGATCTTCGCGGGCATGAGCACGCGGCCGTTGGCGACCGCGGCGAGCATCTGCGCAACCTGGAGCGGCGTGACGACGAGCCCGCCCTGCCCGATGGCGAGGTTCAGCAGCTCGCCGCCGGGCGCCTGAGAGGGCACTTTGCCGCCGTACTCCTGCGCGATCCTGACGCCCGTCGCCCGCCCAAGGCCGAGCCGCCGCGCCATGTCGATCAGCGCTTCGTCGCCCGCCTGCTGCGCGGTCCTGTAGAAGAACACGTTGCACGAATGCTTGATGGCGTCGGTGAGGTCCTCGGGGCCGTGGCCGTATCGGCGATGGCAGTAGAATGTGCGGCGGCCGTACTCGATCGCGCCCTGGCAGTCGACGGACGCCGGCACGCAGCCCTTCTCGAGGGCGGCGAGCGCGGTCGCGATCTTGAAGACCGAGCCGAGCGGCAGCCGGCCGCGGACCGCTCGGTCCCAAAGGGGTTGATCCGGGTTCGCGGCAAGGGCGGCGTAGTCCTGCCGGAACCGCGCGGGATCGTATTTCGGGCTCGAGGCAATCGCGAGGATGTGTCCGGTCCGGACGTCGATGAAGAGGGCGGCGCCGACGACGCCGTCCATCGCCTCTTCGGTGATTTTCTGGAGCCGCGAGTCGATGGTGAGCACGACGTCGCGCCCGGCCTTCGGCGGCGCATCGACGAGGACGCTCTGGCGGCGGTTCAGGTGGTCGCGCTCGATGCATTCCATGCCGAACTCGCCGCGCAAGACGCCGTCCATCGTTTTCTCGATGCCGGCGCGGCCGATGCGCAGGTTCATGAAGTACCCGCGGCCGGGCCAGCCCTGGTGCTTCTCGACGGCGGCGGCCACGTCGAGCGGGCCGAACTTCGCCAGGTAGCCGACGACGTGGGGGGCGAGCGAGCCGTTGGGCGTCGCGCGCTCGAGCCGCGTCCGGACCTGGAAGCCGCGGAAGTCGCCGGCCCGCGTCTCGACCGCGGCGACGGTCTCGTACTCGACGCCCTCGATGATCGGGACGGGCGAGAAGACCGGCGTCCGCAGCCTCGCGGCGTCCATCGCGGCCTTGATGACTTTATCGAGCAGCTCGTCGCGCCGCTCGCCCGTCAGGCGCGCCAGTTCGCCGGCCGCGTTGACGACGTGTTCCGGCAGGGCGAACTCCTGCCGCCGGGGGTCCAGATCGAGCGCCGGTTTGCCGTCCTCGTGTTTGTATTCGATTTCGAGCTTCGACCAGGCTTCGACGATTGTGCGGGGCCTCCCGCTTTCGTCTTGCCCGGTGCGGATTTTCCAGCCGGCGTCTTGTATTCGGTGCAGCTCCTCGCGCCGAGGCACGTAGAACAGGCGGCGGAGCGGGCTGCGTATCCGCCGCTCGTCCGACGGATCGAGCTTGCCGATAACGACGGCGATGTCGAACGCGAGCTTGTCCTCGGCCAGGACCGCGCCGTCACTCGTCAGGATGCGCGCGCGGGCGACGTCCAGCGGCAGCAGTCCGATCCGCTGCCGCTCGGCGTAGTCGGCGTA
>JBDREM010000353.1:0-20716 GCA_043819695.1 Planctomycetota bacterium
TGGTCGCCGCGAAGATCAAGCCCCGCATGCCGAAGACGGTCGAGCTCGGCATCGAGGCCCCCTACGACAACGAGATCTGCGAAGAGACGGCGCCCGCCGTCGTCAAGGCGCTCAGGAAGGCGGGCATGCGGCTCGCGATGATCACCCCCGGCGCCCACATCCACTGGGGTTATGGCGGCATCACGTCGCTCGACCCGAAGGAGCGGAAGGCGGCGTCGGACTTCGGCATCCGCACGGTCGACCTCGCTTACGGCCCGCTGCGGCGCGCGTGGGACCCGAAGGCGCCGCCGTCGCTCATCCTCTGGAACGGCTCGTGGGGCTACGACGTCCCCGGCCCGTGGCTGAAGGACATGCTCGATGCGCTCGAAGACGAGTTCGTCGCCCTCCTCGAGTACGAGAAGAAGAAGGGCGGCAAGCTCTTCATCGGCGTCGAGCCCAAGCCGAACGAAGGCCACCCGAAGATGATCCTCCCCACGGTCGCGAGCGCGCTCCTCATGCGGCGCAAGCTGGCCGACCGCGGGTGCGACGTCTCGCGCGTCGGCACGAACAAGGAGTTCGGCCACTCCGAGATGATCGGGCTCGACGCGGTCTACGACACGGCTGAGGAGATCCGCGAGGGCGCTCTCATTCACGTCCACGCGAACAGCCAGGGCTACGACGGCGTCCGCCAGGGCGGCCCGGGCATGTTTGACGTCGACCACGGCACCGCCATCACCGGCTTCAACATCGGCATCGTCCGGCTGCTGCTCGACGCGAAGTACAAGCGGTGGGTGGGGCACGATATGCAGCCGCGCGCGTACGACAACGAGCGGCAGGCCATCGACCGCGTCGTCCGGAGCGTCATCAACTGGGAGGCGATGGTCCAGGTCGCCGGGAAGCTCAACCTCGGCCGCCTGAAGGCGCTGCTCGCGAAACGCGAGACCGCGAAGGTCGAGGACATTATGGGAGCGGCGATGTCGAAGGCGCGCGCGCTCGCGGCCAAGATGCTCAAGAAATAAGGAGCCCTGTCAAGAAGGGAAGGTTCCGTTATTTCACCGCAGAGGTCGCCGAGAACGCGGAGAACCCCGGCATAGTCAAAGCGGCGGAGTCTCTCGTTCGATTGCCAATGCCGACCGCGGGACGGGGCGGCGAGGAGATCTACAAGTCCTTTTCTCTGCGCCCTCTGTGTCCTCTGCGGTGAGACAGAACTGCGTAGCAGTCGTAGAGCGGGCATGAAAATCCCGTGCGGCGGACGGGTGATGGCTGGTGAGATTCCCTTGCCCTCTTGTCGCTTCGCGGGACACAAGAGACGGAATGGACACTGAATTGCACTGATGACGGCTGAATCGCCCCGCCCGAAGGGCGGGATCAGTCCGCTCAGTGTTCATCAGTGTCTACGTGCCGTGAAGCCGTTTTGCCGGAAGACGCAGAGCGGGCATGAGAATCCCGCGCGGCGGCCGGCTGACGGCGGCCGATATCCTCTTGTCGGCAGTCGCCCACCCAGAAACCAAGTGAACACGCAGCGCTTCTCTTCGTCGTGGGTGGCCCGGACTCCGTCCGGGCGGCTGCGTCTCGTGCGAAGCAATCCGTCACGAGGCGTGGCCGCACGAGGGCCGTCGCCGGACCTCCTGTCGCCTTCGGCGACCCCGACCCAGTCGGGGCCACCCGAACAGATCAGCTTTCCAGCAGTGCAGCACGGCCAGCCATTGCGTGCGACCCGACCGGAAGCCCTCTTGTCAATCGCCGGCGGCCTGGAGAACCCATTGGTCCGAGTCGCCCGACCTGCCCGCCGTCTTCACCGCTTCTCGCGACGGCGCCTTGATGTGCAGCAAATCCCGTGCCGGAATTCCGCAGAATCCGCCGCTTCCGGGGGGGGGCTACCTCCTTGTGAGGCAGTGACTTACACGCGCACAAATCGCGAAGATTCCTGAGCGCCCGCCGCGAGCCGTCCGGCCTCATGTTGCGGAAGCGCGACGTTCGCGGCCCCGGGCGTCGCTCCAGCGCCACGCGGGCGAGCGAACGAAGGGCGTTGTCCGGCCGCAAAGCGACCGGACACGCGCCCAGAGTTCGCCAAGGCGGCGCAAATCGCCGCCCGCGCGGCTGTGCCGTCCGTCTACGCCTTCAGGGCGCACGACATTTCGACAGGAGGCTCTTGAGGGGGTACGGGGGACCTTCCTACAGGAAGGATGACTGGGTTCTTTTGCTCAGCTCAGCGTCGTCTTCACGGTCTCGACCCACTTCGGATAGAGCGCGGCGTAGGCCTTCCGCAGCTTCGGGTCGGGCGAGATGGTCTTGACCGGCCGGAGCCCGACGAACGCGTCGTCGGCCTTCTTGTACAGGCCGACGCCGAGACCGGCGCCCCGCGCGGCTCCCTGCGAGCCGTCGGTGCTCATCAGCTCGACTTTCGCCCCGATCGCGCTCGCGAAGATCTTCCCGAACAGGTCGCTCAGGAACATGTTCGCGCGGCCCGCACGGACCTTCCGGACCGTGACGCCCATCCCGGCCATCACGCCGGTGCATTGCTTCAGCGCGAACACGATCCCCTCCTGCGCCGCCCGCATCACGTGCGCCGGGCCGTGGCGGTTCAGGTCGACGCGGTGCATGCTCATCCCCGTGTTGCGCCCACACTGGACGCGCTCGGGGCCGTTGCCGAAGGGGATGATCGTCAGGCCGTCGGCGCCGGGCGCGACGGTGGCCGCCAGTTTGTTCATCGCCTCGTAGTCGCCGCCCGCGAGATCACGCAGCCAGCGGTAGAGTGCGCCCGTCCCGTTCACGCAGCCCAGCACGCCGTTCCGCATCCGGCCGGGCGCGTTGTTCACGTGCACGAACACGTTCACGCGCGACTGCTTGTCCGGGACCGCCTTGTCGGTCACGGCGTAGACGACGCCCGACGTGCCCGCGGTCGCGGCGACCTCGCCCGGCTTCATCACGCCGAGCGAGAGCGCGTTGTTCGGCTGGTCGCCGCCGCGATACGCGACGGGCGTGCCCCTCGCGAACCCCGTCTGCCTCGCCGCCGCGGCCGTCACGGTGCCCTGCACGGCGAACGTCGGCCGGACATCCGGCAGCAGCGAGCGCTTGATGCCGTAGTGCTTCAGGATCGGGTCGAGCAGGTCCTGCTTCCGAAAGTCCCACAGGATGCCCTCGGACAGGCCGGACGGCGTCGTACAGATCTCGCCGGTCAGGAGCGCGGCCAGGTAGTCGCCGGGCAGCATGGCTTTATGCGCTTTCGCATAGAGCTTCGGCTCGGTCTTCTTGACCCACGCGATCTTGCTCGCGGTGAAATTGCCGGGGTAGTTGAGCGCCCGGTCGAGGAACGCAGGCCCGAGCTTCTTCGCGGCTGCGTCGCCGATCGCCTGCGTCCGCCCGTCGCACCAGATGATCGACGGCCGCACCGGGCTCAGGTTCTCGTCGACGAGCACCAGCCCGTGCATCTGATACGAGATGCCGATGGCGGCGACGTCGGCGGCCTTCACCTTCTTGAGCAGCGCCCTCGCGACAATGCAGAAATGCCGCCACCATTCCGCCGGGTCCTGTTCCGCCCAATCCGGGTGCGGCGCCAGGACGGGCAGTTCGGTCTTTGGCGAGGCACATTCGGCAACGACCTTCCCCGTCTTCGCCTCGATCAACGTCCCCTTCACCGACGACGTGCCGGAATCAAAACCTGCGAGGTACTTCATCGCTTTCGTCTCCGTACGGGATTGACAGCAACTTGCTCCTTTGATGGCCGCAAGAATAGCTTTACACGCCTCAAATGTCAAAGCCCCTGTGCCGGCCGAAGTCGAGCACGTGTTTACCGGGGGCCGTTGTTCTTGGAGGAGTGTGTGCCGCAGAGCGCCCGGGAATGCTTCGGCCCCTTGTCGTCTTACGTCTTCGCCTGCGGCTGCGGAGAAAGGGCGGTGACCGGCGCCCCGGCCCGGAAGTGCTGCGACCGGGCCTGCTACGGGTGAGATGGCCCGCCGTTGCTGCCGTCACGACTGTTGTGGATCGCGACCGGGATGGCGATGGCGGTTGCCACTAGCGCGGCAATGACCCACGGATTCGACAGGAAAGCACCGAGGCCGCCGCCAAACTGTCCTGCGGCGTATCTGGGCCGCGCGGGAACGACGACGATCAGATTGGTCACCTTCGCCTTGTCGCTTACGATGAACGGCAGAATGACGCGGTCGGCTACGAGAAGCTTGTACGCCCCCGCCTCCAGGTCATTGAGGGCGCACTTGCCTTCCTTGTCGGCCTTGACGGCGCCCAGGGCCTCCCCCTCCTCGTTCGCCAGCTTCAGGCTGGCTTCCGGCATCACCTCGCTGCGGTAGTCAAGCACCTTCACCGACAGCGTGCCCGGTTTGACTTCCAGCCGATCCGTCGCGGCCACCGCCGTCGCGCAAGGCGCGAGAAGAAGTGCGACGGCCACGAGCGTAGCGATGTAGTTTCTCATTGCTCTTTCCCTCCGAATGCACTCCCTGAGCTTTCCAGAGCTTCTGCCGTCAAACTTGCTACAAAGATACCCCACGAGTTTCGGCAAATCCAAATGTAAATTGCACCTTTTTGGGCGGCGCCGTCCGCGGCGATCCTCCGCCCTCCCCCGCCCACACGGCTTTCTGTGCCGCGCCGAATATGGTAATCCTGGGGAACAGGTGTTCCTGAGAATTACCATATTGCGCCGGGCTGGCGGAGCGCGGCGCGGATCTTCTGCCAGACGACCCGCGCCGAATATAGTAATCCTGGGGAACAGGTGTTCCTGAGAATTACCATATTGCGCCGGGCCGACGCGGCACGGATTTTCCGCTCTTCGACGCCGCCGCCGGCACTGATCCTCCGCCCTCCCCCGCCCACACGGATTTCTGTGCCGTGCCGAACATGGTAATCCTGGGGAACAGGTGTTCCTGAGAATTACCATATTGCGCCGGGCTGGCGGAGCGAGGTGCGGATCTTCTGCGGCCGGCCCGCCCTTTTGTTTGACTTCGCGCCGGGCGCAAAGTATTATCCTGTGGGACTCAGTTATCAACGGGCCTGATCCGAATGCCGGCGTCAGAAAACTTCGTACATCTTCACGTGCACAGCCACTTCAGCCTGCTGGATGGCGCATGCAAGCTGCCGGACCTCACGTCGCGCGCCGCCGAACTCGGCATGCCGGCGCTGGCGCTAACCGACCACGGCAACATGTACGGCGTCGTCCAGTTCATCAAGGCGGCTGAGGAAGCGGGCATCAAGCCCATCATCGGGTACGAGGCCTATGTTGCGCCCGGGTCGCGGCAATCGCGCGAGTCGGCCGGCCCCCGCGACACCGCCGGCTCGCACCTGACCCTGCTCGCCGAGAACGACGCCGGCTACCGCAACCTGCTGAAGCTGGCCACGACCGCGTTTCTCGACGGGTTCTACTACAAGCCGCGGATCGACAAGGAAGTCCTCGCCGAGCATTCCGAGGGGCTCATCGCGCTCTCCGGCTGCCTGAAGGGCGAGATTCCACGTCTGCTGCTGGTCGATGCGTTCGACGACGCCGTCGCCGCAGGCCGGCGATATGTCGAGGTCTTCGGGAAGGATAACTTCTTCATCGAGCTGCAGTACAACGGGATCGACGAGCAGCGGCAGATACTAGATCCGCTGTGCGAGGTGGCGGCGAAGCTCGGCGTCGGCACCGTGGCCACGAACGACATCCACTACATGAGCAAGGACGACGTGCGGGCGCACGACGCGCTCCTCTGCATCAACACGGGCAAGACGTTCGAAGACACCCAGCGGCTGCGGTTCTCGACCGACGAGTTCTACTTCCGCACGCCCGACGAGATGCGCGAGATTTTCGCCCGGCATCCGGACGCGATCGATAACACGGGCCGCATCGCGGAACGCTGCGCGGCGACGATCGACCGCTCGACGTTCCATTATCCCGTCTTCACGCCGCCGGACGGCAAGGGCGCCGAACAGTATCTCCGCGAGCTGGCCGAGGATGGTCTCGCGAGGAAATATCCCGGCAACCCGCCCGATGCACGCGAGCGGCTCGAGTACGAGCTCAAGGTGATCCACGATATGGGCTTCGACACGTATTTCCTGATCGTGTGGGACTTCGTGCGGTTTTGCCGGGCGAATCACATTTCGTCGGGCACGCGCGGCTCGGGCTGCGCGAGCGTCGTCGGATACTGCATCGGTATCTCGGGCGTCGACCCCGTCCGCTACCGCCTGATGTTCGAGCGGTTCATGGACCCCGAGCGCAAGGAGATGCCCGATTTCGACATCGACCTTTGCGAGCGGCGGCGCGGCGAGGTCATCAACTACGTCCGCGAGAAGTACGGCTCCGACAACGTCGCGCAGATCATCACGTTCGGCACACTCGGCGCCAAGGCCGCGATCCGCGACGTCGGCCGAGTGATGGCAATGCCGCTGGCAGAGGTCGACGCGATCGCGAAAAAGATCCCGGCCGTGCTTCACATGACCATCGACAAGGCCCTCGGCGAGGAGCCGGATCTTCAGAAGCTCTACGAGAACGACCCGCAGGTGCACGAGCTTTTCGACATCGCGCGGAAGGTCGAGGGGCTCAACCGGCATTCGTCGACGCACGCGGCCGGCGTGGTCATCGCCGACCGCCCACTGACCGAGTATACCCCGCTCTGCAAGCCGGGCGGGGGCGACGTGACCACGCAGTGGCCGATGAACGACGTCGCCGCCGTCGGCCTGCTCAAGATGGACTTCCTCGGGCTGCGGACGCTCACGATCGTTCAGGACACGCTCGACCTCATCGAGGAGACGGCCGGCGAAAAGCTCGACATCGACAACGTGCCGCTCGACGACGAGGAGACGTTCGGGCTCTTCCAGCGCGGCGACACGAACGGCGTCTTCCAGTTCGGCTCGAGCGGCATGAGCGCCATGTTGCGCGAACTGAAGCCCGACAAGATCGAGGACCTGATCGCGGCGAACGCGCTCTACCGGCCCGCGGCGCTCGGCGCCGGCCAGGTCGATGAGTTCATCAAGCGCAAGCACCACCCGGAGAACGTCACCTACGACCACCCCATCCTCGAGGACTGTCTCGGCGAGTCGTACGGCATCATGGCCACGCAGGAGCAGGTGATGCTGATGGTCCACAAGCTCGCGGGCCTGTCGATGTCCCGCGCGCTCACGCTCGTCAAGGCCATCAGCAAGAAGAAAACCGAGTACATCGAGGCGGCTCGCGAGGATTTCATCGAGGGCGCGATGGCGAACGACGTGTCGAAATCGCTCGCCGAGCGCATCTTCGAGCTGATTGTCTTCTTCGGCGGATACGGCTTCAACCGCGCGCACTCGACGGCCTACGCGCTGCTCGCGTATAAGACGGCATACCTGAAGGCGCACCACCCGGTCGAGTTCATGGCGGCGACGCTCACGTGCGAAAGCGGCTCAATCGACAGCGTCGTGGAGTACGTCAAGGAGGCGCGGAAGATGGGCATCAAGGTGCTGCCGCCCTGCGTGAACCACAGCCGCTCGGAGTTCTCCGTCGAGGAGGGCAAGGTGCGCTATGGCCTCAGCGCGATCAAGGGCGTCGGCGGAAAGGCGGCCGAGGCGATCGCCGCCGCTCGCGACGAGCACGGCGAGTTCAAGAACTTCTACGATTTCTGCGACACCGTCGACCTGCGCGCCGTGAACAAGCAGGTGATCGAGACGCTCATCAAGTGCGGCGCGTTCGACGCCACAAACGCGCACCGCGCGCAGCTTGCCGCCGTGTCCGACGCCGCGCTCCGCATCGGCGCAACCGTCCAGCAGGATCGCGAGCGCGGCCAGAAGAGCCTGTTCGACAGCGCGCCCGACCCAGTCGTCGAGGCGGGTGTGCAGGACACGCTGCCCGACGTGCCCGAGTGGCCGGAGAGCACGCTGCTCGCGCACGAGCGCGAAACGCTCGGCCTCTACATGAGCAGCCATCCGCTGGCCAGTCACGAGCGCCTGCTCGCCGCATTCTCCACGCTCAGCGCAAAAGAGACGGCCGAGGCCGACGACACGACGCCGATCTTCATCGGCGGCATGGTCGAGGGGCTGCGAACACAGATCACGAAGAGCGGGCGCACTGCCGGCAAGAGAATGGCGCGGTTCACGTTCGAGGACCTCAGCGGCGCCGTCGACTGCGTCGTGTTCGCCGAGGACTACGAACGCGAGGGGCCGAACATCAGGGCCGACCGCCCGGTTTTCATCCGCGGGACCGTCAGCCACCGGATGAGCCAGCCGAGCGTCCGCGTGACGGACACGTTCACGTTCGACCAGGTACGGCCGAAGTTCACCGAGAGCATCGCTGTCTCGCTCGAACGCGAGGCGGCGAACGAGTCGACCTTCGCCGCGCTCAAGGAGCTGTTCGAGCGCAACCGCGGCCGCACGCCGGTGTTCCTCGAAATCCCCGACGACGACGGGCGGACGGTCGTGCTCGAGACCGGCCCGGGCCTCAAGGTAACCGTGACCGACGCGCTTTACGCCGCGCTGTCGGACCTTGTTGGCGAGCCGAGCATTACGCTCCGGCCCAGGCCCGACCGCGTCAGGTCCGCGCACTCGCGCCCCTGGGAGAACGGCAGCAGACGGAACAGCCGGAACGGTAACAGCCGCGTCCGGTGACGGTCGACGCGGCCACGTCGTCTCTCTTCTCATTTAACGGAGCGTGTGGCAAGCTCTTGATTGCACGGTTCACTTGACGCGATCGGCGGGTCTCCGCCCTTGAAAGCCGGCCGGTTTGCTGCTATATTCCCGCGTCGACGGTGTTGGCCGAGGAGCATGCGATGCGAGAACGGGAAGCGCAGCACGAGCCGCGTCCGCCGAACGGGAAACGGTCGGGCGTCCGGACCATCCTCGCGGTCGGGCCGCATCCCGATGATGCCGAGCTTGGCATCGGTGGGACGATTCTGACCCTCGGCTCGGCCGGCCACACGGTCCACCTGCTCGATATGACGAACGGCGAGCCGACGCCGAAGGGCAGCGCGGCGAGGCGCGCTCAAGAATCGGCGCGGGCCGCCGAAATCCTCGGTGTCGCAAGCCGCACCACGCTCGACCTGCCGAACCGCTACGTGATGGACACGATCGAGGCGCGGACGAAGGTCGCCGAGGCGATCCGCAAGATCAAGCCCGACCTGATGCTCGTGCCCTACTGGGTCGACGCGCATCCCGACCACGTCGCGACCTCGCACATCTGCGACGCGGCGCGGTTCCAGGCCAAGCTGACGAAGACCGAGATGGCCGGCGAGCCGTGGTACCCGGCGAAGACCCTCTACTACCTCTGCTCGCATCTGCGGATCGCGTTCCCGGCCAGCCTCATCGTCGACGTGTCGGCTCAGTGGGGCCGCAAGATCGACGCGGCGAAGTCGTACGAGTCGCAGTTCGACGTCGATGGCAAGTATCCCGTCATCGATCTCATCACGCGGTACGCGGCGTATTTCGGGGCGCTCATCCGCGCCGAGTACGGCGAGCCGCTTCTCTCGCGCGAGCCCGTCGGCGTGACGGATCTGCGTGATGTGATTTGAAGGGCGAAGCGCGGGGAGTAAGAGCAAGAGTAAGAGCAAGAGCAAGAGTAAGAGTAAGAGCAAGAGTAAGAGCAAGGGTAAGAGCAGGAGAGGCAAGTGGGACAGACGCTTAGCGAGAAGATTCTTGGCGAGAAGTGTGATGCGACTGTCAAGGCCGATGACTTCATCGTCGCGCGGCCGGACGTGTGCCTGGCGCAGGATACGACCGGGCCGCTCACGGTCCGGCAGTTCGAGGCCGTCGGGTTCACGTCGCTCGCCAACCCGGATGCAACGATGCTCTTCCTCGACCACGCCGCCCCAAGCCCGCGGAAGGAGCTGTCGAACGATCACATCACGCTGCGGAATTTCGCCGACGCTTATGGCTGCCGGCTCGTCGACATCGGCGAGGGCGTCTGCCACCAGATCGCGGTCGAGGACAAGGTGAGGCCGGGCGACCTGGAGGTCGGGGCGGACTCGCACACGTGCATGGGCGGCGCGCTCGGCGCGTTCGCGACGGGCATGGGCAGCACCGACGTCGCGATGGCGATGGCGCTCGGCAAGACGTGGCTGCGCGTGCCGCAGACGTTCAAGATCGAGATCACCGGGAGCCTGCCCGCGGGCGTGATGTCGAAGGACCTGATGCTCTATCTCGTCGGGATGCTCGGCGCCGACGGGGCGACGTATAAGGCGCTCGAGTTCTGCGGGCCCGCGGCCGACTCGATGCCGATGGCCGAACGCCTGCCGCTCTCGAACATGGCCGTCGAGACGGGCGCGAAGACGGGGATCTTCGCGTCCGATGAGATCACGCTCGAGTACCTCGCGGCCCACGGCCGCGCGGGCGACTTCCGCGAGATCCGGCCCGACGCCGACGCGGAATACGAGCGGGTCATCGAGATCGACGCCGGCGAAGTCGTGCCGATGATCTCGTTCCCGCATACGGTCGACAATACGCGCCGCATCGACGAGGCCGGCGACGTGCCGATCCAGCAGGTCTTCATCGGGAGCTGCACGAACGGGCGGCTCGAGGACCTGCGCGTCGCGGCGAGTATGGTCAAGGGCAAGAAGCGCGCGAAGGGGACGCGCGTGATCGTGACGCCGGCGTCGCCGCGCGTGCTTCGCGACGCGCTGCGTGAGGGGATCATCGAGACGCTCGTCGAGTTCGGTGCGACGGTGACGACGCCCGGCTGCGGCGCGTGTCTGGGCGTGCATGGCGGCATTCTGGGCGACGGCGAGGCGTGCCTGGCGACGACGAACCGCAACTTCAAGGGCCGCATGGGCAATCCCGACGGGTTCATCTACCTCGCGTCGCCTGCGACGGCCGCCGCGACGGCCATCGCCGGCAAGATCACCGACCCGCGCGCATTGGTGTAAGGACGGGTGTAAGATGGGGAAACGGGAAAAAGGGGAAAAGGGGAAAGATGGTTTTGAAGAGCTGGTGAACAAGGTAATCGGTTGCTGCATACGTGTACATAAAGAACTTGGGCCGGGATTTCTCGAGTCTGTGTACCACCGAGCACTTGAGGTTGAGCTCGCAGAAAACGACATTCCGTTCGAATCCGAGAAGGAAGTAGCGATCTCATTCCGCGGGCACTTTGTTGGTGATCACAGGCTGGACTTCCTGGTCGACGGCGAACTCGTTGTGGAATTGAAGACGGTCGAAAAGCTCGGCCGGGATCACTATGCGCAGGTGCGGTCTTATCTGAAGGCGGCCGGGCGGAAGAAGCCGGGCTTGCTCGTCAACTTCGCGGCGTTCACACTCGATGTGCGCAGGGTGGAGACAAAATGAAGAATCATTCCCCTTTTCCCCTTTTTCCAGTTTTCCCATCTTACACAGGTGTCAAAGCATGAGAGGTAAAGCCTGGAAGTTCGGTGACAACATTTCGACGGACCTGATTTGCCCGGGGCGGCTGGCTCATCTCCGCTCCAATTTGCCTGAGCTGACGAAGCACGTGCTCGAGGACGCCGACCCGGAGTTCGCGTCGAACGTGAGCAAGGGCGACTTCGTCGTCGGCGGCCGGAACTTCGGCCTCGGCTCGAGCCGCGAGCACGCGCCGACGATCATCAAGCTCGCGGGCGTCCGCGCCGTGATCGCCAAGTCGTTCGCGCGAATTTTCTTCCGCAACTGCATCAACGTCGGCCTGCCGGCCATCGAGCTCGATACCGGCCGGATCGAGCAGGGCGACGAGCTGGACGTCGACCTCGGCGCCGGTGTGCTCCTGAACGTCACGCAGGGCGTCGAGCTGAGCTTCGCGCCGCTCCCGCCCGTGATGCGGCAGATTCTCGAAGACGGCGGCTTGACCGAGCACATCAAGAAGCACGGTGATTTCAAGCTCGGTTGAAGTCGTTATCCGTCAATCGTTAGTCGTTAATCGTTATCCGGCGGCGGGCACGGGCGCGGGTCCGAACGTGGCCCGCCAATGACGGATGCGGATGAGGGACGAACGATCACCAAGACGTTCACCACATACCCCGACGCGCTCGATTACTTGTTCAACTTCACCGACTACGAGCGCATGCACAAGGTGAAGAAGGCGACGTCGGTCTTCGGCCTCGCGCGGATGAACAAGATACTGGAGCACTGCGGCAATCCTCACGAAGACCTCCGCGCCGCACACGTCGCAGGCACCAAGGGCAAGGGGTCGACGGCCGCGATGCTCGCGTCTATTCTTCAGAGCTCGGGCCGCAGCGCCGGGCTGTACACGTCGCCCCACCTTCTCGACATCCGCGAGCGCATCCAGATTAACGGCGAATGGATCGAGGAAGACGCAGTGACGCGCCTGCTCGCCCGACTGCATTCGTACCTCGAGAGAGCGAGGCATGACGGGGACATTTACGCTCCGACGTTCTTCGAGATATTCACGGCCATCGCGCTCCTGCACTTTGTCGAGCGTGGCGTTGACCTCGCGATCTTCGAGGTCGGCCTCGGCGGGCGGCTGGACGCGACGAACGTGCTGACGCCCGACGCCTGCGCGATCACGCCCGTCAGCTTCGACCACACCGACAAGCTCGGAAACACCCTCACCGAGATCGCGGGCGAGAAGGCGGGCATCATCAAGAAGGGCGTGCCGGTCGTCTCCGGCATTCAGCGGCCCGAGGCGCTCGCCGTGATTCGCGCCCGCGCGGCCGAGCTCGACGCGCCGCTCAGGATCGTCGGCGAAGACATCACGATGCTCGAAGGTCCGGACGGCGCCTTCTCGGTCCGCACCTGGCGGCGCGAGTTGAACGGGCTCAGTCTTCCGCTTCTCGGCCGGCACCAGCGCGAGAACGCGGCGACGGCCATCGGCCTGGCCGAGCTGCTCTGCGAAAAGGGCTTCGACCTCAGCGGCGAATGCGTCCGTGACGGCCTTGCCTCGCTCCGATGGCCGGGCCGGATCCAGCTCGTCGCGCGGGATCCCGAGGTGATCATCGACGGTGCGCACAACGTGGCCAGCATCGAGGTGCTGCTCGAGACGCTCGACACGCTCCCGCCGAAGAAGACCACGTTCGTCATCGGGATAGCGGGCGACAAGGACGTGCATTCGATCCTGAGTCTGCTGGCTCCCCGTGGGGACGCATTTGTTGTTACGCGGACGTCGAACCCTCGCGCGTCCGATCCGTCCGCCCTGGCGGCGATGCTCGAAGAGCTCGGCGCCGGGTCGGTTCAGATCGCCGACACGCCCGCGGCCGCTCTCGAACTCGCTCTCGCCCAGGCCTCCCCGGCCGCCCGCGTCTGCGTCACCGGCTCGATGTATCTTGCGGGCGACGTCCTCGCTCGGGTGTTGTGAGCTCCTGCCCGCCGCGCCCGTGCTGATCTCACGTGGACCGTCGCCGACCCGGCCCCCGCTGTCCCGGCTCACCTCGCTCCGGTTCCCCGGACGACGCGGCGCGAAAAAGTTGTCTTGAGTTGTCTTGAGTTCGCGCTTGACACTCGGGCGAACATTGTCTAGTATCTCTGTAGACAAACTTGCCTAGCATGTCGCTGCCGCAGGACGGAGTGCTTGCGTCGGCCCGTTGGGTTGACGACTCGTGTCGCAGCGGCGGCCGCGAAAACGCGTTCGCCAGGGCGGGGTACCGGCCCCGGCAGCACGCACTGTTGACGTGCGACAGGGGCTGGGCGAGGCAACGCGTGAGGAGAGACCCTGATGAAACAGGCAAGGATGCGTGTGGTGGCGGCTGCGATGGCGACCCTCGTGACATCTGGGATCGCGGTTGCCCAGGATGTCAACGTCCAGGAAGAGCAGCTTAACTTCGACCGAACGATCAAGGAATCGGTTGATAACTTCCGGATTCTGCGGACGGACCAGAAGTCGCAGATGAACGACTACGTCACCCGCATCTTCGAGCTGAAGAACGCCCGGTGCATGGAGGTCCTGCCTTACGTGAACATTGTGGTCCGTGCCGAGGGCGGCAGCGCCCGCACGCTCAAGTACGAGCCGCCCGGCGGCGGCAAGGAACGCAACTTCATCCAGGTTGTTTGCCCCAAGTTTCAGCTTGCCGGCATCGAGCAACTCATAAAAGCTGTCGATCTGCCCGGCATGAAATCGAGCTCGGGCACGACGAAAATGTTCTACCGCATGCAGCACCGCAACGCCGCCAACGTCCAGGCAATGCTACAGTCAACAGAGCTGTCCGGCGAAGGCGACAGCGCCGTCGACGCGCCGACCAACACGCTCTACTTCGAAGACTCCGCCTCGGACTTCAGCCGCGGCCTTTCCGTCGTCAAGTTCATGGACGTACCGGTCCCGCAGGTCGAGTTCGAGGTCGTCATCTATGAGGTCGACAAGACAATCGAGTCGAAGCTCGGCCTCTACTGGGATGCCTGGAAGAACATGCTGACCGGCGGCGTCGCCGGCGCCTACGGCAGCATCCCCCGCGGCCTCGGCGTCGACGGTTTCCAGAGCATCATCGGAGTCGGCGGGCCGGCCATCGCAGACTTCCTCAACTACCTCGTCGCAAAAGGCAAGGCCAACGTCGTCACCAACACGCGCCTCAGCGTCCAGAACGGCGAGACGGCGACCCTCCGCTCGCTCACGCGAATCCCGTATCAGGCCTACACCACGCTCGCCCTCAACAACGTGCCCGTGCTCGGCAACACCGGCTGGGCCGTGAAGACCGAGCAGGCCCAGCCGAACGCGCCCGGCGGCACGAACCAGCGGTCCGACGCCGACCCCGGCACCGTCGCCGGCGAGAAGTCCGAGGGCATCTACCTCAGCGTCACGCCCACCATCGGCACCAAGACGCTCTCCGCCAACATCACCGTCACCGTCAACTCGCTCGTGGGCTACACCAAGCTCGACGCCCCCATCATCACCGAGCGGCGCACCGAGACCACCGCGACGCTCGCGCCCGACAAGGTCTTCACCCTCGGCGGGATGGACAAGGAGACCGCGGTCAAGGAGTCGAGAGGCATCCCCGTGCTCAAGAGCATCCCGCTCATCAAGTACCTCTTCAGCTACGAAGCCGACGTCACGCGCAAGAGCACGCTGATCGTGACCATCAAGCCGAAGGTCAAGAACCAGTTGCTCTTCAAGGCGCTCTCGCTCGGCTGGAAGACCGCGCCCGACAGCATCCCGGCCGACGCCGACGTGTTCGACCAGAGCAAGGAACTTGCTCCGAACCCCGCCGCCGCGACCAACGACGGCGTCCCGAAAAACGGCTTCGGAGCCGAGAAGCCCAAGATCAAATGAGGCCACGGCCCGTGGGCGACCCGCTGAAGCAACGCGACACACAAGCCCTCTTCCTTGTCCGTTCGTCGGCAATCAGGCGGGCGACGTGCTCGGCCGCTTTCAATGACCACCGGGCGCGGCATCCGGCCCCGGCACGAGAAGAACTCTGTAGTTTGTCCTTGACAAAGCCGGCAGTATTGCATAGTATGTCTGTAGAGAAACTACCCTAAGGCGGGTTCCTTATGAAACTGACCACGAAGAGCGAGTATTCCCTGCTGGCCTTGATCTACATCGCGCGCCACGAGAAGAACGACTTCGTCAAGATCGAAGACATTTGTTCGGAATACGACCTCTCGAAAAAGTATCTCGAACAGCTCCTGTCGGTACTGAAGCAGAGCTGCTACGTCAAGGCCCGCCGGGGCGCGAGGGGGGGGTACAAGCTCGCGCGGCCCGCGTCGAAAATCTCTGCCGCCGAGGTCATCCGGCTGATGGACGGGGCGCTCGCGCCGACCGAATCGGTGAGCGAGTACTTCTTTGCGTCCACGCCGTTGTCGAAGGAGAAGAAGACCATCCGCGTGTTCAGGGAGATCCGCGACTACGTGTCGCAACGGCTGGAGGAGGTAAAACTGTCGGATCTGGCGTGACCGGGCCGCGAGGGCTCGCGGGCACCAGGACCACCTTGTGGAGGCAGCGAAAAACCGATGGAGTCTATGCTATGGCTTGTTGTGCCGCTTGCGTTCTGCTGTGAGTTCATCGATTCGAGCCTGGGGATGGGGTACGGCACGTCACTTACGCCGATCCTGATGCTGATGGGTCTGGCGCCGGTGGAGATCGTCCCGGCCGTCCTCCTGTCGGAGTTCGTGACCGGCCTGACAGCGGCCTTTTTCCATCACAACCAGGAGAACGTGAACTTCCATCCGAAGTCGAAGGATACCAAGGTCATGCTGGTGCTTTCCAGCTTCGCGGTCATCGGGGCCGTGGCTGGCGCGTGCCTCGCAGTGAACCTGTCCAAGAACGTCCTGTCGCTCTGCATCGGGATCATCGTCCTGTCGATGGGGATCATCATTCTGGTGACGCGGAACCGCCGTGTACGGTTCCGGTGGAAGGGGATCATAGCGCTCGGCGCGGTCGCCTCGTTCAACAAGGGGATGAGCGGCGGCGGCTACGGGCCGCTCGTGATGGGCGGGCAGATGCTCTCGGGCGTGGGCGTGAAGAACGCCATCGGGATCACGTCGCTCTCCGAAAGTGTGACGTGCCTCGCAGGCCTTGCCTGCTTCTTCATCCTCGGGAGCGCGATGAACTGGCCGCTGGCTTTGTGGCTGACGCTTGGAGCGGTCCTGTCGGCGCCGCTGGCAGCCCTCGCCGTCAAGCGCATAAACGAGAAGAAGATTAAGCTCGCGGTCGCCCTCGTGACGATTTTCCTCGGCTGCCTGACGCTCTACAAGGTTCTTGTCTGACGATCCTTTCGGGGTTCGCAAATCCGGCGCGCGGCGCGGATTCCCGGCGCCCGGGCGGTGAGGCAAGGCGGCGGGCGAGCTTGAACGAGCCCGAAGAATTTCTTGATTTTTTCGTGGACGAGTTTTATGCCCGATGCTATAATCCGCCTCTTGCGGCGCTGGCTCCCGGGCGGAGTGGCCGGCGGCGGACATGGTGGGGAATACGGACAGGGCAGAACAGATGAGGGGGACCTCAATGGACGGCGCGGACATCAGGAAGTTGCGAAAGCAGTTGGCTCTCACCCAGGAAGAATTCGCCCACGAGATCGGCGTCACGTTCGCGACGGTGAACCGTTGGGAGAACGGGAAGTCGAAGCCCTCGCGTCTGGCGATAAAAATACTGGCCGTCTTGGATGAAAAGACAGCGGCGGCCAGAAAACCCGGCAGGAAGACGAACACGCGCAGCCGGCGGAGCTAGGCACCCGGTCACCGCGGACACGAGATGCGCGCCTGGTTTGTCTCCTTTCTTCACTTTCCGCGACGCAGAAGCCAACAGCACCTTCGACTGCCGTCAGCGCCGCGCCGTGGACACCCCGCGCACGCAATCGTACGGCGGGATCGCAAAGTCGCGATAGTCGTATGGGTTCCCCGTCTTGCCGGCCTCGGCGGCCTTGACCATGTTGTACATCTCGCGGGCGGTCACGTAGTGCAGGCGATAGCGCCCCGACGCATACGTCTGCTCGAGGTGCGTGAACATCTCGTCGGCCGGCTTGCCGAGCAGGGCTTCGCGCGTGTGCCTGTGCGCCCCGTGCGTGTGGGCCTTAATGAATACCCACTCCGGCCGCCCAACCACGCCGATGCCGAGGTCGACCCACGCATCGAGGCGGGCCGGCCGACCCGTGGCGACATTGGTCAGATCGGCGTTGTCGATCCGCGGGAAAATGCCGTACTTGCGGTTCGCCCAGTCCGGCCGCAGGGGGCCCTGGAGGATCATCAGATCACCCGAGGGGCTGCCGCCGACCTCGACGTCGACGCCGTCGTCGTGAGACTTCGGACGCTTCGGATCATCGGTTGCGTAATAGACTGAATTGATCTTCCGTGTTTGCGCGCAGTTGGGTGCGGACGGCAACGTCATGTCAACGAAGCACCCGAGTTCGCGCAAGATCTGCAGTTCGTCGTTGACGCCGCACCCGCAGCCCGAGTTGTCAAGCGCCCAATTACCATGCACAAACACGAAGCGATGCCCTTCGATTCCCCTGACGGTGTTGACCCCGTGCTTGGCGAAAAGGCGCAGGCCCGTCTGCATCCTTGCGCGGAAAGTCTCGGAAGTATCATTTGCATGGTGAATGTGCACTTCTATTTCGCCCAAGCCCCGCCGGCACAGGCCCACAAGCTGAGTCAAGTGCTCAGGGTCATATGTCTCAAGTGGATACACCCATGTATGGCGAGGAGGCCGGCCGTCCGAGTCGCGGTGCCGGCCGGCAAGCGCCGGATAGCGCGCCAGCCAGTCCGCCATGGCGTCTTTCTTGTCCGCCGGGTCGTGTCCGGGCTCGACCACGGGTTCGAAGTGGTCGACGATGGCGAATATGACATGGACCACGTCGGCTGCCTCGCGCGCGGAGCGCCGGTCGGCCCGTATCGCCGCGTTACTGATGTACGCCGGCAGCCAGATGTGTACGTTCTTCTCGGCGATCAGGAGCGCGGCGACGCCAATGATCGAGAGAAGGGCGAACAGGAGCTCAAGGGTGATCCCGAGCGGCCATCGGAGTTTCTTGCCGCGGGCGCTCAACATTGGAGTCGCTCCTCCGGCCAGTTGAACGCCGGGCCCCGCTGAGTACCGGGCTCGAGGAGCCTGGTGCCGGCGGCCATTTTCTCTGTGCTCAGTGATGTTGGGCGCGTGTCGGCCGTCACCGTCACTGCAAGGCTTGCTCGATCCCCGGCAGCGCATCCCGGGCGAATTCCTTCAAAAGAGCGAATGCCTTTTCCTTGTCATCCGGGCTCGCCAGCGGCGTCGTCAGCCGTATGAGTGCGATGCGTGTGCTCGACATCATCAGGTCCGACATGATCGAGTGCATCGACATCCGGACAATGCTGCCGGTGTTCAACTCGTCGGCCTTGTACCAGTACAGGACGGCCGTGCGTCGCTTGTCCTTATCATTGATGACAAGGCGCTTGCAGCCTGCGGCGCCGCCGTCGCCGGCGTCGAACGTGTCGTACTCGATCAGTTCCATTTCGTAGCCGCTGGCCCCGTAGCATTGCTCCGGCGGGTGGGCGGCCCTTCGCTTCCCCATCGAGAAAATAACGGCCAGGGAAATGATGTCGTTCCCGCGCCTGTAGTTTCTCATCACGATGTCGCTGGTGTTGAGAGCCTTGATGGTCGACTCGTCGACCGGGAGGGACCGGCCGATCCAGCCCTTGATCTCGAGCGGGATGTTCTGCGCCCGGTCGCCGGCCTGCGGCACCTTCGCCCTATACGAATATGCGCCGGTGAGGATTGCGGCCATGGTCATTCCGCAGACGAAGCCCCAGTAGTGGGTCTCGCCCGGTTTGCTGAAGCGGATCGTTGCGATGCCGACGGCCAGGCCGACGCCGCCCATGACGAATCCGAGCGTGCGGCCCTTCCAGGCGCCCGCGTCGTCGTCCCGGCTGGCGGCGTGCAAGAGCCCGATCAGCGCGGCCGCTGCGCACACGATGACGACGCACGCCACGAGGACGGTCGCACGTTTTCCGCGAAGATCAGGCATCGGCTCCCTCCGCTTCGGTTTGTGCGTCGTCGGCTGGGTCCTGGGATGTGTAGCGGCGGAGCTGCTGCTTGCCTTCGATGTACGTCAGCAGCCGCTCGAGCGCGAACAGGCCGATGAAGGCGACGACGAAGATCATGATGCCGCTGAAGTCGTGCACGGGCTCGTTCGAGAGCTTCCGCAGGTTCGGCACGAGCGAGGAGAGCCAGCCCGATTCCATCGCGGTCCACAGCCCGTCCTTGGTCGCGGCCGTGGCGTCCCATTGGTACGTAACCAACGCGAGCGTCAGGATACGGATGAGGTTCGCGATGAAGGACGCCGGTATCGTCGCCAGGAAGAGGATGGTCTTCTTCACCGGCGAGATGGGGGTGATGTACGCGAACAGCAGGCCGAACGATATCAGCGCGATCAGCGACCTGAGCCCGCTGCAGACGGCGCCGACCGTCACCGTCTTCGGCTCCTCGTCGACGTTGCCGGGGAACTCGATGATGGCGCCCGTCGCGCGGCAATAAACACCCACGAGCCCGCTGTTGAGTATCCGCACGGTGTTGGCCGTTGCGAACGTCTTCAGCGGCATCGTGACTTCCTGCACCTTATACTCGGGCAGCGGAACGCTGCTGAAGAGAAAGAGCAGCGGGAACGCCATGACGAGCGCCGCCCGCTTGCCGAGGTAGTACATTACCATGCCGATCACGACGATGACGACGAAGAACCACCCGACCGACACGATCTGATGCGTGCCCGCGATCACGCAGCAGATCAGGCCGGGGACCAAGACAATAAGCCCCGCCTTCCACGGCTTCGGCTTCAGGTTGCGGAGGTGGTAGACCAGGTAGACCGCGGCCGCCACGGCCAGGGTCGCGAACAGCCAGCGGCGGTCCCACTCGAAGTCCTTGAACACGAAGTAAAACACCAAGGCCGCGATCCCGCCGACGTACAGCGGCGCCGTCTCCGGCGGATCCTCGCCCGTCAGCTTCTTCCGCGCACGGAGCACCAGGTACGCCGAGACGAACGGGACCAGCGGGCCGTGGGTGTAGTAGTCCTCGCTGTCACTCCAGCGGAACCACACGAAGTAGAACGGGCTGGCGGCGAGCACGCCGAACATGAGAAATGGCAGGGCGGCCTTCAGCGCCCAGCCCAGGCCCCGAGGCTCTTCTTCTGCCGCGTCCGATGCGACCAATTCTCCCGCGTCCGCGCTCATCACTTCTCCAGGCGAGGGGCCACGCGTCCGGCCGGCCTGCACTGGACGCGCATTATACCCACGCCCACGCCGGCCGCCAAGAGCAAGTTTCGGCGCAAAACCGCGACGGTACAGCGCTCCGCCCGCGAATGAGCGCGTCAAGAGCCATTTGCGATGTGGCTCCGTAGCGTGTCGTCGGACAAGAATGTCCGCGGCGTCTCGCCTTCGTGTCTCGAGGCCGTCCCGGCCTCGAAAACGACCTCATCGCGGCCAAGATGGCCGCGACACGCGAGGGCAGGAT
>JBDREM010000354.1:0-9513 GCA_043819695.1 Planctomycetota bacterium
GGGGGCCCGTTCACGCGAACGGGATTTCGATACCCCCACACACTCGTTCAATCCATAGGCATTCCTCCTTTCCGAACTTCGACCGTCAGGTCCCGAGCTGAAGATTCAGACTCGGGAGCCCGGCCAGATCGTACCGGCGGACCCCTCTCGGCTCGCGGCCATGAACTCACTCAGCGCGCGCACCATGCGGCCGCCTCGGGCAAAGAGCCCGACGGCTGTGCGCGCAGACGGACGGTGCAAAGCTGCATCGGCCCCCAGGCGGAAGGAAAGCGCTCCACCCGGTACCGGCGTACAGGCGCGCCAACTCGCCGCAAAGTGACGCGACGACAAGGGGCAGACCTGCGCGCCGGAACGAAGGCAGAGGGCACCTTCCTTCCGCGCCGGATTTCTACTCAGCAAATTTCATGCCGCGAGATAGGCAAAACGACATTCCCCGTGTGGTGTGGCACGTAAGCTCCGGCGTTGGCGGCCGTTAGGATGTTGCCGCGCGGCCCGGCCCGCTGAAATACCACGCGCTGTGCGGCCGGGGACGTTGCCGCAAATAGACGCCGCCCCGGGGAGCATCGCCGGGCGGCGATGCAACGTGCTTATCTGCCGGGCCTTGCGCATGTTGCCGGAAAACGCCGCCCATGTGGCGGCGCGGCCCCCCGATCATCCAATCATGCGCTTTGGTGTTCACGTGTGACCGAAAAGTGCATGTTCGACCCTGCGGCGTCGTGGCGGGCGGGGCGGCGCGCGCGGGTCACTCCCATGCCGCGAGGGCCCTTGTCGGTCGGAGCCCGTGAAGCGAATGCTGTCCCAGACGTTTCACCGCAGAGGCGGACCGAAAACGGTCCGTCGCGAAGGTCGCAGAGGCGTTTGTGTCGAAAGCATTACACAGAAAGCGGGAAGGATGCTGCCATGATAGAAGGCACTTCCGACGGGCGGGTTTGAACTCTCGCCCGCGAAAGACTATCATAGTCATTACCCAGCATTGTATGTGGGAGGAACGAGTTGAGCACCGAGCAATTTACAGAGATCAGACGGCTTGCGCTCATTGCCATGTTCTCGGACGACGACCTGATGGAGGTCCTCGTCCTCAAGGGCGGAAACGCCCTGGACATTGCGTACGGACAAGCAGGGCGCGCTTCATACGATCTCGATTTCTCCATGGCGAAGGAATTCCGGCCCGAAGAGCTCGCCTCCGTCAGTACGAAGATCAAAACGGCGCTGCAGGCTACTTTTCACGAACGAGGTTACGAGGTCTTTGACGTGACGTTCGCCGAGAGGCCAAGGATCATTAGCGACGAACTTAAGGATTTCTGGGGAGGGTACCAAGTTGAGTTCAAGGCGATCAAGGCGGACGAGCACGCAAAGCTGGCCGGCAACATCGAGGCCATGCGGCGGCAGGCCGCCGTTGTTGGCCCCCGCAACACCAGGAAGCTGAAGATCGACATCAGCAAGTTTGAGTGTTGCGACTTGAAGCTGGCCCGCGACGTGGATGGATTCACGGTCTATGTCTACGCCCCGGAGCTCTTTGTCGTTGAGAAGCTGCGGGCCATCTGCCAGCAAAATGCCTGAATACTTGTCGCTGATCGGAACATCCAAGGCTTCAGCGAGGGCCCGGGACTTCTTTGACATCTATACGGCCCGAGAGCATTTCGATGTCGACCTTGGGACGTCGAAGAACGCCGCCTTGCTCAAGGCGGTTTTTGACGCCAAGCGTGTCCCTCTCCGTTTGCTCGGTCGCATCGGTGACTACCGGGAGTACCACAGGCCGGACTTCGCCTCCGTGGAAGACACTGTGAAGCCATCCACCGAACTTAAGTCCTTCGATTTCTACTTTGACTACGTGCTGCGGTTGTGTGCGGGCCTACAGCCCCTTTGGAACGTATAGGCGCCACGTCTTGGCGTATGCCTTGTCCTTCAGGCCATGGTCGAGATAGAAGTCGTACTTCATCTCGAACTTCCTCAGGAGGTCGACAGCCGCGTCACGGTATCCCGCTCTTTCCACGTAGAACCCGACCGCCTGATAATAGGGGTAGACGTAGTCGAGCTTCTTCAGCATCGCGGCCAGCTTGTTGATGGACGCCGTTCCCTTCGCCGCCTCGAAAGCCTTTGCGACCTCGAAGACCCCGCCGGAGTAGCACGCTCGGACGGTAATGTCTATGAGCGTCCTCTCGATGTTGGTCACACGGACTTGCGCGCCATCGGGCGCCGTCATCTCCACAACGCCGAGGTTGCCTGTTTGCATGCCGTTCAGAACACAAATCCTCTGGTCGTCGTAGAGGGCGATTCTCTTCGTCTTCCTGGGTGCCCGGCGAAGCGCCGCGTCTATGCCGGACTGACTGAGTTCGCCTGGCGGCTTCGGCTTTGCCGGTTGCTCGATGTTGACGTACCACGTCTTCGGAATCTGCTCGGTCAGGCCGTGCAGGACCATGGCCGTATAGTGGCTGCAATACGCTTTGCGGTTGAGGGACATCAGTAGCTGATAGATCGACGCGTCGCCCCAGGCGAATCGGATTTCAGGTCTGGGCGGGAACTCGAGCCTTATCTCATGCAACCGAGTCTCACTCAGCAACAACTCGATGAACTGCTGGGCCGTCGTCGATGCCGCAACGCCCCAATGCCCGCGGTTCTCCTCCAGCAGACGACCCAGTTCAGAGCGCTTGAAGATGCTCCGTGGCAGCTTGTCGAAGAACGAATCGATCAGCGGCATCGCTTCCTTCCTGACTCGTCTGCTCATCACTGAATCCCTTCGCCCGGCGCACGCGCAAGACTGATTTCGCCGTATATATACTACAGGACGCCTGGCCAGCCTGTCAAGGAGTTACCCTATCTGTCATGCTGCCTATGTAGTATATATACTACATAGGTTGCATGACAGATAGGCGTGTAGCGTTTAACAGTCTGATAGGTAAAGAGATAGGGGCCTCGGTGCTCTTGCGGCATGACGTATATATACGTCATGCCTACCAAAAAGCCCTGTGTCACCTGCCAGCCGGTTCGCGAGCGTCCAAAGGCTCTACGGAATGAGGAAGCAATGCCTACCGCTTGGCCATCAGCATGTCCTTGATCTTCATCAGGCGGCTGATGTTGCTGCGTTCCTGTTCGCCGATCTTCTGCTCGACGTCCTTCCGGTCCGCCTGGAGCTCGGGGATGAGGACGTATTCGAGCGCGTTCGTGCGGCGGCGGGTGCGCTCGAGCTCGTGGGCGAGCAGGAGCAGCGTCTTCTCTACCTCGGCCAGCTCGAAGAGCATCTCGGGCAGCTTGCGGAGCTCCTCGAATGCGACGTCGAGCTCGGGCGGGGTCTGCGTGAGGCTGTAACGATAGGCATCGGGCTGCGGCGGCGCGGTGAAGGTCGGCACGGCGACGCCCATCACGCGCCGGTCCTCGACCCCGAGCGGCACGATCGACGCGTTCTGCCGAACGGCCTCGGCGACGGCGCCCTGCGGAGCGACGGCGCTCGCGAGCGTGAACCGCGCGAGCAGCCGGGGAAAATCCTTGTCAAAGCGGATCCGAAGTTTCTTGTACCTGACGAGCAGCTCGGTCACTTCCTGGACCAGGCCCTCGAGCTTGTCCTTCAAGAGCTTGTGCCCGCGCTGCGCCAGCACCAGCCGCTTCCGCAGGCGAAACAACTGCATCCGGTTTGGATTGATCTTCTTTTTCATGCTGGATAGGTCACATAGGTCTTATAGGACCTATAATTCCTTTTCTCGCGCCGTGTAGTACTTCTCCAGCGTCTCGGGTTTGCAGCGTTTGAGTTCGGTGCGCGGAATGATGGCGAGCAGGTCCCAGCCGAGGCCGAGCGATTCCTCGATCGATCGGTTCTCGTCGGGCCGCTGCCTGATGAACCGGTCCTCGAACTCGTCGCAGAACCGCACGAACAAGAGGTCGATCGGCGAGAGCGACGATTCGCCCAGCACGATGGCGAGCTCCTTCGCGCTCTTGCCGCGCGCGTAGGCCGCATAGAGCTGGTTCATCAGCTCGGAGTGGTCCCCGCGCGTCTTCCCCTCGCCGATGCCCTTGTCCTTCAGGCGCGAGAGCGAGGGCAGCACGTCGACCGGCGGATAGATTCCCTCGCTGTGCAGCGGCCGGTCGAGGAATATCTGCCCCTCGGTGATGTAGCCCGTCAGGTCGGGGACCGGGTTCGTCTTGTCGTCGTCCGGCATCGACAGGATCGGGATTTGCGTGATCGATCCCTTTTTGCCGCGGATGCGCCCGGCGCGTTCGTAGACCTGCGAGAGGTCGGTATACATGTAGCCCGGGTAGCCGCGCCGTCCGGGGACCTCCTTCCGCGCGGCCGAAATCTCGCGGAGCGCGTCGCAGTAGTTCGTCATGTCCGTCAGGATCACGAGCACGTGCATGTCGAGTTCGAACGCGAGGTACTCGGCGACGGTGAGCGCGACGCGCGGAGCCGCGATCCGCTCGATCACCGGGTCGTCGGCGAGGTTGATGAACAGCACGGCCTTCTCGATCGCGCCCGTCCGCTTGAAATCCTCGATGAAGAGGTTCGCCTCCTCGAACGTGACGCCCATCGTGCAGAAGACGACGGCGAAGCCCTCCTCGGTCCCGAGCACCTTCGCCTGGCGCGCGATCTGCGCGCCCAACGCCGGGTGCGGCAGGCCGGCGCCGCTGAACAGCGGCAGCTTCTGACCGCGGACGAGCGTGTTCATCAGGTCGATGGTCGAGACGCCCGTCTGGATGAACTCGTTCGGATAGTCGCGGGCGCACGGGTTGATCGGGTTGCCGTTGATGTCGACGCTCTTGACGGGTATGACCGGCGGGCCGCCGTCGATGGGCGTGCCCATGCCGTCGAACGTGCGGCCGAGCATGTCGGGCGAGACGTCCATCCGGAGCCCGCGTCCGAGGAACCGCAGCTTGACGCGCCCGGGCGCGATGCCGTGCGTGCCTTCGAACAGTTGGACGAGCGCGGTGTCGGTCGTCACCTCGAGCACGCGGGCCAGGCGCTTCGCGCCGCTCTCGAGCTGGACCTCGGCCAGCTCGCCGTAGGTCACGCCCTCGACGTTCTCGACCAGCATCAGCGGCCCGATAATGTCACGAACGGTCTTGTATTCTTTGAACAATGTGCTGTCCTCTTCGGAAGCCGACCGCGAAGACACCTCTCGACAAACTTGGGGCAGGCAAAGGCACAAAGAACGACGGGTTTCTCTTCGTGTCTTGGCGTCTCAGAGACTGTCTCCGAACGTTTCCGTAGCACGGGCGTCCCGCCCGTGAGTACCACGGGCATCCTGCCCGTGGCCTGCACGCCCAGGATGGGAGTGCGACACACGGCCAGGATGGCCGTGCTACGGTTCTGAGATAGTCACCTGGTGTTTCATTCTTTCACCTCTTCGTTGCCGGCCGCCGCGGCGACCTGCTCGTCGATCTCCTTCACAATACTGTCGAGCTCGGCGAGCTTGTCCTCGGGGATCAGCTTGCTCCGCGCGATCCGTTCGAGCACGTCGAGCGCGCAGAGCGTATCGATGTCGGCGCCGGCGGCGAGCGCCTCGCGGCACCTGTCGTGGTAGCGAATGATCGCGTCGAGCATCTTGAACTGCTTCTCGAGCGACGTGTAGGTGTCGATCTCCATGAACGCGTTCTGGTGGAGGAAGTCCTCGCGGATCATCTTCGCGGCCTGGAGGGTCAGGCGGTCGGCGTCGGACAGCGCGTCCATGCCGACGAGCCGGACGATCTCTTCGAGCTCGGCCTCGTGCTGTAGGAGGCTGCTCGCCTCGACCCGGTTCTTCTGCCACGCGGGCCCGATGGTCTCGTTGACGTACTTCTCGATCTCGCTCTTGTAGAGCGAGTAGCTGGTGAGCCAGTTGATGGCGGGGAAATGGCGCTGCGCGGCGAGGCGGTCATCGAGGCCCCAGAAGACGCGGACGACGCGAAGAGTCGCCTGCACGACCGGCTCGGACAGGTCGCCGCCGGGCGGGCTGACGGCGCCGACCAGGCTGATGCTGCCCTGCCGCTTGTCGGACCCGAGGCAGATGGCGTTGCCCGCGCGCTCGTAGAAGGCCGCGATGCGGCTGCCGAGGTACGCGGGATAGCCTTCCTCGCCGGGCATCTCCTCGAGGCGGCCGGAGATCTCGCGGATCGCCTCGGCCCAGCGGCTCGTCGAGTCGGCCATCATCGCGACGTCGTAGCCCATGTCGCGGAAGTACTCGGCCATCGCGATGCCGGTGAAGACGCTCGCCTCGCGCGCGGCGACGGGCATGTTCGAGGTGTTCGCGACGAGCACGGTCCGCTCGAACAGCGGGCGGCCGGTGCGCGGGTCCTCGAGCTCGGGGAACTCGAGCAGGACGTCGGTCATCTCGTTGCCGCGCTCGCCGCAGCCGACGTAGACGATGAGGTCGGCGTCCGCCCATTTCGCGAGCTGGTGCTGGACGACCGTCTTGCCCGAGCCGAACGGGCCGGGCACGCAGGCCGTGCCGCCCTTCGCGACCGGGAAGAGCGTGTCGAGGATTCGCTGCCCTGTGACGAGCGGCTCGGTCGGCGGTATTCGTTCGGCGACCTCGCGCGCCTCGCGGACCGGCCACTTCTGCATCATCGTGAGCTCGATCCTGCCGGAATCGCCCTCGATCACGGCGACCGTCTCGGTGACGGTCGCTTCCTTCTGCTCGATCGAGACGATCTTCCCGCTCACCCCGGCGGGCACCATTATCTTGTGGACGATTACCTGCGTCTCGTCGACGTGTCCGATGATGTCGCCGGCGATGACGCGCGCGCCCTCCTCGACGTCGGGCACGAAGAGCCATTTCTTCTCGCGGTCAAGATGCGGGATGTCGATTCCCCGCGCGATGAAGTTGCCGGTCTCGTCCATGATCTTCTCGAGCGGGCGCTGCACGCCGTCGTAGATCGTGCCGATCATCCCCGGCCCGAGCTCGACCATAAGCGGCATCTCGGTGCGGACGACCCTGTCGCCGGGCCCGAGCCCGTCGGTCTCTTCGTAGACCTGGATCGAGTATTCCTCGCCGCGGATCTCGATCACCTCGCCGTAGAGGCGCTGCTCGCCGACGCGCACCACCTCGTGCATCTGCGTGCCTTCAAGCCCGACGGCCACGACCAGCGGCCCCGAGATCTTGACGATTCTTCCTTCGCTGTGCTCTGGCATCGTTTCCGTGTGTCCTCTGTCGTCGGTAACTACTGATCACTGCCCTCGATCTCGGTCGCGCCCAGCAAATCGACGCCCGCGGCGCGGTCGATGGCGACGCGCACGAGCTCCATACCGATGCCGTGCGACTCCGGCCCGTCGGGCACGACGAGCACAGCGGCCTTGCTCGTCAGGCAAAGCTCGCGGAACTCATCGCCCGGCCGCTCAGCCGCGAACGACTCGCCGCAGACGATCAGGCCGACCGAGCCGTCCTTCGCGAGCGGCTCGAGGACCTCGGCGAAGCTCGATGCGTCCGCCTCGACCATCTCGAACCCGACCGCTCCGAACGGCAGCCTGAACCGCTCGGGGCCTATGGCAATCATCCGCGCCACAACGTTCCTTTCACTACGCTCTTACTCTTACTCTTGCTCTTACTCTTACTCTTGCTCCTACTCTCTCAGCCCCGCCATCCGAGAAGCTGCCGCGGGAGTAAGAGTAAGATTAAGAGCAAGAGCAAGACAACAACTTTCACAATCCTCTCAGACTCAGCGCGACCAGCTCCGGCTCGATCCGCCCGGCGAACCCGCCAAGAGCGGCCCGCAGGTTGCGGTTCTCGCGGGACAGCCGCCACAGATATCCAAACACACGCTCGGCGCCGAACGCGACGAACCGCGACGGCTCGAGAATCCGCTCGAGCGCGGCGTCGATTCGTGTCGCCAGCGTCTGAAGCGAACTTGCCCCGGCCGACGGATCGAAGCCCTCGACGATCTCCGGGGGCAGCAGGTCCGACATCGCCGTGCCGAGATCCTCGAGCTCGACGCCCGCCAGCGCCGCCGCGTCGCCGTCCGGCGGCAGGCGGGCAAGCAGATGTTCCCGAATGGGCGCGGCATCGACACCGGCCGCCTTGGCGCGGGCGACCGCTTCGACCGCCGCGAGCCGCTGCCGCTCGCTCGCCCACTCGTCAACGAGCGGCGAGCCGAGCGGCTCCGCCAGCTCGGGCAGCATGCCGATGAAGGCGCCGTCGATCATCAGGTCGACCGTCGACGCATCGAGCGCGCCGTCGCCCGTCTCGGCCGCGCGGGCCACGTCGCCGGCGATCCGTCCGAGCCGCGGCGATTCGGCGAGGAATTCCTTGATGCCGTCCGCCGGCAGGCGCGACATCGCGACCGGGCGGCGCTCGACGCCGCAGTGCTCCGACTTCAGGTAGTTGGCGAGGTCGCGGATGTCGTACTCGATGAGGAAGAGGTCCGCGATCCGTTCGTCGGGGCATTGCCTCGCGAACGACCCGACGAACTCGGCGAGCGCGGCCTCGAACGCCGCCGCGACCTGCATCGGGTCCTCGGACTCGAGGACGTGCAGGTCCGCGTAGACCGGGCTTCGGCGGGCGCGCGAGACGAGCTCATCGGGCGATCCGGCCTCCGCCAGCTCGTTCACCGCGCGCGGCGCGAGCAGGAACGTCTCCAGCACGGCGACGATCCCGCTCGGATAGCACCAGTCCGTTGGGTCGGCTACCATCGTGTCTCCAAGCTCAGCCAGTCTACCCTCTTACTCTTACTCTTGCTCTTACTCTTACTCTTGCTCTCTCTTATACTCCAGCTCCTACTCCGTTCCGCTGTTCTCTCTGCCATACTCCGCCGTGTCCTCAAACACGCGGTCCGCCGAGATTGCCTTGATAAGCCCGACCAGCATCGAGACAATCTGGCGCAGGATTCCCTTACCCTCATCGGCTGTGTGCGCTTCGACCATCCCCTTGGCGATGAGCAGGTCGAGGCACGCAGCGCACTCGAACGCCGACCCACGCGCGATGTCCAAGAACCTGCAACGGTCGGGGCCGGTGAACTTCCCGTTGCCTTCCGCGATGTTGAGGGCGATGGAAGTCGATGCCCGGTCCAGTTGATCCCGCACGGCCGATCCCTTCGGCAACGGCTGCAGCAGCCCGTCCGCCCACGTTGCGAAGCGTATGGCTTCCTGATACACCTTCAGTTTCTCGTGGTCGAACATGACGGTCACGCAACAGCGGGAGTAGGAGTAAGAGTAAGAGTAGGAGTAAGAGCAAGAGTAAGAGTAAGATTAAGAGCAAGAATCAGGAACATGTCCTAAGCGCCCTCAAAAGCCCGTCGTGCCAGTTCGGGCAGCAGTTCGTTTTTCATTTCCGCGAGCTGGGCGTCGAGCGAGAGGTCGATGTCGGCGTCCTCGCCCCTGAGCACGAACCCGCCGCGCAGCGGGAGCGATTCGTCGGCGAGCGAGCGGTCGCCGCCGTGCGTCGCGAGCAGCTTCTCGATGACGGCGCGGTCGGCCTCCGCGGGCACGATGCTGCCGGGTTCGCCGGCGACCGCCTCGATCCGCGCGGCCAGCCAGTTGCGATACTCGCCGCCGCGGCCGCCGATGAAGCGCTCGATGGCGGCGTCGAAAATCTCGTCGAGGATGCGCGATTTGTG
>JBDREM010000355.1:0-16097 GCA_043819695.1 Planctomycetota bacterium
ACCGGGCTGGGAGAAGGACTGGAAGCAGAACTGGTCCGTGTATACCAAAGCGTCCAAGATGCCCCTGGAGTACGGCGCCGCGCTGCTCTTCAGGGCCTACGAGATCTGGGGCGACGAGAAGTACCTGAAGGCGGGCCTGAAGCGGGCCGACGTCTTCGTGCGCGACCAGTTCCCGCGGGGGCCCTACAGAATGCAAGGCAACGTCGTCCGCATCCAGGACGGGTGGCAGACGGGGCCGATGCAGACAATCCTGTACGCCTACAAGGTGTCGGGCGACAAGAAGTACCTCGAGTCGGCGAAGAAGTGCGCGGACTGCCTGCTTCCGCTCCAGCGCAGCAGCGGCGGCTGGCCGGACCAGTGGTGCTTCGACGGCGCCCGGGCGGGCAGCAGCGGGATGATCAACGGCATGTCGCACAACGACAGCGCGACGCTCTCGCCGTTCACGATGATGGTGACGATGTACCACATGACGGGGGACAAGAAGTACGTCGCCAACCTTCACAAGCTGGGTCCGTTCATCGCCAAATCGAACCTGGGCGAGGGGAACGTGGTCGGCTGGGCGGAACAATACGACGACAACGGCCGGCCGGTCCGGGCCCGGCGGTACGAGGTCGAGCTGCCCTATTCGAAGACGTTGACCCGTTCGGTGGGGCCGCTCCTGATCTGGCTCTACCTGATGGACGGCGACGAAGCACACATGGAGCTGCTGAAGCGGGCCTACGCGTGGCACGAGCACGTCCGGCAGAAGGAGCTGGAGCCCTGGCAGCTCGAGGCGTGGGAACTGCTGCGGAAGAGCCATCTGAAGGCGGGCAATCCGTGGTTCTACTACCGCCCCGGCTTCGCGGACGCCTGGGTGCCGGACGGCTCCAACTGGGGCTACGTGATCGACTGGAAGATGTACGGCTGGTATCCGACCACGGACGCGATGGTCAAGAAGTCCGGCAAGTACGTGGGGGGCGCCCCCATGATCCACAACCAGGCTGCGGTCGGGCATCTCAAGAAATGGGCCGACGCCATCAAGGCCGGCGGCTCGCACCCGGGATTCTCCAACAGTTTCGTCCAGAACTCGGCCGGCAACGCGCTGGTGCAGGTGCGCCGGGCGCTGCTGGAGCACAAGCGGGGCGGGCGCGAAGGATTGCTGAAGTACTACACGGGCCCAGTGAAGTACACGCCGGACCAGTACCTGCAGGCGCGGGTGGACGCGGCGAAGCGTGCGCTGGACGCGCACAACGTCCGCCTGGCCGCGATGCACGAGAAGGGCATCCGTTCGCGGCCGGACTGCGCATCCCTGGTCGGGGTAAAGGGCCGTTGGTACGGCCCGAAGGACACCAAGTGGGGCGGGGCGTACGAGGACCGGATCATGCGCAAACAGTATCCGGGGAGCACGGCCTGGTATCAGTGGCAGCTCGTGTACGACACGATGCTGGCGCAGGGCAAGATCGACGCCGATGCGGCGGCGCGCGGCGGGCGGGGCATGGAAGCCTGGGTGAGCAGCATGAGCCACCTGGATTCCTGGGACGTGATCGGGCAGTACGACATGAAAGCATTCGAGGTCGAGAACCACTTCGACGTGCCGATCGGGAAGTAGGGGACGGGGAGTTCAATACCCAACACTCAATGTCCGAGGAACAGGGGAAGAGAAGAAGGAAGGCGAACGCAGCGGAGGCGCTATGAAGGAAAACGGGTTCATTGACGACGGGCGGCGGTACGTGCTGCGGGACATCAACGGGATCGATCGCGCCGACGCCGGCCTGTGGAACGACAGGTTCGGCGTTCAGATCGATCACCGGGGGCGCTTGAGTCAGTGCCAGTTCGTCGAGCAAAACAGGGGGGCCTACTCGGACCCGCCCCGGTGGTTCTACGTCCGCGACGACGTCACGGGACGGTTCTGGAGCGCGCCGCACGACCCCGTTCAGGTTCCGCCCGACAGTTTCGAGTTTTCCGCGGGCCTGGGCGACGTGCGGTGGGCCGTGACCACCGACGGCATCCGGGTCGACCTGCGCCTCGTCATCCCGAGAGACGACGACGTGGAACTATGGACGGCCACGGTCACGAACGTCTCGAAGAAGCGCCGCACGATATCGCTGTTCAGCTTCCTGTCCGTCGGCTCGAGGGGCGCCATGACGCAACATGCGTTCTTCGACCCCTCGCTGGGCGGCGCCGTGCACAAGACGGCGCCCTACTACCTGCGGTACCAGGACTACTACACGCTCCGGGAACGGAACTTCGACATCGTCTGCCTCCCGGACGTCCCGCCGAAGGCCTGGGAGTTCAGCGTCGCCGACTTCGCCGGGCGCCGCGGCCTCCACGATCCGGCGCAGCTCAAGCAGCGCCGGCTGCGCAGCAGCACGCGCGTCTTCGAAACGGCCAACGAGGACAGCGCCAACATCTTCCAGTTCGCCGCCGGGCTCGCGCCGGGACGATCGAAAACCGTCAACTTTGTGTTCGGGCCGGCAAAGGACCGCGCTGCGATGCGGCGGCTCAAGCGCACGTACCTGCGCGAGGGCGGCATCGACGCCGCGCTGAAGAAGGTCTACCGGTTCATCGACGCGAGCGCACCCCAGGTGCGTGTCGAGACGCCCGATGCCGAGCTCAATCATTTCGTCAACCACTGGCTGCCGCGGCGGACGCAGGTGATGGCCCGCACGGCGCGGTTCCGCCTGTGCGCGCAGGGGCGCAACATGATCCAGGACGCGATGGGGGCGGTCTACGTGGACCCCGACACGGCCCGCGACCGCTTCGCGCGCATCTGGCGGGGCCAGCACACCGACGGGTGGCTGCCGCACGGGGTCCTGTTGCGCGACGACGCCGAGGTCTGGGGCATCAGCACCATCCCGCACCGGGACACCAACGTGTGGGGCCCGATTTGCCTCGCCTTCTACGTCTACGAAACCGGGGACGTCTCCATTCTCGACGAGACCGTGCCCTTCGGGAACGACAAGCGGAAACGGGCCGCGCTCTACGACCACATCTGCCTGGGCCTGGAGTGGCTGCTGAAGGACCGCACGAAGCGCGGCCTGAGCCGGATCGGACAGGGGGACTGGAGCGATCCGCTGAACATGGCGGGCATGAAGGGGCGCGGCGAATCGGTCTGGCTGTCAGAGGCGCTGGCGTTCGCCCTGGACGCCTGGGCCGAAATCGCCGAGCTGCGCGGGGACGGATCCCGGGCCGCGCGCTACAGGCGGGAGGCCCGGAAGCTCACGGAGCGGATCCGCGCGCTTGCCTGGGACGGGCGCTGGTATGCGCGCGGTTTCACGGACGCCGGCCGGCCTTTCGGGGTGCGGGCCGACCGCGAGGGCCGGATCTTCCTGAACGCGCAGAGCTGGGCGCTTCTGTGCGGCGCGGCCGGCCCGAAGCGCGCGGAATCGTGCATCCGGTCGGTGGAGGCAATGCTCATGACGCCCGCCGGCCCCACCACCCTGGCCCCGGCCTTCACGCACATGCATGAGGACATCGGCAAGCTCACGCAGAAAGCGCCGGGCTGGAACGAAAACGGGTCGGTCTACTGCCACGCGGCCGTCTTCTATGCGTATGCCCTGTACCGCGCGCGAGAGAACGACCGCGCGTTCGACGTCTTGCGCCGTCTGCTGCCCGGCGCCCGGGGAAACACCATCCGGCGGACCGGGCAACTGCCCCTGTACATCCCGAATTTCTATCGCGGGCCCGACGCGGGAAAGAACGCCGGGCTCAGCAGTCACGGCGCCAACACCGGCACCGCGCCCTGGTACTACCGCACGGTGGTTTCCATGCTGCTGGGAGTGAGAGCCGAAGCCGGGGGTCTGAGGATCGATCCGCAGTTGCCCTCGCGCTGGAAACGGGCGAAGGTCTGGAGGCGCTGGAGAGGAGCCGAGTTCGAAATCGAGATCCGGCGGGCGAAGGGCAAGGCCCCGCTCGCGGTCTGGCTCGACGGAACGTTGCTCGACGACAACCTGATCCCCGTCCAGAAGAAAGGGACCCTTCACAAGGTCACGGTACGGGCGCCTGGCGGCGACCCGACACGTCCCGGTCCCTTTGATAAATAGGGCGTGAAGGGGAACGCGATGCCGGCGCACGGCGGGATCGATGCCGATGCCGCCGCTCGCGGCGGGCGGGGCCTGGAGGCCTGAATGGGATCGAGCACCCGCCTGGGTTCCTGGAATGTGGTGGGGCAGTACGACATGCACGCCTTCGAGACGGAGAACCACTTCGACGTGCCGATCGGGAAAAAGTAGGGAGAAAGGGGCGGTGAAAAGAACAGTTGCCGCCCTGTCCCTCCTGATCGCCATCGCGCTGCCGGGTCTCTCGAACGCGTCCGCCGCCGAGGAGCTGTGGGTCGTCCGCGACGGCAAGCTCGTCAAGGAAGCGCTCGACTGGTCGAACGTGGGCCCCGAGAACGAGGCGTTCTCGAAGGACTGGGTCCACTGCGGCGGAGAAACCGTCGACGGCCTCTATGTCGTGCCGAAACGGGTCGGGAATCGCGAGAACCATTCGCGTTTCATGCTGTCCAAATCGGCCCTCGGCGACTGCGAGTTCAAGGTCGTCTTCTCCTGTGCGCCTGGCGATTCGGCAAACGACAGACCGAACATCACCATCCCGAGCCGTGGCGTTCTGAGGTTCTCCGGCGACGGCAGCCAGATCTGGATGAGCACACGTAAACAGCCCCTGCCGCTGAAGGGTTTCGGGGCGCGTTGCCCCGCCAACGCGTACGACGGCAACCTGCACTCGATGGCGGTCAAGCGCGCCGGCGACAAAATCTCCTTCCACTACGATGATAAGCAGATCAACGAGCAGCCGATCGATCCGGAGACCAATCTCTACATGTTCTTCAACGCGTCGGGCACCGCGCCGAAGATCAAGAGCATCAAGCTGACCGCGGAGAAGTTCAGTGACAGGCTGACGAAGATTGTCAGGGCGGCCGCACCGGGCGAAGCAAGCCGGTCCGACCGCATCGTCAACGACTGGATGATCCAGGATCACGGTGCAGACGTCGGCCGCTGCTTTACCAGCGGAAACGAAGCCGGAATCGAGTCCGCAATGGTCGGGAAAGTCTTGAAGGAGACCCCCGACCAGGGGCTGCAGGCCGCGCTGGACAGGCTCGCGGCAGAGAAGATCCCGGGGAACGATCCCCGCTGGCGCGAACTGTATATCAAAGCCTGTGAAAGGCGCCGGGCAGCGCGTCTGCGTACGCTTCTGGGAAAAACAAAACGCATTGTCTTCACCAAGCACTACAACATGGGCGGCTCGCACTACGCGTATACCGAGGGGCAGTCCGATGCCCAGAGCGAACGGCATTTCAGGCCCGGCAGCGCCCTGTGCATTCTCGAGATGGGCCGTATCTACGGGAGCGTAGAGACTCTGATCGAAGACGTGAACGGGGTCATTCGCGATCCCGACGTGTCGTACGACGGCAAACGTATCCTCTTCTCATGGAAGAAGTCGGATCGGCAGGACGACTATCACCTCTACGAAATGGACCTCGCCACACGCGAGGTGCGCCAGATTACCTCCGGCCTGGGATTCGCCGACTACGAAGGCGTCTATCTTCCCAACGGCGACATCCTTTTCAATTCCACCCGCTGCGTGCAGACTGTCGATTGCTGGTGGACCGAGGTCAGCAATCTGTACACCTGCGACAGGTACGGGAAGTATTTGCGCCGGATCGGTTTCGACCAGGTCCACAGCAACTACCCGCAGGTGCTCGAGGACGGGCGGGTAATTTACACGCGTTGGGATTACAACGATCGCGGGCAGCTATATCCGCAGCCCCTGTTCCAGATGCGAATCGACGGTACGGGCCAGACCGAGTACTACGGCAACAACTCCTGGTGGCCTACGACCGTCGGTCATGCCCGCGGAATCGCGGGCTCGGACAAGCTGATTGCCATCGCAACCGGGCACCATTCCATTCAAACCGGGGCGTTGATAATGATAGACGCCAAAAAGGGGCAACAGGAGACTTCAGGCGCGACACTCGTGGCGCCGCTGGTCGAGGAGAAGAGCGACAACCGCTACCGCCGCGTGGATGCGTACACCGGCTTTGACGGGCACTTCATGTATCCCTATGCCATCAACGAGGACGAGTATGTTGCTTCATACAGTGCGCACCAGACGGGCCGCGGCTCCATGAACGGGTATGACTTGTGCTACGTTCGCAAGGACGCGGCCCGCGAAGTACTCGCCCATGATCCGGCGATCTCCTGCAACCAGCCGGTGCTGCTGATGTCGCGCAAGGTTCCGCCCGTGCGTCCGAGTATCGTGGATTACCGCAAGAAGACGGGAACCTACTTCGTGCAAGACGTGTACTTTGGCCCGGGCCTGAAGGGTATTCCCCGCGGCACCGTCAAGAAGCTGCGCGTCATTGCGCTGGATTTCCGTGCGGCGGGCGTGGGAAGCAATGGAAACGGCGGCCCCGCGGGCGGCGCCCTGGTCAGCACGCCGGTATCCATCAACAACGGCACGTGGGACGTCAAGTCCGTGCTGGGTGACGCGAAAGTCCACGAGGACGGCTCGGCCTTCTTTGAAGTTCCGGCACGCACCCCGGTTTACTTTCAGCTTATCGATGCAAACGGACACTGCGCACAGACGATGCGGTCGTGGTCGACACTCATGCCGGGGGAGAGGTTTTCGTGCGCCGGCTGCCACGAGGCCAAGTACACCGCACCCCCGGTCCTGAGGCAAAGCATCGCCGCGAAGGCCGGCCCGCAGAAGCTTGACCCGTTTTACGGACCGCCGCGCGGGTTCAGTTTCCTGAAGGAGATACAGCCCATCCTGGACCGCCACTGCGTCGAGTGCCACGACGGAAAGAAGGTGGACGAGAAGACGGGCAAGCCCATGTTCAGCCTGTTGTCGGCGACCGGCGGCACAAGCGGCGGCCGGCACTGGAGCCAGTCCTACCTGGCGCTCACGCGCAGCGGGAAGCCGAATCCCGTTGTGAACTGGATGAATGTCCAGTCGATCCCGCCCATGATCCCGCCGTATTTCGCGGGCTCGGCAAAGAGCAATCTGCCCGCGATGCTCAAGGAGGGGCATCACGACGCGAAACTGTCGCGGGAGGAGTTGGACAAGATCGCCTGCTGGATCGATCTGCTCGTGCCGTACTGCGGGGACTACATGGAGGCTGCCACCTGGAGTGACGGAGAGAGGAATAAATATCGCCGCTACGCGGAGAAACGCCACCGGATGACCAACCTGGAACTGGACAACATCGAGGCGCTTATTGAAAAGAGCACGGGAGAACCCTACAAACTGGAGAGAGAGCGGCTGCCGTGGCAATGAGCGGCGTCGCTGACGAGCCGGGAACCCGGCAGCATCATCCTTGCTTGCGTGAATCGGGTGTTCGCAGCTGTGGATGGCTCTGCCTGAGACGACGAGGCGGAGCAGGCGGAATAGAGCGTGGGTGAATCCGAACGTGGTACTCTCGGAAGGGCTGAAACAGCGTTGCAGCGGCCGCCCTGAGAATACTTGCATGCTGCCGCAAGTCCGGCAGTATAATGGCCGACGGAGTTTGAGGGAGGGACAGCGGGCGCGAAGGCCCATCGCGTGAAATCCTTGCGCTATCCGAACGCGCGAGTGGTAGAATACATGGTACGGAGCGGCGCGTGCGGCCCCTGCCCGGCGGCCGCCCGAAAAAGGAACGCAGAAAACGGTGACTGTCCTGAATATCCTGAAAAAGGAACGCAGAAAACGGTGACTGTCCTGAATATCTGAATATCCTGTCCTGAACATCCTAATCCTCCGCGTGAAATCCTTGCGCCATCCAACCGCGCGTGTGGTGGAATACATGGTACGGGGGGCGGCGCGTGCGGCCCCTCCCCGTCGGCCGGCCGAGAAAGCAACGTGGAAAACGGTGACTGTCCTGAATGGCACTAACATAAGGGGCTCGACCCGTGTCGCAGAGCTCCGGTCGTAATCGAAATCTTACTCCTAATCCTAATCGCTGTTTCGTAAGTGCCGTTGCCGAGCAGGATTACGATTATGATTAGGATTAGGACAAGGAAGCCGTCGGGCCGCCCGTTCTGTCTGGCGGCCGATGATCGGCTTAAGTTAGTGCCATTGGTGACTGTCCTCAATGGCACTAACATAAGGGGCTCGACCCGTGTCGCAGAGCTCCGGTCGTAATCGTAATCTTACTCCTAATCCTAATCGGTGTTTCGTAAGTGCCGCTGCCGAGCAGGATTACGATTATGATTAGGATTAGGACAAAGAAGCCGTCGGGCCGCCCGTTCTCTCTGGCGGCGGATGATCGGCCTTAAGTTAGTGCCATTGGTGACTGTCCTGAGTATCTGCTGAGTATCGAGTATCGGAGTATCGAGTATCCGTCCTGAATATCCCGGTCCGAAGCGTAAGAAGCATCCCGGCCGCCGGAGATGAATATACGATCCCCGGCACCACAGACTGACCCCAAGCTCTCGACTTGCGATGCCACCCTTTCCGCGCCTAGAATTAGGTGGACGAGGTTCTATCGGAAGGGGTCATGTCCGCCAAGACCATCAAGTGGATTGTGCTTAGCTTGGCCGTCGGCCTGATAGCGGCCGCGCTCGCATTGATCGCGCCGCTCATGGCGCCGATCAAGAGGGGTTCAGCGGCCGAGTTCTGGAAGTGCGCGTGTGGGGTCGACCTCGATCCCGAATTCTCTGACAGATACGGGGTCGCGTATCCGCCCCGAAACGGCTGGCATGTCTACTGGTCCTGCTATTCAGGCGGCTTCAACATTCACGGTCCTGATTATCAGCGGGTGACCGATGCTGATGTCGAGGCGGCCCTGCCCGAGGTGGTCCGACGCCTCGAGGCGGCCGGAGAGGGCGAGTTGCGCTCGTCCATGCTCTCCGGATATCGGGCGTGGGCCCGCTCCCCCGACAGAGAGCAGACGGGAGCAGCGGGCCTTCTGTCGCAGATCCGTCTTGCGGGGCTCGCCGAACGGCTGGAGGAGGACATCGACCGTTACATGTACAAGCTGACCGATGAGGCTTGTGTTGTAGAGGTCCAGCGATGCGCGGCCCGATACCATGTCAACATTATCTTCGAGTTCTGCCACCTGAGCGTGGTGGTCTTTTTCGCCGCCTGGCCCTGGCTCTGGAACAAGGGACGGTGGGCCTGGTCAATCCACGCTGCCCTGCTTCCGCCGCTCTTCCACCTTCCCTACTTCCTGGGGTATTGCCCGCTGGCGATGACCTCGGCGGGCCCGGTCGGCGGCGCGTTGTATCCAATCCTTCTTGTGATGTCGAGCGTCCGAGGATGCGCCACGGACCTCGACGAATTTGTCTTTGAGCATCTCCCCAATCTCCTGGGACCGATCTCACAAACGCCCGGGCCTATGCTCGCCATAACCGGCGGCGCGGTCAGCCCGACCGCGAGCCTGGGGTTTGGCCTGGCGCTGGGGAGTGTGACGTTCGCGGTGTGCACCGCGCGATCGTGCTGGCGGAGGAGGAAGACGCCCCGGGCGAACTAATGAGGGTCGTCTCATGCGAACCGCTCCCGTACATGTCCTTCTGACCGTTTGTCTCATTTCCATGACGATGCCACTGTTCTCATGCAGCGGCGAAGGGCGGCCGGAGGTGATAAACCTCTACTCCAACCCGGACGACCCTCCGGATCGCACGGGGGAGGCTTTCGGGGTGGCTTCGACAGATGCCTGGCGTTGCGAGGTCCGCTTGCTTTCGTACACGAACTATGCGATGTTGTTTGACCTCTTCGCGGTGTCCGACGGAGCGGTCGCCCCATCCCATCTTGACTGCACCGTGTGGCTCACCTACAAGCCTACCGGTCGGTTGCTGGGTAGAGCTGAGAGCGTGTGAATTAATCGCCGCAAGGCCGCAAACGAGGCGTTTTTCTCACGCAAACACTGGACTTACGGAGCTTTTCTCGCGGCGAAAACGATTCTTTCACACGCTCTGAGGCCAGGATACCGATCAAAAGGCACGGAGACCGACTCGTTGGACTATGGGAGAAGGTGTATCCGAATGATGTGTTCTACGACCGCGAGAAATACGGCATTGAAGGTGACTTCCCGGAGAGATTGGAATACCAGTTGCGCATAGAGATAACACTGGACGGGAAGCGGCTCCGGTTGGAGGATGGTTTCGGGTTCTGGAGGGACGGACATTAGGCCTGGTGAAGTGGCCAGCGAATTCCGTGTCTCTTCAGGTCTACAATCCAATCGGGGGACGCCGTAGGTATTTCACGACGCCGGGGGCGCGAAGGCTCATCGCGTCGAATCCTCGCGCTGTCCGAGCGCGCGGGTGGTGCAGTATTCGTGGTTGTGCCCTCACTCACCAGTGCCCTCCTTGTCGGGGGAATTCATATGCGTGCGGCCGTTGAGAACGGTGCCGGAAATCGCCGACTTACACAGTCGGCCTGCAAAAACGCGCCGGAAACCGCCGCAATTGGAGGGGACACGATCCCGAATTGCCCCGACCCTTTCGCGGCGTTCTGGAGCCCCTTGTAGGGCTCCTGTAGGCCCGTTCTGTGAGCGGGTGGTCTTTTCTTTCAACGCCGCTCCGTCTCCGTTGGAGCTCGCAGCGCGGGCGGTCACGTGAGCATGCGGCGCTTGCGGAGCCACCATTCGCAGGTGAGCGGGATGGCGAAGAGGATCAGGAAGCCCGCCGAGTCCCAGATCTCGACCGGATGCTCGGTGATGATGTTCTGCTCCTCGCTCTTGATCTTCTCGGGGATCTCGCCGATCCGGTCGATGGTGAACGACTCGCCGGATGTTTCCTTCGCGACCTCCTGCATCACTTCGAGTTTGAGGCGGCGGCTCTCGCTTTCGAGCGTGGACATCGCGACGCTGAAGGGCGCGGTCTCCGGCTTGTCGTCGGCGCCGGCCCGCATCCAGACGGCGTAGTTGCCCATCTTGCGGGGGATGAACGAGCCGCGGTAGACGCCCTGCGCCGGGTCGGCGAGCGTGAGCTTCAGGGGCCGGGTGCTGCCGCCGGGCAGGTCGACGGTCGCCGTGAGCTCGTTGCCGCCGGTTGGCCGGAGCAGCTCGTCGAGGAGCTTGGCCTCGGCCTCGACCCGCTGGCCGATGGTGTAGCGGTTCCTGGCGACGGTGAGGGTGAGGCGCTTGGACGTGCCGAGCAGCTTGTTCGACGCGGTGAGTGCGATGGTCTGGCGCCAGAAGCGGTAGAAATGCCGATCGCCGATGACGAACCGCCAGCGCCAGGTCTCGTCGGTCGCCGAGAAGAAGACCTTGCCGGCTCCGTAGCGCTGCTCGACGAAGACGGGGACGGCGCGACCGCTCTCGTTCTTTTCTTCGGGATGCGCGGCAATGACGCTTGCGCCCGGCTTGATCTTCTCGATGGGATAGAACCAGAACAGGCCGGGCAGATCCTGCCATATCTCGCGGTTGCGATGCGGGTCCTGGTCGAGCTTGGTCGCCGGATGCGCCCAGCCCTCGGGCGTGACGGCGAGCTTGAAGAGCTCGCCCGTCGGGGCGACGTTGGACGGCAATCCGAGGACGACGGGCAGGCACTTGGCGAGGGGCGAGCCGGCGAATCCGTCGACGGGTGCGAGCGCTCCGGCGCAGAAGACGAGGCCGCCGCCGAAGTCGCCGACGAACGAGCGGATGTTGTCGAGCTGTTCGTTCGAGAAGGCGTCGGCCGACGCGCCGAGCATTATGATGACGTCGTATTCGTCGACAAGCTCCTTCTTGTTCAGGGGCAGTTGTGTGAGTTGGCGGCCGCCGGCCATGACCCAGTCGTTGTCGGCGGACTGGAGCCACGCGCTCAGTTCGACGGACTCGTCGCGGGCGAGCGCGGGCTTCCAGTGGCGCCATTCCCACGTCGGCCCGCCGGCGATCAGCAGCACGCGTATCTTGTCCTCTTTCACCGTGACGGTGTGCTCGTCCGAGTTGTTCTTGTCCGAGAGTTCATCGTCGCGGGGCGGCACGACGACCGTGTACTTGAAGACGCCCTTCTTGTCGGGCGTGTGCGAGATGGTGTAGTACTTGCGGCCGGCCGTGAGCTTGATGTCCTTCGTTGCGACGACGCTGTCGCCGATTCGAAGCTGAAGCGGGACGGTTGCGTCCATGTATCCGGACTGCTCGACGGCGACGTTGAAGACGAGCGGGTCGTTGAGGAATGCGACGGCGTTGGCGGAGACGCTCGAGACGACGATGTCGCGCTGCTCGGCCGGATCACCGACGCCGACGGCGAAGATCGGGAACGTCGATGGGGCGTCGAGGTATCTTATCGCCTCGGCCGGCGAAATGCCGCTGTTCGAGTTCCAGTCGGAGAGGACGACCATCGCGGCGATCCGCTGGCCGCGAAGCTCGGCGACGGCCTCGCGGATGCACTCGCCGATTTGCGTGGCGGGGCCGTCGGGCGTGACGACGAGCGGGCGGGCGCCGCCCTCGGGCAACGGGCGGCTTAGCTGCTTGAACGTCCGCTTCATTTCGTCCGCCGGCTCCGGGGTCGGCGCCGGCGAGACGGTCGACGCGAACACGAACTGCCGGACCTTCGAGCTCTTCGCGATTCGCCCGACGAGGTCGAACTTGGGGTTGGCAAGCGCGCGGTTGAGGATCTCGGCGCGCGGCATGGCCCTGAGCGCCGCCGCGGCCTCGGGCTCGAGCGGCTTCGACGTGTCGAGCTTGTCGGTCAGGCCGGTCGCATGGGCGAGCCGGGCCGCCAGGTTCTCGTCGCGGTACCGGTCGGCCAGCGTCATGCTGTCGGACTTGTCCGCGAGGATGATGACGTACGCCTCCTTGAGCTCGGACGTGGCGACGATGACGGCGGGCTTGAGCAGGATGAAGACGAGCACGGCGAGCGCGGCGACGCGGAAGAGCGCCAGCATCATCTTGAAGCGCGCCGAGGCCGTTCCCTTTTCGCGCTTGTAGACCTGCCAGACGAGAACGACGAGAGCGAGGCATCCGAAGAGGATGACGGGCGGGGTCCACTCGCTCGTGAGGCGCAGGCTCCAGTCTTCGGCGGCCCCGAAGTTCGCCTTGTCGAGCCCGAACAGCTTGAGCAACAGGTTGAGCATCGTGTCATGTTCCGGGGGGCGTCACCGCCCGAATCTTTGTCCCAGTATCAGCTCGACACACGAGATGGCGAGCACGGCGAGGAGTAGCGCCTGCGCGAACTCGCGCCCGGTCCGGCTCCGCCGCACGACGAGCTTGAGCTCGGACACGCTCTTTGCGTACTTGAAGTCGAAGCCCTTGATGGCGGCCTTCGCATCTTCCGGCTCGATGCGGCGGAGGTCGCTTTCCTCCGGCGGAACGTTCACGCTGAAATATTCGATGGGCGCCTTCGCGCCGTCCTTGCGCTTCAGCTCGACCTCGTACAGGCCCGCGGCGCCGGTCTCCGTGAAGACGATCTGGGTGACGGCGGGCGGCGCGTCGGCGTTCCTGCCGCCGGCGGCGGCCGAGCGAACGGGGAACGGGCGCAGGATTCTCTCGGTGCCGGCGCCGCTCGGCGGGCGGATGGTCACGGCCTCGACGAACTCGTCGGGCGTGAAAGTGCGGCGATACGGCCGGTGGACGAGGATGTTCCGCTGGCCGTGATCGCCGGATGCGAGGTGATCGGCCAGGTCCTGCACGACGACGGCGTATGCGGCCGACTTGGCGAAGTCGGTCCACTCGGTGTCGCAGGACGATGCGAAGAGCATGATGCGGCCCCGCCCGAATCTCTTCTCGACGATCGCCGGGCTGCCGGTCTCGAACTTCGCGACGACGCGGACGTCCCTGGCATCGGCCGGCAGCTTCAGCTCGAAGTACCTGAAGAAGCGAATGCGCTCGATGTAGAAGGCGCGTTCGCCGGTGAAGCGTTCGAGCACGGGATGCACGGGCTTGACCGCCTCGATGCCGACGCCCGTCCTGTCGTCGCCGGTGCTTCCCGCCTCCTCGCCGAGCCGGGCGGGCAGCAGCCCCTTGCCGCCGTTGAAGAGCTGCTCGTTGTAGAAGGCGGCGTCGACGCGGTCGCCGAGAAAGATGACGAGCGCCCCGCCGTCGTTCACGTAGTCCTCGAGGCGGGCGACGGCGTTCTTCGCGGCGAGCGAGGCGAGGTTGGCGAGCACGACGAGACGGTGCCGGGCGAAGTCGGCCGCGGCGACGTCGAACTCGGTGATCGTCGTCGGCTCGATGTGCGAGACGCGCAGGCCGCCGTCCTCCGCCGGCGGCTTCAGCGCCCGTTCGATGTAATACGTCTCGTTCTCTTCCGGTTCGTCGGACGTCTCGCCGTTCACGAGGAGGACGCGGACGAACTTCTCGACGTGCACCGCGAGGTGCCGGATGTTGTCGGCGCGAAGCCGGTCGTCGCCAAGCTCGGCCTGGATCAGATGTGCGCCCTCGGTGTGGAACGTGTGGGTGAAGGAGACGCTCTCGGTCTCGCCCGCCGGGATGTCGATCTCTTCCTTGTTCTGGTTGAACCTGTCGACGAGGCACTTGACCTGCGCGCCCGGCCGTGCCGTGTTCCCGAAATTCGCCACCTCGGCCTTGAGCTCGGCCTGTGAACCGGCGCCGATGACCTTCGAGAGCGGGACGAGGCTCGTGACGGCCAGGTTGCCCGTTTCGCCGTTGATGCCGGCGTCGACGACGAACGCCTTGGCCTCCTTGCGGATACGTTCGAGCGCGGCCTTCAGCTCATCGCTCGCTTCCTGGTCCTTCTTGCCCCACGCGCGGGCCTGCATGTCGGTGATGAGGAAGACCTCCTTGCGCGGCCTCTTCGACGCGGCAAGCAGCTCGGACGCGGCAGCGAGCGCGCGGCCGACGTCGGTCCCGCCCCAGCCGGCCTCCGACCGCTTCAGCTCGCGCCGGACCAGGCCGATGTCGAGCGTCGCCTCCTTGATTACCGGCCGGGTCACGTCGGACATCATGAGCAGCGAGACCACGTCGCCCTTGTTGAGCGACGCGAGTATCTGTTCGGCCATGTCCTTGGCGCGGTCGTAGCAGGTCTCGGAGCCGTTGCGGCGCCTCATGCTGCACGAGTCGTCGAGGATGATGATCGCGTGCCGGCTCTCGGTGCCGAGGGCGCCGATAATGCCGGACTGCATGAGCCGCGGCCGGGCGAGCGCAAGCGCAATCAGCGCGATCATCAGGATCCGCAGGAGCAGGAGAAGCAGGTTCTCCATACGGATGCGCTTGTAGTTCTTCTTGAGCGAGGCGAGCAGAAACTCCATCGCCGCCCAGCGCGTGATCCTGAACCGCCGGCGGTTCAGCAGGTGGATGATGACGGGGATCGCGCCGGCGAGTGCGCCCCACGCGAGCAAGGGGTGGAGGAAGAGGCCCAAGCTCATTTCCCCCTCATCGCGAGCCGGCCGGCAAGATATGCGCTGAGCGCGACCTCGAGCGAGTCGCTCGTCGTCATCGGCACGTAGTCGATCCGGTGCTGGCGGCACGTTCGCTTGACCTGCCTCGTGAACGCGTCGAGCTCGGCGAGGTAGTCGTCGCGCAGCGTGCGCGGCTCGGCGAAGACGTCGCGGTAGCCCTCCATCCCCTTGAACATCGTCAGGTCGTTGAAGGGGAACGTCCGCTCGTATTCGTCGAGCACGTGGAAGACGATCACCTCGTGCCGCTTGTGGCGGAAGTGCCGGAGCGCGACGGCGAGCTCGCGGACGTCGACGAACAGGTCGGAGATGAGGATCACGAGGCCGCGGTGCTTGATGCGCTCGGCGAGGTCGTTGAAGATGCCGCCGACCTTCGAGCGGCCGGTCGGCTGCGTGTTCGCGAGCCGGTGCGTCATCAGCTTCAGGTGAGCCGCCTGGCCCGACGGCTTCAGGAAGCTGCGGACGTCGTCGTCGAAGAGCACCAGCCCGGCCGAGTCCTGTTGCTGGAGCATCAGGTATGCGAGCGAGGCCGCGACGGTCGCGCCGTAGTCGAACTTCGTCATCGCGCCCGACGTGTAGTCCATCGACTCCGAGATATCGAGCAGGACCCACGCCTGGAGGTTCGTCTCTTCCTCGTATTGCTTCACGTAGAAGCGGTCGGTCTTGCCGAAGACCTTCCAGTCGAGGTGCTTGAGGTCGTCGCCGGGCGCATACTCGCGGTGCTGTGCGAACTCGACGCTGAAGCCGTGGAACGGGCTCTTATGGAGGCCGGCGACGTACCCCTCGACGACGAGCCGCGCCTTGATGTCGAGCCGCGATATCCGCGAGAGCACCTTCGGGTCGAGATATTTCTTGGCGTCTTC
>JBDREM010000356.1:0-8271 GCA_043819695.1 Planctomycetota bacterium
GACGGCGGGAGGAGCAGCCCGACGTGCTCGTCGTCCTTCGCCAGCCGCTTGATCCGCTTGCTGAGGAGCGCCGCCGCGGTCAGCGCCCGCCCGTGGGTGGCCTTCGAGCCGGACGAGTCGGCGAGGCACGGCTCGCCCCACGTCCGCCGCGCCACGCGAATGAACGCCTGGTGCAGCAGCACCTGTGCGCCCTTGCGATGGTCGAACGCGTCGGCGCCGAGCTCGGCGACCGCCGTCCGCACCTGGTGGGCCGTCGACGACGCCGGCATCGCTCGCCCGAACGAAACGGTGACGGGATACGGGATTGCCCGCGGCAGCTTCCAGAAGACCTTGCCGCGCTCGTAGCTGAAGATGCTGCCCCAGACGCGGTCGATGTTGACCGGGACGATGGGCACGCCGGTGCCCCTCACGATCCGCTCGAAGCCCGAGCGGAACCCGAGCAGGTTGCCGGTCCGCGTGATGCTGCCCTCGGCGAAGACGCAGACGAGCGCGCCCTCCTCGACGAGCGCCCTGCGGGCCTCGGCGAACGCTTCGACCAGCGCCCTCGGCCCGTCCTCGGGCGCGATCGGGATCGCGCGGTTCATCTTCGCCGCCCAGTGGAGCAGCGGGTGGTTGTAGTACTCGCGGTACATCACGAACCGCACGGGCCGCTGGAGGCAGGCGGAGACGAGCGCCGCATCGACGAGCGAGACGTGGTTGCAGACGAGCAGCGCCGGGCCCTCCCTCGGCACGTTGCCGCTGCCGACCACGCGAAACCCGTAGACGGTCTGCGTCGCGAGCCACGCGACGAACCGGATCAGGAAATCGGGCAGCACGCAGCAGATGTACGCCGTGACGGCGATGGTGACGACGCCGAACACGATGAATATCTGCGCGGGATTCATGCCCAGCCCGGCCGACAGGCCGTAGACGACCGCGGCGCCGATAAGAATGCCGACGAACGTGATGAAGTTGAGCACCGCGATGTTGTCGCCCTTCGCGTCGCGCGGGCTCTTCTGCTGGATGAACGCGTTGAGCGGGACGACGAAGAACCCGACGAAGAAGCCGAGGAAGACCTGGTTGACCCCGGTGAGGCGCACGCGCCACGCAAGGGTCTCGGGCAGCGCCGTGAGCCAGTAGGCGAGGCAGCACAGCGTCATGCCGATGGCGCCGAACGGCACGAGGCCGAACTCGACCTTCCTGCCCGAGAGCTTGCCGGCGAGCAGGCTCCCCAGCGCGATCCCCACGCACAGCAGCCCGATCAGGTTGCCGATGGTGTCGGCGTCGCTCGCCTTGATGACCTCCCAGCCGTACGACGCGAAGTTCTGTATGAAGACGGCGCCGAACACCCACGCGTACATGTTCGCAAGCATCGCGAGGAAGAGCGGCCTGTCCTTGCGGACCCGCTGTACGCCGGCCCACGAATCGGCGAGGAAGTTCCAGCGGAAGCGTTTGTGCGAGCCGGCCGCGGGAATCCGGCCGACGAAGAAGCTCGTGATCGTCCCGAGGATCGCGATGCCGATGAAGACGAGCGCCGCGTTCTGCAGCGGGCCTTCGTAGCCCTTGGCGCCGTCCGCGGCCACGACCAGCCGGCCGAACCCTTGCATCAGCCAGCCGCCGGCCACCGTCCCGAGGATGATGGCGACGTACGTGGTCATGTTGATGATGCCGTTCCCCTGAGACAGCTCGTCGTCGTTCAGGATTTCCGGGAGGACGCCGTACTTCGCCGGGCTGAAGAACGCGCTTTGAGCCGCCATCAAAAAGAGCACGACGATGGGCGTGACGCGGTCGCCCGCGAGCAATGCGAAGAACGCGAGCCCCATCACGCCGATCTCGGCGACCTTCGCGAGCACGATGATGCGCCGCTTGCTGAACCGGTCGGCGAGGTAACCGGCCGACGCAGAGAACAGGATGTAGGCGAGGGCGAACGTCGCCGTCGCACCGGACGTAAAGATCGCGCCGCCCTGCGAGGCGACCACGCCGGCCGAGACGAAGAGCAGGACCATCATCTTGAACGCGTTGTCGTTGAACGCGCCGAGGAACTGCGTGACGATCAGCGCCCAGAACGACCGGCCCCGCAGCCCCGGCTTCGCCGCGACCTGTGCCATGACTTCCCCCGTATCTCTCGCAACGCCCGTGCCCAGTCTCCTGCGCGAAATACGATACCGCACGCGAGGGCCGGGGTCAAGCGGCGAATGTTGACGAGACGCATCGTCGCGCGAGAGACGTTGCCCGAAGGCAACGTCGAGCCGCCTTCTCTAAAGCCGCGGCTCACAAGGTGTTATGGCCCGCTTTCGTGCCGGGACGAAAGGATGTTCAAAAAGTCAGACGCCGCGCCGGTGGCTCTCAATCCGCGCGCCATCGGAAATGCCGGCACCGGGCGCTCATAACAGCTTACGCGGCAGCATGTTACGCCTGAGCGCAATCTTTTCTCGCGTTTCGGCGGCCCGTTCGGCGCGGAATTTGCTACACACTGGGTAGAAAGGACACACGACGGCGTAGTTATCTTGTTGTTTGGCCTATTGTTAGAGGAGTTGGCTGAGATGCTTAAAAGAGATGACAAGCAGCGCAAGGAGCTCTTGGATCAGCTCACCATCAAGCTGGCGGCGACGGCCCATCAACTGGGTGAGGCGGCCCGCCGCCTCCAACTTGCCGAACTGACGTACCGAGAGTACCTCGGCCGCCTGCGAAAGCTCGACGAGCACATGCGAAGTCTCATACGCCTGCTGCAGGGAACCAACAGCGACGCTCCGGCACCGGCGCCCGAGACGAATCCGGCGTTCTGCAACCCGCCACCCAAGAAACCCACACGAAGGAAGCTGCGGTACGCCGATTACATAGAGTTCTCGAACTACGCCGAGCTGAAAAAGTTCGAGAAGATGCAGAAAATCTCCGACGAAGAGATCAAGGAGTGTGACGCCGACGAGCTGATGAAGAAGCTGATGGACGGCGACGGGGCCAAGTAGCCCGTTCGTCCGCGCTCCGCTCTCAAGTCGAAGGCCGACATTGTCGATATAGATAGTGTCGGCCTTTTGCATGTACTCGCCCGGGACGTCCCGAGTGCCGACCCCACTGACCTCTGTGAGGTGCGCCTTGCCAAAAGATGCCAGACCCTTGCGGCGGATCACGCGCGCCGCGGTAAAACTCCTCGCCGGCACACTCGCCAGCCGCGCACTCGGGCTCGTGCGCGTGCTGCTCATCGCTCGCCTCTTCGGCGGCCGCGCACTTGTCGACGTCTTCAACATCGCCTTCATGATCCCCAACCTCTTCAGGCGGGCGCTCGCCGAACAGGCGATCGAGAGCGCCTTCCTCCCCACGTTCAGGTCGCTCACAACGCAGGGCAGGGTGCGCGAGGCGTGGCGGGCCGCGTCCGCCGTCCTCAACTGGCTACTCGTGCTGCTCGTCGTGGCCGCCGCCGTCTGCTGGATCATCGCCCCCGCGCTCGTTTCCGGCCTGCTCGCGCCCGGCTTCACTCCCGAGCGCTCCGCCGACGCGGCGCACCTCGGCCGCCTCATGTGCCCGTTCGTCGTCCTGATCGGGGTCGCGGCTTTTCTCGGCAGCCTGCTGCTCGCCCATGGTCAGACTTGGGCGTACGGGCTCGCGCCGACGCTCTTCAACGCCGGCTGGATAGCAACAATGGTCCTGTTGCACAGGCGGCTCGGTGTTTACAGCCTCGTGCTTGGCGTCGTCGTTGGGGGCGCGTTGCAGTTGCTCGCGTCGGCCGTGTTGCTCGCGCTCGGCAGGCGGCGCGGGCTGGTCCGTGGAGGATGGCAAGTGTCCGTTGGCTTCGCCGACCCCGCTGCGTACCAGGTGCTGCAACTGGCCGGCCCGGTGTGTACGGCTGCCCTCATCGACCGGTTGGCCTCGGTGGTCGACCGAGCGGTCGCCTCGTTCCTCGAAGTGGGCAGCGTCGCGGCGCTCGGGTATGCAATGCAGCTCGTCCTCGCGCCGTACGCCTTCTTCGCCCTGTCCGTCGGGCGCGCGGCGCTCGTGCCGCTGAGCGAACGCGCCGCATCGAACGACTGGGAAGGGTTCAGACGGGCGCTGATTTGGGCGTTGCTGCTCGGACTCCTCGTGCTCGTCCCGGTCTCGGCGGCGGCCGCGCTGCTCGCGCATCCCATCGCCTGGCTCCTTCAGGGCGGGAAGTTCGGCCCGGAGGAGACCCGGATGGCCGCTGCGGCGCTTCGCTGGTACGCGTTCGGCCTCCCCGGCATGGGGCTTGTCAGCATCCTCTCACGCGCACTGCACGCAATGAAGGACACGCGGTCGCCGCTCCGCGCGGCGCGGTGGGCCTTGTACGCGAACGTGCTCCTGAGCGCCCTGCTCGCGCTCACGCCGATGAAGCACGCCGGGATCGCGCTCGCCACGTCAATCGCGATGACCCTCCAGGCCGCGGTCCTCTTCATCAGCCTGCGGACCACACTGTGGCCGCGCTCGAGCGAGCCGGCTCAATCGCCGCGATAGAGCGCCTCGACCGATGCGATGAACCCGGCGGCGTTGTGCTCCCGCAGCACGAGATCGCGCGCGGCATCGCCGAGTTCTCGCCTTTCCTCCCCGTTATCGAGCAGGTCGAGAATCGCGCCCGCGAGCGCCGCCGGATCGCGCGGCGCGACGAGCAGCCCGGTCGCGCCGCCCTTCACGACGTCGCTGTTCCCGGGTAGGTCCGTGGCGACCGCCGGCAGGCCGCGGCCCATCGCATCGAGCAACGCGTACGGCAGGCCCTCCCATAGCGATGCCTGGACGTAGATGTCCATCGCCGCGTAGAGGTCGGCTGCGTCGTCACGGTGCCCGGCAAACACGACCCGATGCGCGATGCCGAGCCGCTCCGCCAATCCGCGAAGACGCGGCTCGAGCGGCCCGCCGCCGATCAACACGAACCGCACGCCGTCACGTTCGCCGCAAACATGAGCGGCCGCGCGGACCAGATACCCGAGGCCCTTCTGCGGCGCCAACCGGCCGACGCTGCCGACAACGGGCGCACCTTGCGGCAGGCCGAGCTTCTCCCGCGCCTGCCGCCCGTCTTCCGGCGTCGGCAGCGGCGGCGCCTCGATTGCGTTCCTGATCACCCGCACGCGGCCGGGCCGCACGATCCCGGCTTTGAGCACCAGTTCTCTCTCGCTTTCCGAGACCGCGACAATGGCGCCGCCGAATATCGCGCCGATTCGCTCGAGCTGCCGGTACATCCATCCGACCGCGCCGCCGCACTGAAACGCGAACGCGTGCGGCGTGTAGAAGACGCGTTCGATTCCCGCCCTCCGCGCGGCCAGCCGGCCGAGAAACCCGGCCTTCGAACTGTGCGCGTGCACCACGTCGTACTTTTCGCGCCGCATCAGTCGGACAAGCCGGCGCAACGCGGCGAGGTCCGAGACCGGCGCGGGCCGCCGCAGCATCGGCACCATCTCGACGCGAGCGTCGAGGTCGCGCAGGCGCCGAAGATCACGCTCCGGATGCACCATCCGCGCCGGCGATATGGCGACCGTCACGTCGAATTCATCCTTGTCGATATGCTCGGCGATCTGAAAGACGTGCCGCATCACACCGCCCGCTGCAGCCTCCACCACCTCGAGCACCTTGATCCGCGCCATTCGGCCTCCCGCCCGCCAGTGTGAGAACCGTGGGACGACGTGATTATGGCCCCCGCGTGCACGAGAATCAACAGCGAACCGCCAAAACGCGATACGGATGTGCGCCCCGGAGGGCCACGTTCTGTCGTGGCCGTTCCGAACTGTCTTGGCCGCTGTTTTGCGAAACCCTTCCGGACGCGACGGAGCGCGTCCCTCCCGGCCGCCATTTCGCAAAACCCTTCAGTTGAGTCATCCCCGGTCTGCGCAGTAGTCGAGGCCCGTTCACGGGCCTATGCTCGCCCGCCTTCGGCGGGCTCGGAAAGCGGCGCGAACGCCGCTCACTCAACGTGTTCCGAAACGGGGATGAGTCAGACAAGAACCCACTTGACAGGGCGGCGAACGATAGTCAGAATATGAACGCAATTCAGGCCGGCGACCACGGAGACCGCAATGGGCACGCTCGAGCGCAGGGCGCGGGAAAGGGAGCAACGGCGCAGGGATATACTCGACGCCGCCCGCCAGTGCTTCTGGAAACACGGATACGCCCGCGCGACCATGCCGCAAATCGCCCGGGCCGCCGAACTTGCACCGGGAACCCTCTACCTCTACTTCCCCAGCAAGAGCGCCCTCTACGCCGAACTGCTCGTTGAAGGCTACGACGAGTTCATACCGAGGCTTCGGGCACGCATCGCCGAACCAGCCGCGCCCGGCGCACAGGCCGCGGCGCTCATCGACGCCTTCTTCGACTTCGCCCGCGACTGCCCCGAGTACTTCAACATCATCTTCTTCCTGCTCCAGCAGGAGGGGCGCGGGCCGAGGCAGGAATCGCTCGACGGCGAGCTGCTCGAACGGATCCAGGCGAAGGAGAACGCGTGCAAGGCGATCGCGGCGGAAGCGCTTCGCGGAATGCCGCGGCCTGAGTCGGGCGCCGCCCGCGGCGACACGAACGGCGCGGCGGCCGTCGACGCGATGTGGAGCATGCTCGCCGGGGTCGTCTTCTTCTTCCGCGGCGACGGGCCCGACGCGCTCGCCCCTGTCGCCGGCGAAGCGAAGAAGATTCTGCTCAACGCGATCTTAAACGGGAGGTGACAATGCCGCTCGCCAATAATCAGCCGATGCCCAGGGCTGCGCGAGCGTTCCTGCTGGCGCTTGCCGCCGTGCTATACGCCCTGGCATTCTCCGTGCCCGCGCTCTGGCCGCTGATCTTCGTTGCGATGGTCCCGGCGCTCGTGGCGACCGACGGCCTGTCGCCCGGTGACGCGTTCCGCTGGGGAATACTGTCCGGGTTCACGGTCGCCGCGCTCGGCGTCACGTGGTTCTGGAATATCTTCGGACCCGGCGCTCCGGCGCTCTGGATGATCTTCGGCTTGTGGTTCGGCGTGTTCTTCGCCGGACGGGCGATAATGCAGCGCGGCCTGCGGCCGTGGGCCGCGGTCCTGGCGACGGTGCTGTGGTGGACGGCGGTCGAGTTTTTCCGCGCCGAATGCTATCCGCTCCGCTGCACGTTCCTGTGCCTGGGCCATGCGCTCGCCGGGGAGACATCGCCGCTCAAGCTCGGCGCACGCCTGCTCGGCGCGTACGGCCTCGGGACCGTCATCATTACGTTCAACGCCGCCGTCGCATGCGCCGTTCGCCCGGCCGGAATCAAGCGGCTGACTGCGCTGATCGCCGCGGCGTGCTTGCTTGCTGTGCTGGCGCTGCTGCCCGCCGCGCTCGAGCCGCCGGCGGAAACCCCGGGGCGAGCAGTTCGCGTCGCGCTCGTTCAGAACGAGCCGGGCCGCCTCGACGAGTCGGTGCGCCTCTCACGCGCCGCCGCCTCGGCCGGCCCGCAGTGGATCCTCTGGCCCGAGCTCAGCATCCTGTCCGACGTGAAGGCGGACGCGAGAGTCCGCGGCGAGATAGAAAAGCTCGCTCGTGACACCGGCGCCGTCGTCGGCGTGGGCGCCAAGCTGGACCATCCGGCGGCCGCGCCCAACTTCTGGAACGCATACGTGCTGTTCGGCCCCGGCGGCGAGAGCCTGGGCGAGTACCACAAGATTCAGCCGGTGCCGCTGATGCTCGACGGCGTGCCCGGCTCGGACTACAAGGTGTTCGACACGCCGCAGGGCCGGCTCGGCGTCGCCATCTGCTACGACGCCGACTTCGCGTGGATTTGCAGGCGGCTCGTCGCGAACGGCGCCGAGATGCTCGCCGTGCCGATCCTCGATCCGGAGCGTTGGGGCGCGCGGATGCGGCGGCAGCACGTCGCGGCGACCGTGCTCCGCGCGATCGAGAACGGCCGCTACGTGCTGCGGATCGCGAACGCGGGGCCGACGCTCATCATCGACCCCCGGGGCAACATCGTCGAGCGATGCGACCAAACGTCGCCCGGAGTCGTGACGGGCCGGGTGTTCCCGCGCAATGAGGACACGCCGTACGCGCGCTTCGGCTGGCTGCTGCCGTACGGCTGCCAGGGGGCGTCGGCCGTCCTGCTCGTGTGGGCCGTCATCGCCGGACGCCGCAAGAACGTGTGAGGGAACGAAAATGGAACTCTTGGCGATTGTCGCGTTGTTCCTCTTGATCGCTATCGTCGCGGGCGGCATCTGCGGCCTGATCGCGCTCCTCAAGATCGGGGCGTTATCGGACGAGATCCGGCGGCTCACGTTGAAGCTGCATCATCTCGAGCGGGTGTTGCGCGGCGGCGCTCCGCCGGAGCCCGAGCCGCGGGCCCCGCCACCGGCGCCCGCGG
>JBDREM010000357.1:0-4153 GCA_043819695.1 Planctomycetota bacterium
GGAGCAGTTCCTCGGCACCGGCGCCTGGTACTTCCTCATCCTCAACTGCTTCAAGATCCCATTCTTCCTGCACCGCGAGATGATCACCACGGACACCCTGGCCGCGGACCTCGTCCTCCTGCCGGCGATCGCCGCCGGCGCCTTGACGGGCGTCTTCCTCCTCAAACGGATCCCGCAGACGCGATTCGTCGTGATAGTCAGGGTCCTCACGCTCCTCGCCGCAGTCAAACTCCTCGCCTTCTGATCGTCCCCGGCCCGGAAATCACGGTGGCGCAGTACGTTACATCGGCCGACCGGGGCTCCTCCTGCTAGCCGGTGCTCCCCATGCGATGTTGCCGCGTGACAACACGGGCGGCCGGCGCGGTGCTCTGCGACAACGCGCGCGTAACCCTTTGTGCTGAGCGTTGTTACGCCGGAATGGCTGGCGTCACGCACCGGCGCCGTCTGTTTTCGGCAACGTGCCGTTTGCTTTGTGCAGGACGCCCGCGCGGGTAAGTGCTGGCGCGAGAAGAGCTTCCATTTTTTCCTGTCGAAATGCTCTCCGTTGGCACGGAAATTGCTGTATGCCCTGCCGAATGAAACGAGCGAGGCCGAGGCCCAAGGGATCGGGCCGATACGCTTCTGCTCGTTGGGCGCCGGGCCGTTGTGTGGACGGCTGGCGCGACCCATTGAGGGCCAAAGAACAGCGAGATGAGGAGATAGATGGAGAGGGCTGGCAAATGGCGCGTTTTGAAACACACTTTTTTTGAGAGGGCAGGAAAAATGAAGCGCATGACGATTGTTGCGGTGTTGGCGATGGCAGTTATCCTGGGCATGAGCGCACGGGCATCGGCGATTGCGGTGATCGGAAACGCCTTCACGCTCGTTGATGGCGACTCGGAGGTCTCAATTGACCCCGACAGTTCCGCCGGAGCGAAGAGCTGGACGTTCGGCGGCAAGGACTACCTCGCTCAACAGTGGTTCTGGTTCCGAACGGAGGCGGACGGCGTGTACGACGACAGGGAGTACTCGATCGACGAGATCAGCGGCCCCGCGGTCGACCACGTCGACCCGGCCGTGGCGACCATCACGTACGCGGACGCGAATGTGGAGGCGAAGGTCACGTATGCCTTGGCCGACGAGGCCGGCCCGAGCGGCGGATCAACCCTCGTGGAGACAGTCATCTTTACCAACAAGACTGGCGGGTCCATGAAACTCTACCTTTTCCAGTATTCGGACTTCGAGCTCGGAGGGACCGCCGACGACATGAAGGTCGAGATCCTCAACGGCAACCTCGCCAAACAGACCGATACCCCCGCGGCGAGCGTTGTCATCCTGTCCGAGACGGTTGTTACCAGCATCCCCGCGGGGACCCCGGTGTCGGAGGTGGACATGACCGGCGCCACACTGGCCAAACTGATGGATGCGAACGTTAACGTCCTTGACGGCTCGACGCTCCTGAACGGGCCCGGCGACCTCACGTGGGCGTTCCAGTGGACCCTGGATATCCCGTCCGGACAGGCGCTGCTCCTGAGCAAGATCAAGGATATCACGATCAAGCAGGACGGCGGCGGGATCGTGCCGGAGCCGGCGGGCCTCGGCCTGATGGCGGCCGCTCTCCTCACGCTTCGCAGGAGGAGGCGTTAGGCGAGGCGCGGCTGCTTGCAGAATGGCCGTCTGGCCATTCTGCCGAGGCGATGCCGTCGGCATCGCCCGCGCTGCTTTCACTGCGAAGAAGGCGTAGCTGGACAGAGCAAAACATTCCCGCCTGGGGGCGAGCGCTGCCGGGCGGGATCACTAGCGGATCAACACCCGCGCGAAGAGGCGCGCCCCGGAGGCAGTTCGGCTGGGGCACGGGCGCGTGACGCTGAAAAAGATCGTCCCCGCCACCGGGCCGGGCGGTCGTTTCTGGTACCTATATTATGGTACCAGAACGTGCTCTTGTTGGGGGCGCGGTAACCAGAAAATGTTTCGGCCGCCGACGGCGATGTGCGAGGATCGATGCCGGTCGCTGTGTGAGGAGGTACGGAGTGGCGCCGAGAGAGACTTGCAGGCACACGCGGGCGAGGTTCCACGGCGTGCAGCGGCTTGGAAAGCTGCCGCCGGTCGAGCTGTGGCACTGCCCGGTCTGCAAGAGCACTGTGTCGGCGGAAACCATCCGGAAGGACCGAAAGACGGCGGCCGCCTAGGCTGCGAGCGGCCTCAACCTTTCGGTTGAGGTTTAGCGGCCGCATAGAAGAAGGGATAGCGTCACGGGGTGACGCTGACGTTGTGGTCGCTCCTGCGGGCGGCCTCGCGGGTTCGCCTTCAGGCGGGGCGCGCCGGCGGCCGACTATGTGGATATGTGCCGGCATGTGCCGCCGCGGCGCCGGGCTGTCGGGTACCCGTCGGCGGGATGGAGTGCCTGAGGGGGCACAGGGACGGGGAGGCGTGAGATGAAGGCGTTCGTGGATCTGTAGGGGCGGCCGGCGGCCGCCCCCGCGGAGGGGGCCCGTTCGGCTGCGGAAGCGGCCGAGCGGGGCTAGTGTCGAGCGATGCCGCCGGGCCCCGGGCGGGGCCGGGCGGCGAAGAGTTGCACCAGTGGGTTCCGGCTTCGAGGCGGAGGTTTTTGCGCGTCTCCGCTGCTGACGGGTCGGCGCTCCGGACATAGGCGACAGGGCGGCTCATCGGAGCGCGTCCAGCGCCGTTGGGTGATTTGGAAAGAGTGGCCTCGGACCGCCGAGGGAAACAAGGGAGCCCTCCCCGTTCGCCAGGGGAAGGACTCGCGAGTTCCCCGTGTGTGCAGGTCGTGCGCCGGCCGTGGTGTCACGCGCCACGGCGCTGCCGGCGTGCGCCCGTTGCGCGGCCAGGGCGGGGCTGGAGCATCGGCCCCGTGCGCCCGGCTGCGGTGTAGGCACGTCATCGCGCGGCCGGTATGCGCCGGACATGGCCCGATCTTGTGCAGGGCGGGCGCCCTGTGCGCCGGGTTCCGGCGGGGCGGTGTGCGAAAAGGCTGCGGAGCAGTTGCTCTGCGCCGGCGTTCCGAGGCGGTATGAGGCCAGCGTCCTCGTGTGTGTCGTTGTGAGGACGGCTTCTCCGGCGTTGCGAGCGCTCTACGCGCCCGGAGAACCCGTCCACCCAACGGCCCGGGCTACCGCGCCGCGCGCAACGGCGGCGGGGCCCGGAGGCAGGAGGAACGAGGAAGTGGCGTCGAGATCCGCGAAGAGCGGGTGCAGGCACAAGCGGGCACGGTTTCATTCCGTGCAGAAGCTGGGCGGGCCGCCCTCGGTCGAGCTGTGGCACTGCTCGATGTGCAACAGCACGCTGGCGGCGCAGGGCGTGCCGAAGCGCCCCTGGACCGCGGCGGCGACGTAACCCGCGGCCACGCAGGCCGGGCATTCGGGCCGGGCCTGGGGCCGCCGGGAGGGACGGACGGCGGACGCACGCGTGCCCGGGGGCACGCACGGAAGAGCGGCCTGGCACCTCGTGCGAGGTGCGTAAGGCGGCGGAAGTGACGGGCCGGCGACGCAGCGGGCCGCCGCCCGAGAGAGGACAGGCGAAAAGATGGCCAAACGATGCGAAGTGGAGGGCTTGAGCGTATACAGATGTTCCGGTACCTGATCTCCGGACCCGCACGCCGGCGCGGGCCGGGGCGCCGGGAAGGACCGATGGCCGGAGACATACCCGGGCGGCTGCGAGAGCGGCCGGGCGGGCGCAGCGATCTTTGAGAAGGTAGTGGGCGAGGCGGACGGGCGGCCCGGAGCGGCCGAGTCGAAGGTGCAGTTGTCCGCGCTCGCGGGCCCCCCAGGCAGAGATGCGGGGCCCGTTGCCGGCACACGGGCGTGTGTGCGGCGTGTGACCGGCGGGCAGGTGTGCCGCCGCCTCGCGGTGTTAAGGAAAAAAGGCAGATGGTCGGCACCGTGAAGGACGTATAAGAGCAAATGAATATTCAGGTACGTAATAATCAGAATAATGCGGTCCCAGGAACGGATCGCTCACCTGTAACGAAAGGGAGAACGATGAACGCGAGACTTGGCGATGCTGACGGCAATGTGATGCACGGAACTGTGGTGCAAACTTTTTCTGAAAGGAGGCGTACGATGAAGGCGAAGCGAATTGTCGTGGCGGCGCTTGTGGCGGCGGCGGCACTGGTCTTGACGGGCCCGGCCGCGGCGGAGGTGATAACGCTGACCGA
>JBDREM010000358.1:0-5650 GCA_043819695.1 Planctomycetota bacterium
ACGCGCTGGTCGAAGAGACCGGGCTGACGTGGGGTTCGGGCAACAAGGAGAACAAGTACGCGGCAGATCTGCTGCGCGTGTCGGTTTCGCGAATGCTGGTCGACGTTCTGGCCGATTTCGGCGCGGTGGGCCGGGAGCGCCGCAACGTCCCACTGGATGAGGGTCCGGTGTGCGAACTCACGGCGTTCAAGATCACGCCCTTCGGAAAGGTGCTGCTTGCCGCCGTGGCGATGATGAGCGGATGATGGCAAAACGGGTGGCAAAACGGGTGCCAAAACGGGTGCCAGGCACCCATTAAAATCGCAAGGCCTTCACAATCAGTAACTTACGGCGGCGAATCTTATTTGCGGCCGCAGCGGGTCCGCATCCGGGGCTGCCGTCGCGTGAATATTTCGACGCATATGCGTCGAAATATTCACGTGCCCGCGTCGGTCTTTTCGAGTTGGCGGGCGGGTCCTATCGCGGGGCGGCCGGAGCTTGACCGTCACCGGCTTCTTCGGCACCTTCCCGAACGGACCGGGACAGACGGCTCCGCGCTTACGCGGCTTGAGCCAGAAGTCGTAGGTGGAGCGGGCGTAACGGGTGCGGTGGAACGGTCGTCGGACTGTAGCCGCCGTCCATGACGGCGGGAGAGAACCGGCCCTATGGAGGCCGGCTACAGGCCACAGCCGAGGGCGGTTGTATTAGCGGTTGTATTACATGTGTCAGACAGTGTCTGGCACGGGAGGCTCCTCGTCCCCGGTCGCTTTGATCAGGTTGCCTTCGACGACGCTCTTCGGGCCGTGCTCCTCGATGGCCCCGGCATTTCCGATGAGCACGTTGTTGAGGACATGATGCTTGCCGCCGCTGATGGGCCGCTTGTGCACCTTGCGGTCGGTCACCTTGCCGCGCAGGATGACGGCCGGCCTCGTGCTTTTCGCGATGAAGTTGTGCGCGAAGATCTGCCCGGGGCCGCCTTGCTCGTAGACGCCGGCGCCCTGCGTTTCGATGATGACGTTGTGGTCGATGAGGTTGAGCCGCGACGATGCCTCGATGAAGATCGCGCCGAACATCGCCGTCCTCTTCCGCAGCAGGATGTTCTGCGTGCAGCGCGAGTTTACATTCATGAAGTCCATCCAGATGTCGGCGCCGTGAATCGTGTCGGCGATGAGGTTTCGCCGGATGACGCTGCTGCGGTTGTGGTGCGTCCTGATGCCGGCCGTCTCGAAGTAGATCTCGACGTCGTGGAACGCGTTGCGCAGGATGACGTTGTCCTCGACGAGGCTGTTGGCGAGCGCGAGCCCGCCGATGCCGCAGACGCCGCAGTCGGTGACGGTGTTGCGGCGGACGATGTGATGGCCGACGGTCTTCGGCCTCGGCAGGCTGCTCCACCGCCGGCCGATGTCGATGCCGGCGCCGTTCGCGTGGCGGACGGTGTTCTCCTCGATCAGCCAGAACGGGTGCCAGGCACCCATTAAAATCGCATGTACTGATGCGCCAAGCGGTTACGGCGGCCGCTCTGATTTGCGGGGCCGATGTGGCCTGCAAAACTCGACCGAACGGGCGGCTCCGCCGACGTCTACGCGCCTGATCCGAGCCGACTCAATCGCCGCAATCCCGAAGCGCTTCTCCATCCTCACGATGAACGGCCCGCCGCCGACGAACAACGCGCGCGCGAGCGAGTATGGCGCCCGGTCCGACTCCTGCTCGAGTATCTTCGAATATGCGCGACGCCGACTCGCCCGGTCGTTGCCGAGCTCAAGATAGGTCTTGTGGAGCGTGACGGTCGATTCGTTCTCAGCGGCGATGTCGCGATACGCCGACCATCGGTAGTCGCCGGGCCTCGCGACCATCCGGGCGCGCACCGGGTTCAAATCGAGGTAGGCCATGCATCGAAGGAAGTATGATTGCGGCTCGACGAGCGTGCTGAGATAACGCCCCTCCCAGAGGTGCCCCTTCCGCTGCCGCATCGTGTTGAACCGTTTTGAGAACGTGTTCGCGACGCGATGCATGAAGTTCGGGAGGACGTCGTCGTGCGGCACATCGAACAGCAGGTGGACGTGGTTCGTCATCAGGCAGTAGTTGAACAGGTGCACGCTGAACTTGGCGCGGGCCTCGCGAAGCACGTCGAGGAACAGCAGGAACGACCGCTCCTCGAAGAGGAACTCCTTGTTGTTGCACCGCATCGTCACGTGATGCAGCGCGCCGCGGTACGTGAGTCGTCGAGACCGGCCCATTTCACGGCTCCCTCCTGCGAATCAGACGTGTTCATTTTAGCGGATTAGGGGGGAGCAAATCAAGATTGAATTCGTAATCTCTTGGTGCATAAAGAGTTCCGATTTTAATGGGTGCCTGGCACCCGTTCTCCGCCCACGGTATTTGTGGGCAAAGATGAGCTATCCGACGGGGACACGAGTGCCGGAGGAGTCAGCGAGTATTCGCGACGCAGCGCCAGCGACGTTCCGGCCGCGAACACCTCGGACCCGTTTATCTTCGATGCCTTCGCGCTCGGCCTGAAGCGCTGCATCGTGCTCGTGACGACACCCCGCGACGACAAGGGAGCATTCACCGTCCGGCTCGGCTTCGCGGCCCTGCGCGGCGACAAGCCGGGGCGGCGCGCCTTCGACGTCCGGCTTAACGGCAAGGCCGTCCTGAAAGATTTTGACATCGTGAAGGAAGCCGGGGCGGCTCACAGCGCCGTGTGGAAGGAGTTCACGCTCCCGCCCGACGGCAACCTCGTGCTCGACCTCGTCGCAAAGGCCGAGCAGCCCACGCCGGCCCAGGTGCCGCTGATCAATGGTATGGAGATTCTCCGCAAGGAGATCGGCACGCTCGGGTTCAACGCGCCGGCGAGCGTCTGGCTGAATGAGGCGAGGCCCGAAAAGATCGTAGACGTGCACGTGGCCAACCACCGGAGCGCGCCGTTCAGCGGCAAGCTCGTGGTCGAGGCCCGGGGTGGCATCGTGGCGACGCTGCCCAACGCCGGAGCCATTGAGCTTCAGCCGGGCACGCAAAAGAAGATCGAAATTCGCGTCAAGAACAGCCAGCCGGCAAAGAGTCGAGGCCACGCTGCCGACCGACGTGCAACGCGACAAGGACGGCCGGGGCCGCGTCCAACTCGTTCTTGAGGCGGCCGCGATGGACGGGCCCGTGTACTGGGCCACGGCGGGCTCCCTCCTCAAACCGGAAAACGCCCCGCAGCTCGTGATCGACTACGAGCCGAAATGAGCGCGCGCACGCCGCCGCCACCGGCCACGTGTCCGGCCCCTTGATCACAACAGCGCCCGAGTCGGCATTTCTTCTGCTTGCCCCGCACGGGCGCTGCGCTATAATACGGACTATGGGCGAGGGGGACGCGAGCAGAATGCCGGAGCTCGGCAGAGAGCGCTTCTACCGGTCGTGGGCCGGCGGCAAGGGGCTGTGCGGGTTCACTGCCACGGTCGCCGAGACCGACCTTCAGATCTTTGCGGATCTCGCGATGCCGGCGGAGGCCGAGGCGGCCGTCCGGCGGGTCCGGCGCGACATCGAGCTGTACGCCGCCGGACACGACAGCTTCCTGGCGAGTCTGAAGGCGCTCGACGCGCTGCCGGGCGCGCCCGAGGTGGTCCGCCAGATGTGCGAGGCCAGCTCCCTCTACGCCGTCGGCCCGATGGCCGCGGTCGCCGGAGCCGTCGCCGAGTACGTCGGACGCAGCCTGCTCGATCGGTCGAGCCAGATCATTGTCGAGAACGGCGGCGACATCTTTTTCAAGACGGACGAGCCGCCGGTATTCGGGCTCTATGCAGGCAAGAGATCGCCGTTCACCGGCCGGATCCGCTTCATTCCCCGCGGCATTGTCGCGGGCGGAATGTGCACGTCGTCGGGCACCGTCGGCCACAGCCTCAGTTTCGGCCGGGCCGACGCGGTCGCCGTCCTTGCGCGGACATCGGCGCTGGCCGATGCCGCGGCGACGGCCATCGCCAACACCGTCCGCGGCGCCGAGGACGTGCAAAGGGCGATCGACGTCGAGAAGGAACGCGGCATGGTCGACGGCGGCCTGATCGCCATCGGCGACACACTTGGCGCCTGGGGATCACTCGAGATAATGGAAGGGAATTAAAGTGTACGCTCATCGAATCGTGCTGCACTTTCCGAAAGAGATCATCGAGGAACCGCTGATCTGCCAGATCGCGAAGGAGTACGACATCACGTTCAGCGTGCTCCGCGCCGAGATCGACAAGGACACGGGCGGGATGATGGTGCTCGGGCTCCACGGCCAGGAACAGGCGGTCCGCGACTCGCTCGAATACCTCGAAGACAGGGGTGTGCGGATCGAGCCGCTGCAGCAGGACATCCGCATCGATCCCGAGAAGTGCACGCACTGCGGCGCGTGCGTCGGCCAGTGCCCGACCGACGCGCTGGTCGTCGACGAGAAGACGCGCCGCGTCGAGTTCGACTCGGAGAAGTGCGTGGCCTGCCAGGCATGCGTGCCGGCGTGCCCGTACGCGGCAATCTTCGTTGCCTTTGTCTGAACGACCTGCTCGAGCGGGTGACATCGCGGGCGCGGCAGCAACGGCGGCCCGCGTCGCGTCCGCGCCACCGGGAACAGGCCCGGCCGGGTGGTCCCCCGGACAAGATGTCGGCTGTCTGCGCAAACCAATGCAGGTGACGGCTATGGGAGAGACCGAAAATGATGCGTTGGGCGGCTCGCTGCTCGCGCCGCTGCTCGACCACGTGACCGACGGCGTGTTCGTGGTCGACCGGGACCGTCGTGTCTGCCTCTTCAATCCGGCGGCCGAGAAGATCACCGGCGTCGCGGCGGGCGAGGCCATCGGGCGCACGTGCCACGAAACCTTCACCGATGCCGAAACGGGCAGCGAGTGCGCAATGTCCCACGAGCCCGACTGCACGGTCCTGACCGTCTTCCGCACGGGCAAGCCCAGCTCGGCCGTCAGCGCACCCGTGTCCTTTCCGTCCGGCGAGAAGAAAACTCTCCGGATGTACGCCGTCCCGCTCTTCAACGTCGCCGGCGATATCGCGCGCGTCGCCGTTATCCTCCACGACGTCTCCGAGCTCTACGAGCTCAGGCAGGAGCTCGAGGGGCGCTACGAGTTCCACAACATCATCGGCAAGGGCCACGAGATGCAGGCGATCTACTCGCTGATCGAGCAGATCGCCGACACCGACGCCACCGTCACCATCGAGGGGGAGAGCGGAACAGGCAAAGAGCTGGTCGCCCGCGCGATCCATTTCAGCAGCGGCCGCGCCAAGGACCCATTTGTGCTGGTCAACTGCAGCGCCCTCGTCGAGACGCTCCTCGAGAGCGAGCTGTTCGGACACGTGCGGGGCGCCTTCACCGGCGCGATCCGCGACAAGATCGGCCGGTTCGAAGCGGCCGACGGCGGCACGGTTTTTCTCGACGAGATCGGTGACGTCAGCCCGGCCGTTCAGGTCAAGTTGCTTCGCGTGATTCAGGAGCGGCAGTTCGAGCGCGTCGGCGAAAGCACGCCCAGGTCTGCCGATGTGCGCATCATCACCGCCACCAACCGCAACCTGAAGCAGCTGATGGAAAGGGGCGTCTTCCGCGAGGACCTCTACTACCGGCTCCGCGTTGTCCCGATCCACTTGCCGCCGCTCCGCGAACGCCGCGAGGACATCCCCCTCCTCGTCAGTGCGTTCATCGAGCGGTTCC
>JBDREM010000359.1:0-7498 GCA_043819695.1 Planctomycetota bacterium
GACGGCGGCCCTGGCCTGGGCGCCGAGCAGCTTCCCGTGCTGTTCGCCCATCTCCTCGGCCGTACCGTAGACGTGAACGATCGGGACGCCCTTGACGATCTTCAGCGAGGCCGGGCCGTGCGTGGCCTCCTTGAACTCGACACCCCGCGCCGCGGCGCACGAGAGCAGAAGACCGCACGTGAGGACCATACCCCGGCGAAACAGGGACCGCATCTGTTCACTCCCCGATAACCTTGATGCCGCCCATATACGCCAACAACGCTTCCGGCACGCGGACGCGCCCGCCGGCGGTCTGGTACTGCTCGATGATGGCGAGCACGAGCCGCGCGAGCGCCACGCCCGAGCCGTTGAGCGTGTGGACGAACTGCGGCTTGCCGCCCTTCTCGCGGAACCGGATGCCGGAGCGGCGGGCCTGGAAATCTTCGTAGCTGCTGCAGGACGAGACCTCGAGCCACCGCTCGATCCCGGGCGCCCACACCTCGATGTCGTAGCACTTGGCCGCGGCGAAGCTGAGCTCGCCGGTGCAAAGGCGGAGCACGCGGTACTCGATCCCGAGCCGCTGGAGGACGACCTCGGCATTCCCGAGCAGCGCCTCGAGCTCGCCGCGGGAGTTCTCCGGCCGCACGAACTTGACGAGCTCGACCTTGTCGAACTGGTGGAGCCGCATGAGGCCGCGAGTGTCGCGCCCGTAGCTGCCGGCCTCGCGTCGGAAGCACGGCGTATACGCGACGTAGCAGAGCGGCAACTGATCGGCGTCGAGGACCTCGTCGCGGTGGATGTTCGTCACGGGCACCTCGGCGGTCGGGATGAGGAACAGGTCATCGACCTCGCAGCAGTACATGTCCTCTTCGAGCTTGGGCAGTTGGCCGGTGCCGGTGGTCGCCTTGCGGCCGGCGACGAACGGCGGCGAGATCTCGCGGTAGCCGTGCTCGCCCGTGTGGAGGTCGAGCATGAAGTTGATGAGCGCCCGTTCGAGCCGTGCGCCGGCGCCCTTGTACAGTGCGAAGAACGGCCCGGCGATTTTCGTCGCCCGCTCGAAGTCGATGATGTCGAGCTCCCTGGCGATGTCCCAATGCGGCTTGGGCTGGAAGTCGAACGCCGCCCGCTCGCCCCAGTGCCTGATCTCGACGTTGTCCTTCTCGTCGCGGCCGACCTGGACGTCCGCGGCGGCGATGTTCGGGAACGTGAGGAGGATCGTCCTGAACTGTTCGTCGAGCGCGGACAGGTCCTGTTCGATCCCCTTGATCCTGTCGGAGATCTCGCGCGTCTTCGTGATGAACGCGTCGGCGTTGCCGCCCGACCTCTTCAGCTCGGCGACCTTTTTCGAGTTGGCGTTGCGCTCGCTGCGGAGCGTCTCGACCTGCGTCATGAGTTCGCGCCGCTGCGCGTCCAGTGCGAGGAACGCGGCGGCGTCGACCGCCTCGCCCTTGTTCTTCGCCGCCTGCTGCACAACGTCCGGGTTCTGCCTGATGAACTCAACGTCCAGCATTTGGTTCCCTCGGGTTCCATGTGGAACTTCGGCCGGCCGTTATCTTATGCACTTGTTGAGACATGTCAACAAGTCTCGCCGTCCCGCGGCCCCGGCCGCCGCTTTCGGCTGAGGCCGCGGACGGCGGCCGCGGGCAGGAAGAGCGCGGCGAGGGTGACGGCCGATGGGATGCGCGAGGCGGCGGCCGGGACCGGCTCGCCCGGCCGCGAGCCGCCGCACCACATGCCCCAGGGCCAGGCGAGGTCGGGCTTCGAGCGCTCGCCACGCACCCGCCGGAGCGCGGCCTGCGCCGGCGCAAGACCGGGATTCTTCTCGAGCGCCATCTTCAGGGCCGCCTCGGCGAGGTCGTTCTTCTTCATCGCCTCGTACGTGAGGCCGAGACCGTAGTAGAGGGCGGCATAGTCGGGCCGCCGCTTGATCGCCTGCTCGAAGACCTCGACGGCCTTCTTGTCGCGGCCCATGTAGTGGTAGCAGAGGCCGAGGTTGTAGCCGGCCTCGCGGAACTCGGGGGCGAGCTTCCGCACGCGTTCGAGGTGCTCGACGGCGGGCGCGTACCGCTGCCGGGTGGCGAGGGTGAGCGCGAGCTGGAAGTGGGCCGGTGCGTGCTCCGGGTTGGCTTCGACGGCCGCTTCGAGCTGTGCCTGTGCGTCCCTGTGGTCGCCGGCGTCGGTCAGCAGCTTGGCGAGGGCGATCCTCGGCCCGGGCGCTTTCGGCACAATCTTTACGGCCTTTCGGTAGTATTTCTCGGCATCGCGTTCCTGTCCGACGGCTCGGCAGGCGGTTCCGATGTTGACCAGCGGGTCGGCGTACTTGGGGTCCAATTGGACGGCCTTCTTGAAGTGTTCGAGCGCGCCCTCGCGGTGGCCGCCGGCAAGAAGCGCGACGCCGAAGTTGTTGTGAATGCGCGGATCGTTCGGCTCGAGGGCCAGCGCCCGGGTGTAATGCGAGATCGCCTCGGCCAGGTTGCCGGCGCGGCTGCAAGCCAGCGCGAGTTCGGCACGCGCCTGTGGGTCTTCTGGGCTCAGCTCGCAGGCTCTCGAGAGGTGCTTGATTGCGGCGGGGGCGTCGCCCTGCAGGCGGATGACCTTGCCGAACTCGAGGTGGGCCCTGGCGAAGTTCGGCGCGATTCTGATCGCGTTCGCGAAGTGCGCCCGCTTCCGAACGAGTGCGTCGGCGTCCTCCTCCTTTATGGCGAGGCCGTTTTCGAGTTCGAGCGCGGCCGCCTCGGGCGGCCCGGGGCCGTCCTGGGCGAACGCGGGCGCACGGCATAGCAGCGCGCATGCGGAGAGAAGAGCGTACGCCGCCGCGAGCTTCACAGGTCGAGGGTTCACTGCTTGGGTCTGAGCGCGAAGAGCTGGCCGTCCTGGGAGATCAGGCAGATGATCTCGCTCTGGACTTGTGTGACGGCGGTGACGAACGGCGCGGCCGACTCGGACCAAAGGGCTTTGCCGGTATTGTCATTGACCTTGCAGACGGCCCCGTCGCTCTTGAACACGTAGAGATCGTTGCCGAATGCCGCGATGGGGCGGACGCCGTCGGCAAGCTTCCACCGCTCCTTCCCGGTGATGGCAACGAGGGCGTACAGCCCGTCGCCTATGGCGCTGTAGTAGACCGTTTCGTCGTTCGGGGAAAGCCACGGGCCGCCGGCCGCGCGGCCGTCGGCGCTGTGCGACCATGCCTTCTGGCCATCGAGAACCTTGAAGGCGGCCATCTCGAAGTTCTCGCTTCCGATGAGAATCAGGTCCTTCGTGCTGACGAGGTCGCCCACGGGCCGCCCGCCGAGGTCGACTTCCCCGGACCTCATGCGGATCACGTTGTTGTACTTGATGAACGAGCCCTTGTCGGAGACGACATACGCGAACCCGCCGCGGACGACGGGGCTGCTGAAGACGCGGTCGTCCGTCTTGAGCCGCCACCTCGGGTACAGGTCGCCGAAGCTGAACCCGCAGACGTCGCCGTCCCAGCAGCCGAAGGCGAAGCCTTGCTCGTCGCAATAGGGGCGCGACGAGGGCTGAACGTCGGTCTCGAACCGCCATTTGTCGGTGCCGGTGGCCTTGTCGATCACGCAAATTGTATCGCCGGCGCTGATGACGACATACAGGCTGTTGAAGCCCGGGGCGCCGTCGGGCCTGCGCTTCAGGCCGTAAATCCATTGGGTGAGCCCGGTCTTGAGGTCGATGCAGAACATCGTGTCCTTCTTTGTCACGATGTACAGGCGGCCGTCGTCGAGGTCGGCGTACCGCACGGGCGAGCCGTCGAGCGCGAGCTTCCAGAGCAGGTGCAGGCCGCGGCGCTCGAGCGTCTGTTCGCTGAGGAAGTCCGACTTTATCTCTTGGGGCCGCGCGGCCAGCTCGGCTGCGGGGCCGGCCTCGGGGCCAACAGCCGCCGCCGCCTTCGCTTCGGTGTCCTCGGTGAAGAAGACCAGCTTCTTCGTCTTGTGGTGTTCTTCGTATTTCGCGGCCAGGAGGTCCTGAAGTTTCTTGAACCTCTCGTCCGACCGCTTGCTCGTCTCGGCGAAGGCGTCGCTGATCTTCTTGAGCGAACTCTCGATCTTGTCCGTCTTGTCCTTGAACTGCTGATCGAGGCCGTCGCCCAGCTTGGTCAGGGCCTGCTCTCCGGCGCATCCGGCGGCGGAAAGACAGAAGAGCGTGAACGTGACGAGCAGCCTGCCTGTTCTCGTGCGAATCATCGAATATGTCCTCCGCTGCCTCTAGAGGTTGGGATGCAGGTGGAAGCGGCCGCAGAGCTCGTCGACTTCCTTCCTGACCTGCTCTCTCGAGGAACTGTCGTCGGGGCGGGACAACACCCTGTCGATCCAACCCGCGATAAGTTCCATCTCCGGCTCTTTCATCCCGCGCGTAGTTGTCGCGGGGGTTCCAATCCTGACGCCGCTCGCCTCCGACGGGGGCTCGGGGTCGAACGGTATCAGGTTCTTGTTGAGTATTATACCTGCTTCCTCCAATAAAGCACTTGCTTTCTTTCCGGATATTCCGCGGCTCCTCAGGTCGACCAGGAAGAGGTGGTTGTCGCTGCCGCCGGACACGATCCTGTACCCGGCGTTCCTCATTCCTCCCAGCAGGCACTGGCAGTTCGCCAGAATCTGCTGCTGATAGCCGGCAAAGCCGGGGCGCATTGCCTCCTTGAGCGCGACCGCCTTGCCGCCGATCGTGTGCATCAGCGGCCCGCCCTGAATGCCGGGGAACACCATCGCGTCGATCTTGTTCGCGTGCTCTTCCTTGCACAGGATGATGCCGCCGCGCGGGCCGCGCATTGTCTTGTGCGTCGTCAGCGTGACAAAATCGGACCAGGGTGTGGGGTTGGGATGGAGGCCGGCGGCGACCATCCCGGCGACGTGGGCGATGTCGACCAGCATGAGCGCGCCGGTCTCCTTCGCGATGCTGTCGAACCCCTCGAAGTCGAGGAACCGCGGATACGAGCTGGCGCCGGCGATGATCATCTTCGGCCTGTGCTTCAGCGCGAGGTCGCGGACCTCGTTCATGTCGATCATCTCGGTCTCGCGGCTCACGCCGTAGTGGACGACGTTGTAGAACATTCCGCTGAAGTTCTTTTTGGCGCCGTGCGAGAGGTGGCCGCCGTGTGCGAGCGACATCGACAGGATGGTGTCGCCGGGCTTCAGCATGGCGAAGAGCACGGCCATGTTGGCCTGCGAGCCGGAGTGCGGCTGCACGTTGGCGTGGTCCGCGCCGAAGATGGATTTTGAGCGCTCGCGCGCCAACTCCTCGGCGCCGTCCATATACTGGCAGCCGCGGTAGTATCGCGCGCCCGGGTAACCCTCCGCGTACTTGTTGGTCATGACGGACCCGGAGACACAGAGCACGGCCTCGCTGACGAAGTTCTCGGCGGCGATCAGCTCGATGTGACTCCGCTGCCGGTCGATCTCGCCGAGCAGCACGTCGTACATCTCCGGGTCAGTTCTTCTGAGCGCGTAGAGAGACATTACTTCTTCATCCTTTCCTTCAGGTAGGCCTCGATGAACGCGTCGATATCGCCGTCGAGGACCGCCGCCGTATTGCCCGTTTCGCACCCGGTCCGATGGTCCTTGACCATCTGATACGGCTGAAGCACGTACGACCGGATCTGGTTGCCCCAGGCGATCTCGCCCTTCTCGCCGTAGAGTCTCCGGAGCTCGGCCTCGCGCTTCTGCTCCTCGACTCGGAAAAGCCTGGCCTTCAGCATCTTCATCGCGGTCGAGCGGTTCTTGTGCTGCGACCGTTCGTTCTGACACGTCACCACCACGCCCGTCGGCAAATGGGTGATCCGGACGGCCGAGTCGGTCACGTTGACGTGCTGCCCGCCGGCTCCGCTCGACCGGTACGTGTCGATCCGCAGGTCCTCCTCCTTGATCTCGATGTCGATGTCGTCCTCGAGCTCGGGCACGACGTCGACCGACGCAAAGGACGTGTGGCGCCTCGCGCCGGAGTCGAACGGCGAGATCCGCACGAGCCGGTGCACACCGATCTCGGACCTGAGGTACCCGTACGCGTGCAACCCGCGCACGTTGAGCGTCGCCCGTTTGATCCCGGCGGACTCGCCCTTAAGTTCATCGAGCAGGCGCGACTCGAACCCGTGCCGCTCGATCCAGCGCTGATACATCCGCACGAGCATAAACGCCCAGTCGCAGGACTCGGTGCCGCCGGCGCCCGCGTGGATGCTCACGAACGCGTTCTTCCTGTCGTGCGGGCCGCCGAACATCAGGCGGAAGCGGAGCCTCTCGAGGCCGGCATCCAGGTCGGCCACCTCACCCCGGACCTCGGCGAGCGAGCGCTCGTCGTTCTCGGCCTCGGCAAGCTCGCGGAGCAGCTCCGCCTCCTCGCACGCCTGTTCGAGGGCGACGAACGGCTCGATCTCACCCTTGAGGCGCTTCATCTCGCGCAGGCGGACCTGCGCCGCTTCCGGGTCCGCCCAGAAGTCCGGCTGCTCGATCTCGCCCTCTATCGCCTGTATCTGTTCCTCGGTCGAGGCGATGTCAAAGAGAGTCCCTGAGATTAATCAGGTCCTCCCCGATAGATGCAAGCTTGGTTTTCAGGTCTTCGTCCATTGTCGGTTCACCAAACGCGATGCGGGCCTGCGCCACAGGACCGGAATCCTAACAGACCGGCGGAAAAAATCAACAGGCTGCCCTGCGTAATCGTTCCGAAGAACGTGTGGTCCGTGTAGGGGCACGGCAGGCCGTGCCCCTGCATTGCGGATCGAACGAGCCAAGCGTTACCACGCACACCTTGGAACAATCACCCCCGGCCGGGCATGTTTCGGCGGCGCGTCTCATCATGCCCCGACGGCCGCGTGCGCATAGCAGATAACAGCGACGAGGATGAACCCGCCGTCGACGACGAGCGCACACCTGTGCTCCGAGACCATCACCTGCTTCGCGAAAACGAGCAAGTAGCAGAGCACATAGGCCGGGCAAATAAGTATCCAGTATCCCGGGCCCCTGATAATGCCGGCGGCGACGCCCGCGGCGAGAACGACGGCCAGCGCCGCGGCCAGCACGGCGAGCGCCGCCCTCGCCTGGTTCACGCCGACCAGCGCCGGCAGCGTGTCGCGGCCCAGCAGCCGGTCGGCCATCACGTCGCTGAAGTCGAACATCACCGACCGTATGAGCGCCAGGCCGAACACGAACGCGGCGACCAGGGTAACGGCGGCGGGTGACGCCCCGCCCGCCGCGACAACCGGGACCAGCACCGCCACCGTCATCCAGCCGGCCGCGGCGAAGATATCCTTCGACGCCGGGACGTTCCGCAGGAAGCTCACGACGCCGCGCTTTCGCGGCGACAGCATCAGGCCGTACAGCACGGCCGTCGCATAAGACAGCCCGAGCAGCGCAACTCCGAGCCAACGGAACCGAATGACTGCAGCGACCGCGACGACGGACAGAGCCGCGGCCGCCGCCGTCATCGCCTTCCTGTGGGTGCGGTAAAACTCGCCGCGCCGGGTCGGCCCGCGGCCGCCCGCCGTTTCCTCTCCTCGCCGCCCGAGAACATACGCGGC
>JBDREM010000360.1:0-50515 GCA_043819695.1 Planctomycetota bacterium
CGCCTCGCAGACGAGGTAGTGGTACGTGAGCAGTTCGTCGATGCCCCAGAGCGCCAGCTTGCCGAATTCCGGCGCGAAGAGGTGCGTGTGGACGTCGAGGATCTTCGTGCGGCCGACGGCCGACGCGACGACGCGGGCCAGTTCTGATTTCGTCACACCTTCTCCTCGCATGCGGATGAGCGGCAGCGTCCTGTGGATGGAGATGATATCCGCGAGGCGTGGCGGAGTCAACGGAAGGCGGGGGTGGTCAGGCCGACTCGTGCTTGGTCTTGCTCTTGGCGGAGATTTCGTAGACGCTGCGCTCGCCCCGGACGACGCGGGCGTCGATGACGTAGTCGGTGATGTCTTTGTGCGAGGGGAGCTCGTACATGATGTCGAGCATGATCCCCTCGATGACGCCTCGGAGCGCGCGGGCGCCGGTGTCGCGGTCTTTCGCCAGCTTGACGATTTCGTGAAGGGCGTCTTCGGTGAACTTGACGGTGCAGTTCTCCATTTCGAAGAACTTCTCGTACTGGCGGATGAGCGCGTTGCGCGGCTCGAGCAGGATACGGATCATCTCTTCCTCGGAGAGCGGGCCGAGCGCGCTGATCACGGGGAGGCGGCCGATGAACTCGGGGATGAGGCCGTATTCGAGCAGGTCTTCCGGTGCGACCTGTGCGAGGAGTGCGCCGCGTTCCGCCTCGTCGGAGTCGGCGATTTCCTTGTTGAAGCCGATGACCTTGTGTCCGACGCGGCGGCTGATGATGTTCTCGATGCTGCTGAACGTGCCGCTGCAGATGAAGAGAATCTGCGAGGTGTCGATCTGGATGTACTGCTGCTCGGGGTGCTTGCGGCCGCCCTGCGGCGGGACGTTGGCGATGGTGCCCTCGAGCATCTTGAGGAGCGACTGCTGCACGCCTTCGCCGGAGACGTCGCGGGTGATTGAGACGTTGTGGCTGGTGCGGCCGATCTTGTCGACCTCGTCGATGAAGACGATGCCCTGCTGTGCGCGGGCGGGGACGAAGTTGCAGTTCTGGAGGAGCCGGAGGAGCAGGTTCTCGACGTCCTCGCCGACGTAGCCGGCCTCGGTGAGCGTGGTGGCGTCGCCGATGGCGAACGGCACGTCGAGGATCCTCGCGAGCGTCCGGGCGATGAGCGTCTTGCCGCTGCCGGTCGGCCCTATGAGGAGGATGTTGCTCTTTTCGATCTCGACGTCGTCGCTGGCGTCGGCGGCGGCGAGGAGCCGCTTGTAATGGTTGTAGACCGCCACGGACAGAACCTTCTTCGGCGTCTCCTGGCCGATGACGTATCGGTCGAGCTGGCTCTTGATGTCGGCCGGGGTGGGGATGCGGCGCATGTTGAAGCCGGGATGCTGTTCGACGGGCTCTTCGGCGGCGTCGAAGCCGAGGATCGTGCTGCAGACCTCGACGCACTCGTTGCAGATGGAGGCGCCCTTCGGCGAGGGGATGAGCATGTCGACTTCTTCGGCTGGCTTGCCGCAGAACGAACAGCGCTGCACGTCGGAACGGCCTGGCCGCCCGCGCCCGCCTGGTTTCTTGCCCATATCGGCTAACCTTTCGAGTACTCGAGTACCTCGTCGATGATGCCGTACTCCTTCGCCTCTGCGGCGCTCATAATAAAGTCCCTGTCAGTATCCTTTTCGATCTTTTCGAGGGGCTGTCCAGTGTGGAACGCAAGAATTTCGTTGATGCGCTGCTTGGTCTTGATGATGTCTTCGGCTTGGATGGCGATGTCCGACGCGGCCCCCCCGATGCCCGAGGCCCAGGGCTGATGGAGCAGGATCTTGGCGTTGGGGAGTGCGAAGCGTTTTCCCTTCTGACCCGCGGCCAGAAGCACGGCGCCCATGCTCGCCGCGAGGCCGACGCAGTAAGTCGCCACTTCGCACCTGATGAATCGCATCGTGTCGTAGATGGCGAGGCCGGCGTCGACGGACCCGCCGGGCGTGTTGATGTAGATGTCGACCTGCGCCTTCGCCTTGTCGGTCTGCAGGAAGAGAAGCTGGCCGATGATGAGGTTCGAGACGACGCGGTCGATCGAGTTGCCGAGGAAGACGATCCGGTCCTTGAGCAGCCGCGAGAACACGTCCCAATGCGTCAGGTGCTCCTGGGACTTCTCGACGACGCTCGGGTTGATGAGCGGCTCCTGGCCGAAGATCTTCTCGGAATGCATTACGACCCCTCCTGGTCTTGGCGGCGATTGCGCGGCTGGGAACGGACAGTGGTCTGCGGCATTGTTCGGGCCCCCGTGGCTTGAGCGGGCCCCCCTTATTCGCCGGATTCGCCGGGCTTCTTGCTCTTGGCCTTCGATGCAGACTTCTTGGTCTCCTTGATGGCCGCCTTTTCGAGCAGGAAGGCCTTGACTTTTTCCTCGCGCATCGAGGAGCGCAACTCGCCGAGCCGATCTTCTCGCTCAAGGTCACGCAGAACCTGGTCGGGCGACCGGCCGTAGTTGGCCGCGAGCAGCTCGACTCGCGCCTCGACCTCCTCCTCGGTCACAAACAGGCGTTCCTTCTCGGCGATCTTGTCGAGGATGAAGAACATCTTCGCCTCGGCCTGGGCCGACTTCTTCGACTCCTTCTTCAGCTCGTCGAGCTGCTTATCGATCTCTTCGGGCGCCACGCCCCGCTGCCGCAGGACGAGGCTCCGGCGTATCAGCAACCCTTGCGCCATGTTGCTGACGATGTCCTCGGGCAGCTCGAAATCGGCTTTCTTCGCGAGCTGCTCGAGCATCTGCTCTTCAAGCTTGTCCTGTACGTCCCGCTCCTTCTCGCGCTCGACGGCGGCCCTGATCTCGTCGTTGAACTCGTCGAGCGAGTCGAACCCGACTTCCTTCGCCCACTCGGCGGTGACCTCGGGCATGGCGGGCCTGCGAACGCCATCGAGCCTCAGGGACAGCGTCATCTTCGCGCCGCGCTTGGCCTCGTCGCCGAATGCGTCGGGGATGGTAATCTCCCTCTCGATGGTGTCGCCGACCCCGAGGCTTGTGACGAGCTCGGTCGTCTCGTCGGCCGTCATGCCGATTAGGACGTGATCGCCGGCGATGAACCGGTGATCGGGGACGTCGCGGTAAACTTCGTCGCCTTCCTTTAGAATGAGGCGGGTGACGACGATGTCATCGATCTGGGGCGCACCTTCGGAGACGTCCTCGAGCTTGGCGTAGCGCCGGCGGACGTAGTCGATGCGCTTCTTGACCTCGGCCTTCGTGGGACTGGTCGGCGGCTTTTTCAGCTCGAGGTCGGTGTAGCCGTCAATCTCGAACTCGGGATGGACCTCGATGGTGACACCGAACGTGAGCGGCTTGCCCGCCTCGAACTTGATCTCCTCGTCGAACGCCGGTGTGCCGAGGGGCCGAAGCTCCTTCTCCTTGACGGCCTTATCGAACGAATCGGTGACGAGCGTCTGCTTCGTATCATCGTCGACCTGCTTGCCGAACCTGCTCTTCATCAGCCACCGGGGCACGTGCCCCTTGCGAAAACCGGGCATGGCCGTCGCTTCGTTGAGCTGATCGTAGGTCTTATCGAGCTCTTCGTCGACCCGCTCCGCCGGAACCTCGATCTTGAGAAGCTTCTTGCACGGGCCGATGTCTTCAACCTGAACTTGCATTGGGTAACAGTCCTCTAGCCTTCGGCGGCCTGCGGCCCCGTCCAGCAGCGGGCAGGACGGAACAACCCGCCCTGAAATGAGTGGAGCGGGCGAACGGATTCGAACCGTCGACAGCCACGTTGGCAACGTGGTGCTCTACCACTGAGCTACGCCCGCACAAATGCCGCCGCGTTTTCGGAGATTATAGCAGTGCCGTTCGTACCTGTCAACCGGCGGCGGCGGCGTTTTTTCTTGCTTCCGCTCCCCGATGGCATTAGAATGCATATGGTCTTGACTTCCGGAACGGGGCGGGGCGGGGGAAGGCCGAACAACGGCTGGTCTTCGACGGGCGTGGAAATGATCGACGCACAGGTCAACGAGAACGCCACCCATTACCAGACGCTATGCGTGCCGCGCAACGCGTCCAGGCGCGAGGTACAGGCCTCGTTCCGCCGGCTCGTCAAGGTCTATCATCCGGACAAGAACCCGCAGCGCGTCAAGTGGGCCGAGGGCCAGATGCGGAAGCTCCTCGACGCATACGAGACCATCTCCGACAACACCCGCCGCGCGATCTACGACCGCCATCTGCTTGCGCGCCGCGCCGGCATGTCTTTCGTCGAGCGGATGTCGCGCAAGAAGGACGACCCCGCCGCACAATCGAAGCTCGTCCTCCATTACCTCCTCGCCGGTGAGTTCGAAGCCGCCATCGACCTCCACGAACGGCTCGCGCAACGCCGCTCGACGTTCAACCTCGGCCATTACCTCGACGAATGCGACTATCTCGACTCACTCTTCCTAATGGGCGAGGCCTACGAGCAGCGCCGAATGTGGCGTACCGCCGTCCGCTTCTACTGGGAAGCCTACGAGCGCGAGCGCACCGAGCCGAGGAAACGCTACTTCTTCGACGAACTCAGAGATCGGCTCCGCGTGATCTTCTCGCAGCGCCTCGTGCGCGGTCTGGCGCCCGAGGATGCACTCAAGAGCTGCCGCCGAGCGCTCGGAATGTGCTCCAGCGGCCGCGACGCCGCGCTCGTCCACAAGAAGATCGCTGTCCTCCAGAACCGGCTCGGCCGGCCCGCCGACGCGGTCGAATCGCTCAATAAGGCCAAGCAACTGTGCCCCAGCATGAAAACCGTCGATGCGCTGAGGGCCAGCATCGCCGGAGATTGAGGAAGCGCCAATGACGCTGCCCGACGCCATCACCGAATTCAACCTCGACACGCTCCCGCTACTGCGCCGCGGCAAGGTGCGCGACATCTTCGAACTGGACGGCAACCTGCTCATCGTCGCGTCCGACAGAATCTCGGCGTTCGACTCCGTCCTCGGCTCCGGCATCCCGCTCAAGGGCAGGGTGCTGACCGCGCTCTCGCTCTTCTGGCTCGAGACGCTCGCGGCCGCGTCGGACAACCACGTCATCACGGCCGACGTCGACGCCATGGGCGAAGCCGTCGCGCCCCACGCCGACATCCTCCGCGGCCGGTCGATGCTCGTGAAAAAGGCCGACGTCGTGCCGGTCGAGTGCGTCGTGCGCGGCTACCTCGCCGGCTCCGGCTGGAAGGAATACCGGAAAAACGGCTCGGTCTGCGGCATCGAGCTGCCCGAGGGACTCGTCGAGAGCAGCAAGCTGCCCCAGCCCATCTTCACGCCCGCCGTCAAGGCCGAGTCCGGCCACGACGAAAACATCTCGTTCGAAAAGGCATGCGACATGCACGGGGGCGAACTGCTCGCCGAACTGCGCGGCCGAAGCGTCGCGCTCTACACGGAAGCGGCCGACTGCGCCGCCGGCCGCGGCATCATCATCTGCGACACCAAGTTCGAGTGGGGAACGGCCGACGGCTCGCTCGTCCTCATCGACGAGGTCCTCACGCCCGACTCCTCGCGGTTCTGGCCGAGCGACCAGTACCAGCCCGGCAAGCCGCAACCGTCGTTCGACAAGCAATACGTCCGCGACTGGCTCGAGAGCGAGAGCGGCTGGGACAAGGAGCCGCCCGCGCCCCCGCTGCCCGACCACGTCGTCGAGCGCACCACGCAGAAATACCTCGACGCGTACCGCAAGCTCACCGGCCGCGACCAACTCCCGTGAACTCACCGCTCGGGACGAACTGCCTCAGCGACACCAACTGCCTCAGCAACACGAACTGCCTCAGCAACACGAACTGCCTCCGCGACACCAACTGCCTCCGCGACACCAACTGCCTCAGCAACACGAACTGCCTCCGCAACACGAACTGCATCTTACACCGACCGAGCGCGCCGACCGCGGCGAACTGTCTTGCAGGCACGAGCTACGCCCCCCACGGCAGCAAACCATGCACTCTGAACGTTCAGCCGAACGCTCAGAGCACACACCATCCGGTGCCCATGCATCCGAAGATATGCGTTCCTGCATCCGAAGATATGCGTTCCTGCATCCGAAGATATGCGCTCCTGCATCCGAAGATATGCGCTCCGGTCTCCCGCGCGTCCCTGAAAGTTATGTATTTTGAACGTTCGGCCGAACGCTGAGAGTACATGCTATTGGCCATGCATGCTAAGATGCATGCTATCCGGCGCCTTCACGAGCGTCGCGGTTCAGTCTCTCGCGAAGCTCCGCGAGGCCGCTCTCCGCCGCTTGTCTTGGCCAGTCCGCGGGAAGGAGTCTCGGAGGGAGCATCGGGTCCCCTCGAGCGAGGAGCGCCATTTCACGCCGCGCCCAGATGGCGGTCTCGACGCGGCGCTTTGCCCCCGCGCGCGCGGAAAGGCTCAGTGCCGAGCGGCACTTGGCCGCAATGGCGCGGTAGCCGTTGACGAGGGAGTGTATATCCCAGAGGCTGGCCGGGTCCGCAGGAGCATCACCGGCGAGCGGGAGTAGTTCGGCACCCCGCAGGAAGGACACGGTGCCGCCGAACGTCCATCCTCGCAGATGTTCGTCGAGGAACGCTGACCAGTCGTACGGCGAGAGCCAGGAGCTCGCCGACTGCTTTGCATAGCCCATCTGGTGGAGGAGCCTGACGAGTCGCATCCGTACCCGACTGCACGACTCGGGAATGTCATAAACCAGCAGGTTCCACGTTCCATTCCACTTACGCTGCGAGAGCTTAATCTTGTGGTCCAGAATGACGTCCGGTGTGGCGAGGGAAAGAATCGAGATCTGAGTGTTGGCCCCCTGGCCGATGCGACTGATCTCGCCCTTGCGCGCCAAGTAGGAGAGCATTTGCCTTACTTCGATCTCGGAGACAGCGTAGTCGAGCAGATCGAGCAAGTAGAACAGTGGCTTCAGGCCGGAGTGACGTCGAAGGATCCACAGACAGGACCTGAATTCGAAGTAGTCTCGTGATTCTCTGTTCGTCATCGGTCACCTCCCTGCCTGCAACGGTCAACGGCATGTACTTTGAACGTTCGGCTGAACGCTCAGAGTATCATGATTGTGGCGCCCGGTCAAGTGTGTGGTAGGAAGGGAGACGGGTTGCGGGGCGCGATGTGCACCAGACCTTTCCAAGAAAGGGGCAAGGCGGTAGAATCTCTCTTATGAAGATCGTCGCCGACAGCAATATCCCGTTCGCGGCGGAGGCGTGCGCCGGGCTCGGCGACGTCGAGATCGTCAAGGCCGGCGAGCTCTCGGCCGAGCGGCTCCGCGATTGCGACGTGCTCCTGTGCCGGTCGACGCGGAAGGTCAACGCCGAACTGCTCGACGGGACAAATGTCCGGTTCGTCGCCACCGCCACCATCGGCGTCGACCATGTCGACCTCGATTATCTCGAGGGCCGCGGCATCGGGTTCGCGAGCGCGCCCGGGTCGAACGCGAACTCGGTCTCGGAGTACGTCACGTCGGCGCTCGTCGTCATGGCGCACGAGATGGGCCGGAGGCTGCGCGACATGGCCATCGGCGTCGTCGGCGTGGGCAACGTCGGCCGCCGGGTCGTCAGGAAGGCCGGGGCGCTCGGCATGACGGTCCTCCAAAACGATCCGCCGCTCGAAAGGCAGACGGGCGAGAGCCGCTTCCGGCCGCTCGTTGAGCTCATGGATGCCGACGTGATCTCGCTCCACGTCCCGCTCACCCGCGCGGGTGAAGACGCGACACACCACATGGTCGACCGAGCGTTTCTCGACAGGATGAAGCCGGGCGCGACGCTGATCAACTCGGCGCGGGGCGCCGTCGCCGACACCGCCGCCCTCCACGCCGTAATCGACAGCGGCAAGCTGCCAGCCGTCGCCCTCGATGTCTGGGAGAATGAGCCGAACATCGACGCGGGCCTGGTCGCCAAGGTCGCAATCGCCACGCCCCACATCGCCGGACACTCGTTCGACGGCAAGGTGAACGGGACGAAGATGGTCTACGACGCGGCCTGCGAGTACCTCGGCGTGCCGGCGTCGTGGACGCCTGACAGCGTGATGCCGCCGCCCGCGGTCCCCAGGATCGAGCTCGATGGCCGCGGCCGCGACGACGAGGACGTCGTTCGCGACGCCGTCCTGGCTCTGTATGACGTTCGCCGCGACGACGCCGGTCTGAGGCGGATGCCGAAAGACGGCACCGGCGGCGAACACTTCGCCCGGCTGCGGCGGGAATACTGGCGGCGCCGCGCTTTCCACAACACGACCGTCGTCCTTACCGGCGGCTCGGCCGAGTTGCGGGCGACGCTTTCCGGCCTCGGCTTTCGGCTCGAAGGCTAGGGAGCGGCCTCGCTGCGGCCGTTCGCACTCCTCTCTGGGGTGCGGTCCGCGAGCCGCCCTTACGAACGGCCCACCCACGTTCGCATGGTGGAGTTCGCGTAGCGAGCTCAAAGGGGCCGAAGGGCGGCCGTCGCCCGTGGAGCTATTTCAAACTCGCCGCACATGTTGCTAAAGTTTTCGCCGTAACATGTCGAAATAATCTACAGTGCTGGTTTCATCCGCGGCGGCGCCGTGTCAGTTGGGTGCCGCGCCCTGCTGAAACACAGAAACCCGTGAGAACGCTCGCGATTGAAACGTCTTCGGCCCGGGGCTCCGTCGCTCTTCTGGACGATGGCGGGCTCGTCGCGGAGAAGGCGTTCGGCGAGGGTTCGCGGCACGGCCGGGAGTTGCTGCCTTGCGTCGACGAGCTTCTCGGCGGCGAGCCGGCCGGTGTCGGTCTCGTGGCGGTCAGTGCGGGGCCGGGGTCGTACACGGGTCTTCGCGTTGGCGTCACGTTCGCGAAGACGTTCGCAATAGAATCAGACGTGCCCGTCGTCGGCGTGTCGTCGCTGGATGCAATCGCGGCGAACGTCACGCAGCCGTGCGAGCTTTGCGTGGTGGCCGATGCAAGGCTGGGCAAGGTTTTCGCGGCTCTCTACGACCGGAAAGGGAAGAAGGTCTTGGGAGACATCGCCGCTTCGCCGGGCGAAGTGGCGGCCGGATTGAAACCCGGCACTTTGGTCATCGGCGGCGGGCTTAAGCGATATCGCGACATCTTCGCCCGGGCGGCGGAGGTGTCCGATGACGAGTCGATATGGTGGCCCACAGCGGTGAACGTCGGCCGGCTCGGGCGGGCGAAGTTCGCGGACGCGGGCGGCGAGGACCCGCACGCGCTCGTGCCGCGGTACTTGGGGCGGCCTCAAGCGGAAGTTAAATGGGAACAATCGCAGAACGCGTCTGGGCGGAAATAGACCTCGACGCGATAGCTCAGAACCTCCGATACGCTCAGGCCCGCGTCGGCGGGTCCGTCGGCGTGATGGCCGTCGTCAAGGCGAACGCCTACGGGCACGGCGCGGTCGACGTCGCCCGCGAGGCCGTGCGGCAGGGTGCGCGGGCGCTCGGCGTGGCGACGCCGGCCGAGGGGGTCGAGCTCCGCAGCGCCGGCATCGGCCTGCCGATCGTTGTCATCGGCTCCTGTCTCGAAGACGAGATCGAGCCGGCGGTCGAGCATGGCGTCTCGCTCTCGCTGTCGCCGGGCGAAATCTTCTGGCCGATCGTCGAGGCCGTGAAGAAGCTTGGGCGATGCGCCCACGTGCACGTGCTCGTCGACACGGGCATGTCGCGTGACGGCTTGCCGCCGGACGCCGCGCTCGAGCTTGCCGAGCACGTCGCCGACACCGCGCAGCTCCATCTCGAAGGCACATACAGCCATCTGGCGACCTCGGCGGGCCGCGACAAGACGTTTTGCCACGAGCAGCTCGACCGGTTCAACCGCGCGATCAGCGAGATGCTCGCCCGCGACATCGACCCCGGCATGATCCATTGTGCGAGCAGCAGCGGGCTCTTCACGCTGCCGAGCGCCCACTTCGACATGGTGAGGCAGGGCCTCACGCTCTACGGAGTCGCGCCGTCGCCGCACGTGGCGTCGGCGGCCGACCTCGTGCCGTCGATGTCGGTGAAGACCCGCGTGATCGCGGTGAGGGAAATCGGCCCGGGCGAGAGCGTCGGATACATGCGGCACTTCACGGCCGAGCGGCCGACGCGCGTGGCAACCGTCCCGATGGGGTACGCCGACGGCCTGCGGCTGACCCAGCCGAACCGGGGCGCCGTGCTCATCAACGGCCGGCGGGCGCTCGTCGTCGGACGGATGATGATGGACTGCGTTGCGGTCGACGTCACGAGCCTGCCGAGCGTCCGGCTGGGCGACGAGGCCGTCGTGATCGGCAAGTCCGGCCGGAACGAGATCTCGGCGGTCGAGGTCGCCGAGTGGTGCGACTCCAGCCCATACGAGGTCTTCTGCTCGCTCGGCCGGCGCGTCCGCCGCATCTACACCCGCGGCGGCAAGCGCATCATCCCGCGCGAGACGGCCGCTGAACGCGACAGAGTCGACGACTCGGCCCGCGTGCCCGATCCCTCCCCGCCGCTTACCCCCTAGCAGCCCCCGCACTCAAAAGGTATCATAAGGGGCGACGGCACCGGGCCGAAGGAGATTCTCTCCGTTCATGGGCAGCAAGAACAAGAAAGAGAAGAAGGACGAGGCGGGCGAGCGGGACAAGCAGAGGCCGCCCGGGGCCGGGGAGAAGAAGCGTGAAACGCGGCGAAAGGCGAAGAAGAGACGGCGGCGCCTGATCGCGTTCCTTGCCCTTGTCCTCGCCGTCATCGGCCTTCTTATTCTTCACGCCCGGCTACCGCGCATCGCCAAGGGGGCGCTGGAGAAGGCGCTGCCGGTCCTGGCCGACGTCGGCAAGGCGTCGTTCTCGTGGCCCGGCACAATCACGATCGAGGACGTCACCCTCCGCCGGACGTCCGACAAGAGCCAGCTATGCTCGATCAAGCGGATCGTGGCCCGGTGCCGTTTGCGGGGCCTGCTGGCCGCGCGGGTCGGGCTTGATTCCCTCGAGATCGAGAACGTGCTCCTTTCGCTCAGGCGAGGCGACGACAGCCTGCTCAGGGGCACGGGCCGCGTGCCCGACCACACGATCCAGGTGAAGGGGCTGTCGGCGCAGATTTCGCGGGAAGAGGGGGAAGGTCCGGGCCCCTGGCTCGACGTGTCGGGCGTGGCGGCGGTCTTGCAGCCGCAGGCGTCGGGCTGCATGAGCATCGAGGGCTCGGGCTCGAATTCCGCAATGGGCCGGTTCCGCCTGACCGGCATCTTGGGCGGGAAGGTGCTCGAAAGCCGGGTCGCCGCGACGTTCCCGCGCGTCCCGATCGGGCCGGACGTCCGCGGCATTCTGCCCAAAGAAGCGGCGGACCTTGTGGCAAAGCTCGAGCCGGCCGGCGAGGCCGAGCTGACCGCGGAGCTGTTCGTGCCGCGCGAACGGAAGAAGGCTGGCGCGGGTCTCGACGTGAGGTGGCGGCTGTCGCTGAACGGCGTTTCGCTGAAGCTCCCTCAGCTTTCGGACCGGATAACGGGCATCAAGGCGACCGTCGAGGGTACGGCGAAGGATTTCGTCGTGACCGACGCGACGGGGAGCTATCAGTCGGCGCTGCTCTCGTGCCGGGCCCACTCCCTGCCGGCCGATGGTTCGGTCGGGCTGATGGTCCGCGCCCAGGGGCGCGATCTGCGGCCGGCGCCCGACATCTTCAAGCTGCTGCCGCCGAAGGTGCGGAAGGAAGTCGAGCGGCTGCACATCGGCGGCGGCCGGTTCGACCTCGACCTCGAGCTGCGGCTCCCGTCTCTCGGGAAGCAGGCCGACGGCTCGCCGCCGAAAGCCGATTTCGTCCGGGCCGACCTCAGCCTGCGCGACTGCTCGGCCACGCCGGAGTGGTTCCCGTACAAGCTCGAGAAGATCACCGGCAAGCTCAGCATCGGGCTCGACGAGTTGGTCGTCACCGGCCCGCTGGTCGGCTGGCACGGCGCCGGCCGCATCAGAATGACGGGGACGATCGGCGTGAGCGAGGAGCGCGCATACTCCGAGATCGTCGTCGAGGCGAAGAACCTCGACGTCGGCGCCGGCCTCGATAAGGCCATCGGCGCCCTGGGGCCGCAGACGCTCAAGACGTGGCGAAGTTACTCGCTGAAGGGCGGCACGGTCGACGCCGAGTTGAACATCCGGGGGTCGCTCGCCAAGGGCGCCGAGCGTGACTGGGCCGTCCGGCTGTCGTTCGACGGCTGCTCCGGCGCGTTCGGCGGCTTCCCCTACGCGCTGACCGGCCTGACGGGCCAGGTGGACATTGGGCCGACGCGCGTGTTCGTCAAGAACCTGACCGGCTGGCACGGGGATGCGACCGTCCGCATTTCGGGTTGGGCGGACGCGCGCCGCGACCGCAACGAGATGAACATCCACGTCTGCGGCACGAACGTGCTGCTGGATGATGGCCTGGCGGCGGCGCTGCGGCCCGAGAACCGGAAGACGTGGGACCGGTTCCGCCCGTCGGGCGTCGCCGACATCGACGTGGTCCTGTCGACGCCCACCAGGAAGGACGCCGGCGTCGACGTGCGGTTGAGCGTTCTCCTGAAGGGTTGTTCCGCGCGGGCGCCCGCGGGCGAGAAATGGGTGCCGCTGGCCGACATCACCGGCCGCCTCGAGGCGTTCGGAGACGTCGTCCGCCTGACCGGCTTCAAGGCGAAGTGCCTCGACGGCCGAGCCGTCATCGACATGACCGCCATCGAGGCGGACGGCCTGACAAAGCTCCAGGGCGAGCTGGCCGGCGTCGGCCTCTCCGCCGAGAAGCTGATCGGGCTGCTGCCGGCGGACGCCGCCAGGAAGACCTCGTTCCTTGCGCCCTCGGGCAAGGTCGGGATCGGCAAGCTGAGCTTCGACGTCATCCAGCGGCCGGGGGAGAAGCCGGACGTGCAGTACCAGTGCGCCGGCGAGCTTCGCGACGCCCGAATCGCCATTCCGATGGCCGATGTGGCCGGCGAGCCGGATGATGCGCAGGACGGCCGGCTGGCTCTGTCGGAGATCAGCGGGCGGTTCGATATCGAGAACGAACGCGGGCGCGCGGCGACGGGGACTTTCCGGCTGGACCAGGTCCGCCTCCTTCACGGTACGATGCGGAACGTCGCCGGCAGGATCAAGAAGACCGGGCCCGTGTTCGCCCTCGAGGACGTGCGCGGCGAGATGTACGGCGGCCGCGTCGAGGCATCGTTCAAGGGAGCGGCCGACTTGCTTTTCTTCACCGGCCACGCTCGCGTGATCGGGATGGACGTAGCGCGGCTGTGCCGCGAGACCGGCCTGACGAACGAGCGCGTCTGGGGCGACCTGGAGGGGACCGTCCAACTGGGCGGCGAGCGAGTCGTGCGGGAAGGGAAGAAGCCTGTCTGGCGCCTGGACGGCAGCGGCTCGTTCCAGATCGACCGGGCCAACCTGGGCCGCACGCCGCTCGTCAGGAGCATCTTCAGCTACAAGAGCTTCCTGCTCGGCGCGGAATCGGTGGTCGAGGGCGCCAAGCTCGATTTCGAGATCGATTCCAGGCAGCTCAAGATCCACAAGATGGAGTTGAGCGGGCCGGCGGTCCGCACCCGCGGGGTCGGAACGGTCGATTACGGCAAGGACCCGAAACTCGACCTTTATTTCTACCGGAAGCGCAAGGGCAGCCTGCTGCCCAACCTGCCGGTCGTCGAGCTCGTCGGCAAGGGCCTGGGCTGGGTCGTGGAGAAGGTCCAGAACCAGATCGTTGTCGTGCGCGTGACCGGTACGCTCAAGGACCCCAAGGTCTCGGGGGTGGTGCTGAAGGATGCCGGCGAGCAAGTCGGGCGGCTTATCATCTTCAACCTCTGGGAGCAGCAGAAAGCGGAGACGACGAAAGGCGAGGACGAGGCAGGCGATTGAGCAGGTCCGCGCAGCGGGACTGTACGGATGCGGAAAAGCATCATCTACGCACTCTTGGGCTCCGTGGTCGTTCTGACGATCGCCGCCGTGGTCCGCCTGTATCTTTCAGACGGGCATCCCCCGGCCTCGTCCTTGCTTTGGCAGAGCGAATCTGAGCTGCCTGTCGACCTGAGCGGGCTGTTCAACAACGACGGCGTCGCGTCTGCCGTCGATCCGTCCGACACGAACTTCGACTGCCCGGATCACCCCCCGGAGATCCCGGGCTCCGGCTACCCGGCGGAACATCTGCCCGCGAGCGGCATTGCCTTTAATGTGCCCGAGGCCGGCAGAACGTTCCTGTTCCCCGTCGTGACGTCGAGAGAGAGGAACAACGTCGAGTGCCAGGGCCAGCGGATCGCGGTTGCGCCGCAGGTTCCCCCGGCCGATGGGAGGGTGTGCCGCGAAATTGCTGTGCTTGGCGCCGCGGAGAACGGCGCGGCTTCGGCGGACGTCGAACTCGAATATGAGGACGGCTCGACGGAATCCGTCGAGTTGTCCTTTCCCGACTGGTGCGCCGAGCCGGCCGCCGGCGAGATCGTCGCGGCCGCCGCGCCGTGCCGCTACACGTGGGACATGGCCGAGCAGAAGAACGTCGAGCAGAAGATCGCTTGCCGCCTGTATGTGCGGCGGCTGCCCGTGGATACCCGGCGGATCCTCGCGGCCGTCGTGCTGCCCGAACGGCCGAACCTCCACATCTTTGCGATGACGCTCGCGGTCAGCGTTCCCGGCGGCGACGTGGCGCGTCGCGGCAACGCGGTCGCGATGCAATATCGCGAGAGCGCACGGATCGCCAAGGCGCCGGCGGCGGACCTGAAGGGGCCGGTCGAGGCGCTTGCCGACCGGCTGAGAATCGCAGAGCAACGTGTGGCCCCCGAGTACAAGCGGCAGTTGGTGTGGCTGAGAACCCAGTACGAGCACCTGGTTTACAAGCTCCGCGGGCGCGTTGTGCGCAGCGGCTCGACGGCCGAAGGCTGGGCGCTCGAGACCGTGGCCGGCATCCGGTCGGACATCGATGCGCTGCTCCGACGAACCGACCCGTTCCGGCGGCGGCGCGGCCACATCCTGAAGGGCTACGTCTCCGAGATCGACGGACAGGTCCAGCCGTATGCGGTCTATGTCCCGGGCCAATACGCGGAGGGCACCCCCTCGCCACTCGTCGTCCACATGCACGGCCACGGCTGGTACAAGCCGTTCCAGTGCGTCCCGACGTATCCGTTCCGGGACGCCGTGGTCGTCAGCCCCCACGGCCGGGGGAGCATCGACTACATGTTCGTCGCCGAGGAAGACGTGCTGGCGTGCATCGACGAAGCGAAGAAGGACTACACGATCGATGCTGACCGGGTGTACCTGCTCGGCAGTTCGATGGGCGGGACGGGGTGCTGGAGCCTGGCGACGAAGTACCCGAGCCGGTTTGCGGCGATCGGCCCGGTCGCGGGGAACGCCGACAGCAAGGCGTGGGAAGCAGTTGCCGGCGCGGGTGGGGCCGGCGGCCTCGCGTACGACGGGCTCCGCTCGTTCCTCAGAGAGTCGCTCGACCCCGTGACCTACGCCGGGAACCTGCTACACGTGTCCGCGTACTTCCTGCACGGCGATGACGACGAGGTCGTGCCCGTCGGCAACAGCCGGTCGATGGCAAGGGCTCTCGCCGCGGCCGGCTGCCGGCACGCGTATCGCGAAGGCAGGGGCGGCGGGCACGGCTGGCGGCCGGACAAGGTGATCGCCGCGCAGCACGACTTCATCTTCGGTTCGCGCCGGAGCCGGCGGCCCGAGCGCGTGCGCCTGAAGGCTGCGTATCTCAAGTATGGCCGCGCCGATTGGATTCGCATCGTGCGGCTGGCACGGCGCGACCGCTTCGGCGAGGTTGCGGCCGACGTGCGGGACGGCCAGCTCATCGACGTCAAACTGAGAAACGTCAGCGCGGTCGAGATCGACCTGAATCGGTGCCCGGTCGATGTCCGCGAGGCCGTCGTCATCACGATCGACGGAGAACGCGTGTTCAGCGCCGTGCCGCTGCGCACGCGCCTGGCGCGGCTCGAGCGCAGCGGCTCGCGCTGGCAACTGGTGAGCGCCTGGCGCGGCCCGCGCAAGAAACCGTACCTCGAAGGCCCCGTCAGCGACGCTTACACGCGAAGCTTTCTGGTCGTCATCGGGACGAGGAGCGCAGACGCAGCGGACCGGCGCATCGTGCGCGAGGAGGCCGAGCGCTTCGCCGCCGACTGGAAGCTGCTGTACACCAGGCCGCCGCGGGTGAAAGCGGACCAGGACGTGAACGGCGACGACATCGCCCGGCACAACCTTATTCTCTACGGCGGGCCGCAGGACAACTCGGTCACCGCGCGCATTGCCGGCCGTCTTCCGATCGAGGTGGCGAACGGCGCGGTGCGCGTCGGCGGCCGCTCGTACGCGGGGCCGGGCGTCGCCGTCAAGTTCTGTTACCCCAATCCGCTCAACCCCGAGCGCCTCGTCGTGATCGTTGCCGGCGCGAGCCGGGGGCGCGATGTGTTTCAGTCCAATAATCTCTTCGGCAACTGGTTCCAGTGGGGGCCATACGACAACCGCGCGTGGTTCGACTACGCGGTGTTCGACGACAAGACGAGGTCCGCCGAGACTTGCATCGAGTTCGGGTTCTTCGATGACAACTGGCAGCTCTGCTCTGAGACGACCTGGTTCGGGGACCCGGCGGCGCGGCGCGCGGCGCTCGGCCGCCGGATCCCCACGCTGCTCCGGCCGCCGGACAGGGACGTCGTGCACCTGAGCGACCTGGCCGCGGTCTCCATCGAGCAGCACAAGCTGCCCGTCGGCTTCGACACGAGCGCGAAGGGACGGGCTCTGAGCATCGGCGTTCCACGGCGTGTTTTCCGGCGCGGGCTGGGCGTGCGGCCACCGTCGAAGATGGTCTTTGCCGTCAGCCGCGCCGGCTCGACGGAGTCCGGGCGCTTCACAAGCTTCCGGGCGACCGTCGGAATCGATCTGGAGGACGCCGACGAGGTCGCCCTGTGGCGCGGCAGGAACGAGTGGGTGAAGTTCCTCGTGTACGGCGACGGGCGCCTGCTTCACCAGACCGCCCCGTTAAGATGGCGATCGAAGCCGGTTGACATCGACGTGCCGATTTCGGGCGTCGAGCGGCTCGAACTTGAGACGGCGTGCCCGAACGCCCGGTGGCTTGTCGGCAGTGCGGCGTGGGCGGACGCGCGGATAATCCGCGCGGGCGCTGCCAATAACAAGTAAGACGGGAGATTCGCTACACGGACAGCCCGGGCGGCCGGTCTGCGCATTCGCGTTCGACGTATTCGTTGACGATGCGGACGATCTCGCCGGGATCTTCGGTGAAGGTGATAAGCTTGCGCTCCTCTTCGTCGAAGTAACCGTTCTTCACGCCCCGCCCGAGCCAGTCGTAGAGCCCGCCCCAGTATTCCGCCCCGGCCATGATCACGGGAACCTTGTACGACCGCCTGGTCTGGATCAGTGTGAGCGCGGTGAAGCACTCGTCGAGCGTGCCGTAGCCGCCGGGCATGATGACGAACGCATGGGCGTACTTGACGAACATCACTTTGCGCGTGAAGAAGTACCGGAAGTCGAGCGAGACGTTGGCGTATGGGTTGGGCGCCTGTTCCATGGGGAGGCCGATGTTGAGCGCGACGGACGTGCCGCCGGCGTCGTGCGCGCCCTTGTTCGCGGCCTCCATGATGCCCGGGCCGCCGCCCGAGATGACGGCGTACCCCGCCCTGGCAAGGGCCTCGGCGATCCGGACGGTCAGCTCGTAATACTTGTCGCCGGGCTCGGTCCGGGCCGAGCCGTAGATGCTGACGGCCGGGCCGATCTGGGCCATCGTCTCGAACCCGTCGACCAGCTCGGACATGACGCGGAAGATGCGCCAGGTGTCGTCGAGCTCCAACGCGGCCCGCGGGCCGGGTTTCTTTGGTGTGGTCATGTTATTTCCGCCACAAGTTCTGCCGGGATTTCGAAGCTGGCCGAAACGTTGGAGACGTCGTCGTGGTCTTCGAGCGCCTCCATCAGCTTGAGTATCTTGCGGGCGTCGTCGAGCGAGGGCTTGACGTTCTGCGAGGCGACGTTCGTCATCTCGGCGGTCTCGGGCGTGACGCCGTTGTCGGTGAGCGCCTGCCGCACGTCGCTGAAGGCGGAGGGATCGCACGTGATCTCGTAGACGTCTTCGAGCTTTGTGAGGTCCTCGGCGCCGGCCTCGAGGATGATGTCGAGAAGCTTGTCCTCCTCGGCCGCGTCGAGCTTGACCGAGATGACGCCCTTCTTCTCGAACATCCAGGCGACGGTTCCGGGCCCGCCGAGCGTGCCGCCGGCCGCTTCGAAGATGTGGCGAATGTCGGCCGCGGTGCGGTTGCGGTTGTCGGTGAGCGTTTCGACCATCAGGGCGACGCCCGCGGGGCCGTAGCCCTCATACACGACGACGTCGAGGCTGGCGCCGTCGAGTTCGCCGGTGCCCTTCAGGATGGCGCGGTCGATCTTGTCCTTGGGCATGTTGACAGAGCGCGCGTCATCGATGGCGTAGCGGAGCGAGAGGTTCATGTCGGGGTCGCCGCCGCCGGTGCGCGCGGCCGACATTATCAGCTTGGCGCACTTCGAGAACACCCTCCCCTTCTTGGCGTCGACTGAGCCCTTCTTCCGCCTGATCGTTGCCCAGTGTGAGTGTCCGGACATGTGCGGCTCCGATCCGAGTGTTACCTGGCCGGTTCGAGTTTGTCGAGCTTCTCGCGGACGCCCTTGAGCTTGGGGTCGAACTCGAGCGACCGCAGCCAATGCTCCTTCGCCTTTTCCGGCTGGCCGAGGGCCATGTAGACGTCGCCGAGGTGTTCCCAGATGATGCCTTCGTTGGACAGTTCCGAGGCGTTCTTGAGCTCGGCCAGGGCGGCCGCCTTGCGGCCCTGCTTGAAGTAGATCCAGCCGAGGCTGTCGAGGTAGTACGGGTTCCTCGGTTCCGATTCCAGCGCCTTCCGGACCAGGGCGAGCGCCTCGTCGAGCTTTATGCCACGCTCGGCGTAGTACCAGCCGAGCGCGTTGTTGACCGACGCGTTGTCGGGGAAGAGCTTCTTTGCTTCGAGCAGGACCTGTTCCGCTTCCTTGTGCCGATCGGCGTCCGCCAAGAGAATGCTCAGGTGGACCCGCCAGCGCGCGGTCTGCGCAGGCTGGCCGAGCTCGACGGCCTTGCGCAGTTGCTCCACGGCCTCGTCTGTGTTGCCGCGGCGGGCGTGGAAGAAGCCGAGCTCCGCGTGTCCCGCCGCCTCGAAGCCGGGTACCGCGAGAATCTTCTTCAGGGCGTTTTCTGCCTCGGCGTGTTTTCCTGCGGACTCCAGCACGGCGCTCAGCCTCGCCCGATAAGGCACCGAAGCCTTGGGTTCGGCGGCCTTGATGCATTCCTCGAGCTGTGCCGCCGCTTGCTCGAAACGCCCGAGCCTTTCATAGACCGACGCGAGGTGCACCCGCAAGGCAGACTTCGCGGCCGGATCGTCGATGCCTTCTGCGGCCCGCTTCAGGTAGGGCGCGGCCTGTTTCAGGCGGCCCGCGCTCTCGAGCGCGAGCCCGATGTCCCGGCAGCCCTTCGGTGTCGCCTGGTCCGGTGTGTATCGGCCGACGAGCCGGAGCAGCACTTTCTCGCGGAGCTCGCGGGCGATTTCGGCCCGGCCGGCCTTTTCGGCGAGGGCGGCCGCCTCCTTGAGCAGCGTGGTTTGCTCTCCGGGCCCGTTGCGGTGTCTCATGTATGTCAGCAGCTCGTCGAGCGCCTCGGGCCACTTGCCGCCGGCCTTGTAGGAGTCGCACAGATCGCGGTGCACCTTGGCATATGTCGGCACGAGCCGCTTCACTTCGAGGAATGTGTCGGCGGCCTTTGCATGCTGGCCCATCGACCGGCGGAGATAGGCGAGCCGGACGAGTATGTAGACCGGGGCGGGCGACTTCTCGGCGGCCTTGGCGTAGTATTCCGCGGCCTGTTCGTTCAGCCCGCGGAGCTGCGCGCTGGTCGCAAGGTCAAAGTATGCGCTCGCGATGAGCGCGCGGTTCGCCTCGGCCTCCGGGCTCTTGATGGCGATGCGAATCTGTTCGGCCGCCTCCTTGTACCGGCCCGCGCGGATGTGCTGCTTGGCGATGCCGTGCCGCGCCCGGAAGTTCTGGGGCGAGAGCTCGAGGGCCGCGTCGAAGTGCCTCCGGCCGGCGCGCGGGTCGTGCAGCTTCTCGGCGTAGATCGTGCCCAGCCACACGTGGCAGGCGGCTGATTTCGGATCGGCCTTCAGGGCCTCCTTGAACCATGTGATGGCTTTGACGAAGCGGCCGTGTTGCATCTCGCCCACGCCCATGCAGTACGCGGCATAGGCCTCGGGGGCGACGTCGCGCAGGCCGTCGGCCGCCGGCGCGCTGCCCCCGGCGAGAAGGACGGCGAAGGCGCAAAGGAGAAGAGCGCACCTCGGACAGGATCGAATCATCAGGCGGCGTCCCGCTGTGGAGGAGTCAAGGGATCACTTTGTTCAGACTGTACTCTATTATGCCCTGTGCACCGGCCCTTTTCAATTCCGGTATCAGCTCACGCGCGGCGGGTTCGTCGAGAACCGTCTCGACCGCGAACCAGTTTTCGTCGGCAAGGGGCGATACGGTCGGCGTGTGCAGGGCGGGCAGGAGCTTGACGATCCGGCCGAGCGACTCCCTCGGAGCGTTCAGCTTGAGGCCGACCTTCGTCCGCGCGACCATCGCGCCCTGAAGCAGAAGCACGATGTTCTCGATCTTCTGCCGCTTCCACTTGTCGTCCCACGCGGCCTTGTTGGCGATGAACCGCGGGGTCGAGCTGAGGATTTCGGCGACGATCCGCAGCCGGTTGCTCTTCAGGCTGCCGCCGGTCTCGGTGAGCTCGACGATCGCGTCGACGAGGCCCGCCTTGGCCTCCGTAGATCCCCAGGAGAACTCGACCTTCGCCGAAACGCCCTGCTCGGCCAGGAACTTCGTCGTCAGGTTCACGGCTTCGGTCGCGACGACCTTGCCGTCGAGGTCCTTGATATCGCGGACCGGCGACGCCTCCGGCACGGCAACGACCCAGCGGGCCGGGCGCGAGGTCCGCTTCGAGTATGTGAGCTCGGCGACCTCGACCACGTCGGACCCGTTCTCCATGATCCAGTCGATGCCCGTCAGGCCGGCGTCCATCACCCCGTCTGCGACGTACCTCGAGACCTCCTGTGCGCGGAACAGGACAACCTCGATCTCGGGATCGTCGATCGCCGGGTAGTAGGACCGGCCGCTCCCCCTCAGGTCGAACCCGGCCATTCGCATCAACTGGAACGTTGATTCCTGAAGACTGCCCGAGGGCAGGGCGAGCTTGAGGACCATTGCGTCGGCCTCCTTGAAAGGGCGCGAGCCGGCCGCTCAGGCCTTCTTGGTGGTCCGGTGCCTGGGCTTCGCGGCGCGTCGCTTCTTCTTCCGCGACGGCTTCACCACGGCCGACGACGTCTGCACCATCTTGGCGTCGGCCGGCGGCGCGGCGCGAGACGAGCGCCTCGTCTTCTTACGGGTGGATATCTTCAGCTTCTTGCTGCGAACCTCGATCGTCTTCTTCAGCTTCTTCGTCGCCGCCCGTTTGCGCGCCCTGGCCCTGCGGTCACGGTCGCGCTGCTTCTTGACGTGCTTCTCTTCCGCTTCCCTCGCCGCCCGCTCCTTTTCTTCCTGAATCTGAAGCTGCTTCAGCTTCTCGGCGCCGGTGGGGCAATGCTCGTTTATCGGACAGGCCCGGCAATCGAAATCGTTCTCGGTGCATATTCGCTCGGCCAGCATCTCGAATGCGTGGAACACCCGCGGGACGGCCGCCTTCGGCACTATACGGCGGAGCGTCTTCATCTGCGAGTCAGCCGGCCCCGGCTTGATCATCTTCGTCCGCTTCGCAACCCTCAGCAGGCCGGCCCCCTCGGGGAGCTTCTCGCAGCCAAGGTTGGCGAGCAGGAACTCGCCGGCCACGCGGCTGGGCAGCGGCCTCAGCTTCAGCAGCTTCTTCTTCGCCTTCTCGATGTCCAACTCCAGGATGCTGTCCAGGTTCATCGCCTGCGCGTGGTTGAAGATCGCCGTAAGCGTATCCGTTACGAGCTTGCCGACGCTCGGGGGGTAGTCCCGGCCCAGCACCTCATCAAGCTCCTCGGGCACACAGACCCGGACCTCGTTCAGGTCGACGAACTCACGCTCCAGTCGCTTGATAACACGTTTTCCCTGATCCTCCTTGCCGTCCCTGAGGAGCAGCGTAAGGAGAACCTGCTCGACCGGCGAATGAGCCCGGTACCGCTCCCGGCGGCCGAACTCTTTTTCCAGTATGGCGAAGATCGTCTTGAACTGCCGAATGGCTGAGATTCTGGCCACGAGATCTCCCTTGGGACAGATTGTGACAGCCTATTGCTGTATTATAACAGGAACGGAACCGAAGTCAAATCCAAAGGGCAAACGTATCAAGGTGATACGTTCCTGGCCGGGTGAAGCGGGGCGCCGCTATCTGATACGCTGGTCGCATGTTATGTCCGGCCCACATTCGGCCCGCGCGGCGAACCACCCGGCGCCCTCGAACGTTACATATACCCGCATGTGTATGTAGGACAAGAGCGTTTTCGCTTGACCACTGGGAGCGACGTGACTATAGTACGCGCCGCGCTGCCGAACGCGGCGCGTCCGGTCACGATTATGGCAGCTCGTTCAACAGGGATGGACATGGCGAAGGTCGGCGTTTGGATTCTTGGCGCCTCGGGCTCTGTCGCGACGACGGCAATGGCCGGCGCCGTCGCATTGGCCGGGCGCAAGGCCATGCCTACGGGCCTGGTCACCGCTCTGCCGCAGTTCCGTACCGTTAAGTTCTGCACGTTCGAGTCGATGGTCTTCGGCGGACACGAGGTCCGCGAGCCCGACCTGCTCGGCGAACTGAAAGCCCTCCACGCCAACTCCGGCCTGCTCTCGCCGGAGATCATCAAGCTCGCAGCCCCCGCGTTCCGGCGGATCAAGAAGCGCATCCGGCCCGGCACGGCCATTGCCTGCGGCAAACCGGTCGAGAAAATGGTGGCGTTGAACCTCATCAGCAGCAAGACCCCGGCCGGCGTCGTCCGGAAGATTCGCCGCGACCTTGAAGATTTCAAGAAGACGACCCGCTGCGACCGGCTCGTTGTGCTGAACCTGTCGAGCACCGAGCCGCCCTTCAAGCGCCAGGCCTGCCACAGGTCGCTCGGCGCGCTGAAAAAAGCGCTCGCCAAAGCCGGCCCGTCGCCGCTCCCCGCAAGCTCGCTCTACTGTATGGCCGCGCTCGAACTCGGCGCAGCCTATCTCAACTTCGCGCCCAGCCTCGGCCCCGACGTCCCCGCGTTCGCCGAACTCGCCGAGCAGACCGGCGGCCTCATGGCCGGGTCCGACGGCAAGACGGGCGAGACGCTCTGCAAGTCCGTCATCGCGCCGCTCTTTGCGATGCGCAATCTCCACATCCTCAGTTGGGTCGGCCATAACATCTTCGGCAACCGCGACGCCGACGTGCTCGACGACCCCGTCAACAAGGCGAGCAAGCTCAAGAGCAAGGACCACCTCGTCCGGTCGATCGTCGGCTACTCGCCAGAGACGCTCGTCACCATCGAGAAGATCTCGTCGATGGGCGACTGGAAGACCGCGTGGGACCACGTCCATTACGAGGGATTCCTCGGCACGAAGATGATCATGCAGTTCATCTGGCAGGGGTGCGACTCGATCCTGGCCGCGCCGCTCGCGCTCGACCTCGTCCGCCTGGCCGCGCTCGCGCTCGAACGCGGCGAGCGCGGCCTGATGACCCAGACCGCCTGCTTCTTCAAGAGCCCGATCGGCGTCGACGAGCAGGACATGTTCAAGCAGTTCCAGGCGCTGGAGACGTACCTCGATGCCTAGCCCGGAAATCATCATCGAGCCGCACATCCACATGCTCTCCCGCACGACCGACGACTATCAGGCCATGTACCAGGCCGGCATCCGATGCTGCGTCGAGCCCGCATTCTGGCTAGGCACCCCGCGTCACTATCCCGGCACCTTCTACGACTACTTCGACCTGATCCTCGACTACGAGACACTGCGCGGCGAACGATTCGGCATCGACCACTACGCCACCATCTCGGTCAATCCCAAGGAGGCCGACGACGCAGGGCTCGCGAGCGACACGCTCGACGGAATCGCGAGATACTTCGACCACCCCCGCTGCATCGGCGTCGGCGAGATCGGCTTCAACGAGATCACGAAGAACGAAGAGACCGCGTTCGTGCGGCAGCTCCACATGGCCGAGGAGCGGAAGCTCCCCGTGATGATCCACTCGCCGCACCGCAACAAGCGGAAGGGCGTCGAGCGCACCATCGAGATCCTCAAGGCCGAAGGTCTAACGATGAAGCGGATCGACATCGACCACAACACCGAGGACACCATCGACCTCGTCGCGCCGCTCGACTGCTGGGCCGGAATGACGGTCTACCCCTACAGCAAGCTCGACCCGAAGCGGGTCGTCAATATACTCAAGCACTACGGCGTCGAGCGGATGATGGTCAACTCGTCCGCCGACTGGGGCGTGTCCGATCCCACCGCACTCCGCAAGACCGCCGACCACATGGCCGACGCCGGCTTCTCCGACGATGACATCAAGAAGACACTCTTCGACAATCCGCTCGCGTTCTTCGGCCAGTGCGGCCGCTTCCAGCCGCGCCTCGACCTCGAGCCGCTGCCGATCGAATCATTTCAGCGGTGAAGCGCGTTCAACGTTCAAAGTCTAATGTCTAACGTTAGATACTGAACGTCGGGCACGAAACGTTGGGCACCAGATAACGGATGTTGACCACGAAACGTTGAACATTAGACATTAGACGTTATGAGAGTTGCATTCAGCACCAACGCGTTCACGAAATGCAGCGCCGAGGAGGCGATTGCCTCGATCGCAAAGGCGGGCTACGAGGGCGTCGAACTCATGCTCGATGCGCCTCATCTGTTCCCAGCCGATGCCACGCCCGAGAAGGTGGCGAGCATACGTAATGCCGCGGCGAGCGCCGGGCTCGCGTTCTCGAATGCGAACGCGTTCCCGATGGCCGCCGTCGGCGACACCTGGAACCCTTCGTGGATCGACCCCGATCCCGAAGTGCGCCGGCAGCGCATCCGGCACACGGCCGACGCACTCCGGATCGCCAGCGACCTCGGCATCCCGAACATCAGCACCGAGCCCGGCGGACAATTGCCCGAAGGAGTGACGCGCGACGACGCGATGAAGCTCTTCGCAGCCGGCGTCGACGAAGTCCTGCCCGTTGCCGAGGAGACCGGAGTCACGCTCCTCGTCGAGCCCGAGCCGCATCTGCTCATCGAGCGAACGAGCGAGTATCTCGACTTCGCCGGCCGCATCTCGCACCCGAACCTCGCTCTCAACTTCGACATCGGCCACTTCTACTGCGTCGGCGAGGACCCCGCCGAACAGTTCCGCGTGCTCAGGCAATATGCGCGGCACGTGCACTTCGAAGACATCGCCGCGTCGCGCGAGCACCGCCACCTCCGGCCCGGCGACGGCGCCATAGACCTGCCCGGCATCGTGCTGACGATGATCGGCGAGGGCTACAGCGGCTGGATCACCGTCGAGCTCTATCCCTACGAAGACACCCCCTACGAGACCGCCTGCGCCGCGCTCCAATACATCCGCGAGAACGTAGAGCCTGAATGCCAAGTAACAAAGCCCAAATGCCAAAGCTCAAATAACAAATGAATGTCAAATCGCCAAATCCCAATGGGAAACCAGGTCCTGGAGCCGGCTCTCAGGGGCATTCCTTTGGTCCTTCCAGCTTCGGGCTTCATTTGATATTTGAGCTTTGACATTTGTCATTCCCCGGAGGGGACATGGGCAAGTTCGGTTCATGGCTCCGTCTTATCCGCATCGCCGCGCTGCCGACCGCGCTCGCCGACGTCTGGCTCGGCGCGGCGGCCGCCGATCAGTTCAGGACGTGGAACGTTCTGTGGCTCAGCCTCATCTCGCTCGCGCTCTACACGGCCGGGATGATCCTCAACGATGTCTGCGACGTCGAGACCGACCGAGCGGAGAATCCCGCTCGCCCGCTGCCGAGCGGCCGAATCCCCGTCGGCCTCGCCCGCACAGTCGGCCTGGTGCTGCTGGCCGGCGCCATTGGCGGGGCGCTTGCAGTTGGCCCGCGGACCGGTGCCACCGCAGCCGTGCTCGCGCTGCTCATCGTCAGCTATGATTTCTTCCTGAAGGCGACCCCCGCCGGCCCGGTGAACATGGGCCTGTGCCGCGCCTGCAACGTCGCTCTCGGCGCGTCCGTCGCATCGAGTTCTGCGATCATCCCCTTGTATGCGTTGCCCGTTCTTGTCTACGTCATCGCCGTGACATATCTGTCGCGGCACGAGGCCGGGCGGCCGCTCGTCCGTCGCATCGTGACGCTCGCCCTCGTCGGCATCATTCCGCTCCAGGCGCTCCTTGCAATCTTGTGTTCCCGTCCCGCGGCGGCGGGGTGTATACTGTTGCTCCTGGTCCCGGTGTTCGTGCTGAAGAAGCTCTCGCACATCACGTAACGGGAGGCGAAGGTGCTGATCGGATACAACACGAACGGCTTCGCGTTTCATCGGCTCGATGATGCGATCCAGATCATCGCCGACCTCGGCTACCAGTGCGTGGCGATCACGGTCGACCAGCACGCGCTCAATCCGTACGACGACATCGCCGCGCATGTCGAGAAGGCGCGGGCGCGGTTGAACGCGCTCGGCCTCTCGTCCGTCATCGAGACCGGCGCGCGGTTCCTGCTCGATCCGAGGCGGAAGCACCATCCGACATTGCTCGACCGCCGCGGCGCGGGCCGCGAACGGCGAATGGACTTCCTCAAGCGCTGCGTCGACATCGCCGAAGGGCTCGGATCGCTCGCCGTCAGCTTCTGGTCCGGTGCACTCGCTCCCGGACAGAGGGAGCGTGCGGCTTTCGATCTGCTGAGCAAGGCGTGCGCTGAACTGAGCGACTACGCCGCCGGGCGGGGCGTCGTGCTCGCGTTCGAGCCGGAGCCCGGGATGTTCGTCGACACGCTTGCGAAATACGATCGCCTCGCCGAGGCCGTCGGCCGCGACAACTTTCGGCTCACCATCGACGTCGGGCATCTGCAATGCAACGAGGCCGACGCGCCCGGCGATTTGATCCGCCGATACGCGCCGCGGCTCGCGAACGCGCACCTCGACGACATGTGCCGCGGCGCCCACGATCACCTATTCTTCGGTGAGGGCGAAGTCGATTTCGGGCCGGTCTTTGCAGCGCTCAAGGCGGCGGAGTATGACGGCCCGGCGTGTGTCGAGCTCTCGCGCCACAGTCACAACGCCGTCGACATTGCCGAAAGAGCGAAGCAGTTCCTCGACCGCTTCGGCTGAGCAGGCCAAACCCGAACATGTCACTTTTCAGTAACACCTGTTACTGAAAAGTGACATGTTCGCGGAGCAAGGCCGAGCCGTGATCTTGCACTTGTGGGTAACAGGTGGGGCTGCTAAAGGGCTCGCCCGCTCACAGAGCGGGCCTACAAAAAGCCCCAGAACGCCGCGAAACGGTTGTTCCTGTAGGCCGACTTTGTAAGTCGGCGGTTCCCTGCGCGCTTTTCAACAGCCCCAGGTGCTATCCAAGGGCGCCAAATTCGCTGGGAGAGGTGAAGGGATGCCAGGCCACATCGTCGTCATCGATCTCGTCGGTGCGGTGCCGAAGCACTTCGACCGGCCGGCGCTGTTCCCGGAGCTTGCGGCGATCTTCCGCACGGGCGGCGTCCGCGCGCTCGAACCGGTCTTCCCCGCGCTCACCTGCCCGGTCCAGGTGAGCATGACGACCGGCACGCTGCCGTCGCAGCACGGGATCATCGCGAACGGCCTTTTCGACCGGGCCGAGCGCAAGCCGACGCTCTGGACCTGGCCGGGCTCGAAGATCGAGCGGCCGCCGGTCTGGGAGATGCTCCGCAAACGCATGCCGCGCGCGAGGTCGGCCGTGATGTTCTTCCAGGGCCTGAAGGCGACGACGGCCGACATCTACCTGAACCCGCATCCGAAGCACACGTCCGACGGCAAGACGATCCCGTGGTGCGACTCGGGCCCCGCCGGCCTCTACGAGCGGCTCGCCGAGAAGCACGGCCACTTCCCGCTTCACAAGTACTGGGGGCCGATGGCCGGCATCGAGTCGAGCGAGTGGATTCTTAACGCGTCACTTCGCGCGCTCGCGGAGTTCCGGCCGGAGCTCTCGCTGGTCTATGTGCCGCACCTCGATTACGCCGGCCAGCGCTGCGGTCCGGACAGTGCCGAGTTCGCCGCCGAGGCGAGGCGTATCGACAGCCTGGTCGCTCAGTTCATTCGCGACCTGGGCAAGGCGTTCGCGCCTTCGAAGCCGGCGGTCGTGCTCGTGTCGGAGTACGCGATGGTGCCGGTGTCGCGGGCGGCGCTGCCGAACGTCGCTCTGCGCGACGCCGGGCTGCTGTCGGTTACGGAAGAGGAGAGCGGCGAGCTGCTCGACCTCGACGCGAGCAAGGCGTTCGCGATGGTCGATCACCAGGTGGCGCACGTCTACGCTGATGATGACGCGGCCGACGATGCGGCGGCCGCGCTCGGCGAGCTGCCCGGCGTCGCCGAGGTCTGCCGCGGCGAGCGGCGGACCAGCCTGGGCGTCGCGCACCCGAACTCGGGCGAACTGGTCCTGCTGGCCGAGCCGGACGCGTGGTTCGCCTACTACTGGTGGCACGATTCGGCGAAGGCGCCGGCGTTCGCGCGCACGGTCGACATTCACCGGAAGCCGGGCTATGATCCGGTCGAGCTGTTCATCGATCCGGCGACGAAATCTATCCCGCTCGACCCGGGCCTCGTCCGCGGGAGCCACGGCCTGCCGCCGAAGGGTCCCGGCGACTGCGGCGTGCTGGCCGTCAGCGGCCCGCCCATCCCGGCCACCGGGCCGCTCAACGCCGCCGCACTCGCACCCATCCTCCTCGATCTCGTTGTGCGCACAGGGGATTAGCGACACTACCTTCCTAATCTTACTCTTAATCCTAATCCTAATCGTGCTCTCAGACAGAAAGGGATCAGGATTAAGATCAGGATTAAGATTAGGACAGAAGGCTCATCAGGGGCTTGCGCCTAGTCTGCGAGTTTGTCGATGAGGTCGCCGACGATTTTGGGGTTGGCTTTGCCTTTGGAGGCCCGCATCACCTGGCCGATGAGGAAGCCTTTGGCCTGCTTCTTGCCGGCCTTCAGGTCGTCGATGGCCTGCGGGTTGTCCTCGAGGACCATCTTGACCGCGGCCTCGAGCTCGCCGGTGTCGCTGATCTGCGTGAGTCCCTTCTCCTCGACGACGGCCCCGGCCTTCTTGCCGGTCGCGGCCATCTGGGCGAAGACCTCCTTCGCGATGTTGTTGCTGACCTGACCGTTCTTCACCATCGCGATCAGCTCGGCGAGCATCTGCGGCGTGACGGCGAGCCCGCCGATCTCGCACTTCCGCTCGTTCAGCTCGCGCATCACCTCGCCCATCACCCAGTTCGACGCCGGCTTCGGCTCGGCGCCCGCGCCGATGCATTCCTCGAAGTATTCGGCGACCGCTTTGTTCTCGACGAGCACCGCCGCGTCGTACTTCGGCAGGCCGTAGTCCGAGACGAACCGGCGCCGCCGGCCGGCCGGCAGCTCGGGCATTGCGGCGCGAATCTCGTCGAGCCATTCCTGCGTGATCTCGATCGGCACGAGGTCCGGCTCGGGGAAGTAGCGGTAGTCCTTCGCCTCCTCCTTGCTCCGCATCGGCTCGGTCACGCCGCGGCCGACGTCCCACAGCATCGTCTGCGACGGGACCGTCTCGCCCGACTCGCACATCGCAACCTGCCGCTCGAACTCGTATTCGATCGCGTTGACGACCGAGCTCATCGAGTTGAGGTTCTTGACCTCGACGCGGTTGCCCAGCTTTTCGCTCCCGGCCGGCCGCACGCTGATGCCGGCCTCGAACCGCAGCGAGCCCTCCTGCATCTTGCAGTCGGAGATTTCGAGGTGCCGGAGGAGCGCGGCCAGCTCGGACATGTACACGTTCGCCTCCTCGGCCGAGCGCATGTCGGGCGCGGAGACGATCTCGAGGAGCGGCGTGCCCGTGCGGTTGAGGTCGATGGCGGTGTAGTTCGCGCCGGTATCCTCGGGATGTTCGAGCTTGCCGGCGTCCTCCTCGAGATGGACGTTCCAGATGCGGACGCGGCGCGTGTGGTCCTCGAGCTCCAGGTCGAGCCGCCCGTTCACGCCGAGGTTGTTGTAGTTCTGCGAAATCTGGTAGTTCTTCGGCAGGTCGGGGTAGTAGTAGTTCTTGCGGTCGAACTGGGTGACGGGCGCGATCTCGCAGTCGAGGGCGAGCGCGATCTTGAGCCCGAGCCCGAACGCCGTGCGGTTGACGACCGGCAGCACGCCGGGCAATCCCTGGCAGACGGGGCAGGTCTGCGTGTTCGGGGGCGAGCCGAATTTCGTGCTGCAGCCGCAGAACATCTTGCTGTCGGTCAGCAGATGTGCGTGCGTCTCGAGCCCTATGACCACTTCGTATTCCATCGTTCGCTATTTCTTCTTCGGGACAAGCTGCTTCATCATCATGATCACTTGCTGCGTGTGGTCCATCACGGCGGCGCCTTCCGGCGGCGTGTAGTCGAACAGGGCCGGCTTGACGTCCGGGTTCACCTCGACGTTCTTGTACGTGAGTAACATTCGTGACTCGCCCGCGTCATCGGTGAATGAGATGCGGCGGGCGAGCCCGTCCGATTTTGCGACGCAGACCTCGAGTGTTTTCAGGTTGCGCGTCGCCGCGGGCGCGTTAGCGCCAACATTCAGCGCTCCCTCGAACACCCAACATTCCGTTTGTCCGAGCTTCTCGTCGCCGACCAGTCTTGCCGAGCCGTCCTTCATCGCGTCGAACGGCCGTGCGATGTTGTGCTGCTGTTGCTGCGCCGGCAGGCCCAGTTCTTTGAGCGCCTTTTTGAGCTCGGCCATGTCGATCTTCGTGATCACCTTCATAGCGGGGATCAGCGCCCACAGGGTCTTTCCGTCGGAGATGGTGGTCTGGTTCATCCCGAAGGGGTTGGTCATTGTCATGTGAATCTTGTCGGGCAGCAGAAACGTGAACCGGCCGCCGAGCTCGGCCTCGAGGGCGGCCGCGGCCATGCTGAAATCCGCGGCGAAGGATTTCACGCCGGCCGTCTTCGCGGCGATCTGATCGATGGCGGCCTGTGTCTTCGCGTCGGGCTTGGCCTGGTCGGCGCCGAGGACCGGCGCGGCTGCGAGTGCGGCGGACAGGAGAACGAGAACGGCAACGCAGGTTTTCATTGTGTCCCTTTCCATTTGTCTGTTGCGACGAACGGCCGCGCAAGATGGTGGTCGGTTTCTGCCTCGAACGCGCGGGCGATCCGGAGCAGCTTCGCTTCCTCGAACGGCCGGCCGAGAAGCTGGAGCCCGACGGGCAGGCCGCCGGCTCCTTTGCCGCAGTTGATCGAAATGCCGGGCAGGCCGGCGAGGTTGCACGAGATCGTGTAGATGTCGGCGAGATACATCGAGAGCGGGTCCTGCGTGTGCTCGCCGAACTTGAACGCGACGGTCGGCGCCGTCGGGGAGAGGACGCAGTCCGCTTCCGCCCACGCGTCGTCGAAGTCTTTCTTGATCATCGCGCGGACCTTGAGCGCTTTCAGGTAGTAGGCGTCGTAGAAGCCGGAGCTGAGCGCGAACGTGCCGAGCATGATGCGGCGCTTGACCTCGGCCCCGAAGCCTTCGGCCCGCGAGCGGGAGTAGAGCTCGACGATGTCGGTCTCGCCGGCGGTGCGGTGGCCGTAGTGGACGCCGTCGTAGCGCGCAAGGTTGCTGCTGGCCTCGGCGGTCGCGACGATGTAGTAGGCGGCGATGGCGTATTCGGTGTGCGGGAGCGAGATGTCGACGACTTCGGCGCCGAGGGCGCGGTAGACGTCGAGCGCCGCGTTGATGGGCGCGGCGACATCGGGCGCGAGGCCCCGGCGAAGTACTCGCGCGGTACGCCGATCCGCACGCCCTTGATGCTTCCTTCGAGCCCGGCGACGTAGTCGGGCAGCGGCTCGTCGGCGGAGGTCGAGTCGCGCGGGTCGTGCCCGGCGATGGCGGCGAGCAGCATGGCGGCGTCGCGGACGTCGCGTCCGAATGCTCCGATCTGGTCGAGCGAGGAGCCGTACGCCACGAGCCCATACCGCGAGACGCGGCCGTAGGTGGGCTTGATGCCGGCGACGCCGCAGAACGCTGCGGGCTGCCGGATGGAGCCGCCGGTGTCGGACCCGAGCGCGATGGCGGTCTCGCAGGCGGCGACGGCCGCGGCCGACCCGCCGCTCGACCCGCCCGGCACGCGGGAGAAATCCCACGGGTTCTTCGTCGGCTCGAACCCGGAGTTCTCGGTCGACGAGCCCATCGCGAACTCGTCCATGTTCGTCTTGCCGATCGGGATCGCGTCGGCGCGGTCGACCATCTCGACGACGGTTGCGTCGTAGGGCGGGACGAAGTTCTCGAGTATCTTCGACGAGCACGTCGTGCGGACGCCGCGCGTGCACATGTTGTCCTTGATGGCGACGGGTGCGCCGGCGAGCGGGCCGACTGGTTCGCCGGCGTCGAGCCGCTTGTCGATGTCCTTCGCCTTGGCGAGCGCGGCCTCGGGCATGAGCGTGTTGAACGCGCCGAGGCGGCCGTCAACGGCCTGCGCGCGTTCGAGCGCCGCTTCGGCTATCTCTGTGGCCGAGATTTCGCGCCCGATGAGCTTGGCGTGAAGGTCGTGGGCGGAGAGTTGAGTCAGGTCGGACATCAGCGGGTCATCATCCTTGTTACAGATCCTATAGGACTTATGGGTCCTATGGGTGTAGTGCTACGACTGGTCGACGACCACCGGGACCTTGTAGGCGTCATCGGTCCTGGCGGGCGCGTTCGACAGGGCTTCTTCTCTCGGCATCGACGGCTTGACGTCGTCGTTGCGGAAGACGTTCTTGAGGCCGAGTGGATGCGAGAGCGGCTCGACGCCGCTCGTGTCGAGCTTGTCGAGCTTGTCGAAGTACGCGATGATATTGCTGAGTTGCGTTTCGAAGAGGGCAAGTTCTTCGCCGGAGAGCGCGAGCCGGGAGAGCTTCGCGGCGTGCTCCACGGTGGCCCTGTCGATGTCCGCCATCGGTTGTTCTCGCGGTGTTGTAGGGCCGCCTACTCCCCGGCCTCTTCCTCCAGGTAGAGGATTCTGGCGCAGGAGTGGCAGAAGACGAGGTCGGTGCCTTTTCTGAGCTGTGCCATCGTCTCGGGCCTGAGTTTCATGAAGCAGCCCTGGCAGGTGCCGTCGACGACGGCGACCATCGCGGTGTGGCCGCGCCGTTGGATGAGTCTCTGGTACTTGGCGAGGATGTCGCGCGGGACGTCCCTGGTCACGGCCTCGCGTTTTTTTCGGAGCTTCTGCACCGTGTTGCCGATCTCGCTGAGGTCCTTCTGCAGAGCGGCGTCCTCGTCGGCGAACCCCTTTTCGGTTTTCTTGATCTCGGCGGCGATGGCGTCGCGCTCCCCCCTCTTCTTGTCGCTCTTTTGCATCTCGATCAGAACGGCGTCTTCGAGCCGGGTGTTGTCGGCTTCTTTGGAGAGGATCTCGTGCTGGAGCGCCTGGAATTCCTTGTTGGATTTCGCCTGTGCGATCTGCTCCCGGAACTTGATGACCGCCTGTTCGGCGGCCTTGAGTTCGTTTTCTTTCAGGGCGTTTTTTGCGAGCAGATCCTTGAGTTCGGTGTCCTTCTTTTTGAGCTCCCCGCGGGCTGCTTCGAGGCTCTTTTGCTTTTCTTCTATTACTTTCGGAATGTTTTTTTGTTGTGCTTCGAGTTCGAGAATTTTCGCATCGAGCGCTGCGACCTGTTTCAGCGCCTTCAAGTCTCCTGACATCAACGCCTCCTGGAAAGGGCCCGTCAGCCTCCTTTGATGAATCCTTCGAGCTTCCTGCTCCGGATCGGATGCTGCAGTTTTCTGAGCGCCTTTGCTTCGATCTGCCGGACGCGCTCGCGGGTCACCTTGAACCGCTTGCCGACCTCTTCGAGAGTATACGTATATCCGCCGCCAATTCCATAGCGCAGTTTCATGATTTCGCGCTCCCGGAACGTGAGAGTGTTGAGCACCTGCTCGATCTTCTCCTTGAGCATCTCGTGCGCGGCGGCCGAGACGGGCGACTGTGCGGCCTCGTCCTCGATGAAATCGCCGAAATAGCTGTCCTCGCTCTCGCCGATCGGGCGGTCGAGCGAGATGGGCGGCCGTGAGATCTTGAGCACCCGCTTCGCCTCCTCGGCGGGGATCCCGGCCTCCTCGGCGATCTCCTCGATGCTCGGCTCGCGCCCGTACAACTGCAGGAGTTGCCGCTGCACGTTGCGGAGCTTGCTCATCGTCTCGATCATGTGGACCGGTATGCGGATCGTCCGGGCCTGGTCGGCGATGCTGCGCGTGATGGCCTGGCGAATCCACCAGGTCGCGTACGTGCTGAACTTGTATCCGCGGCGATACTCGTATTTCTCGACGGCCTTCATCAGGCCGGTGTTCCCCTCCTGGATCAGGTCGAGGAAGCTGAGGCCGCGGTTCCGGTATTTCTTGGCGATGCTGACGACGAGGCGCAGGTTGCCGCCCGAGAGCTTCCGCTTGGCCCGCTCGTACTGGCGGTGGCGTTTGCGGATCTCCACGCACCGCGCCTTCAACTCGGCCGGCGTCTCGCGCGCCTCGCGAATCAGCGAGTCGAGCTCCGTGCGGACCGCCTTGAGCCGCGCCCGGTTGCTGCCGTGTTTGGAGAGCTCGCGGATCGACCGCTCGCACCACTGCATCCGCGCGCTCAGCTCCTCCAGCCGGTCCATCATCGGCTTGATCTTGCTGATGTGGAGGTTCAACTCCTCGATGAGCGCGACGGCCCGCCCGCGGCGCTGCCCGAGGCGCCGTTCGAGCTTTGCCCGCGCCGCCTTCGAGAGGCGCTCGGCGTGGAGCCGCTCGAAGTCCGCGCGGTTCCGGTCGCTCATGTTCGTGAGGGTGGCGATGTTCTCCGGCAGGCGCTGGATGATCTCTTCCTTGTCGAACGGGATCTCGGGGCTGCCGGTCTTGAGCGTCTTGTCGAAGGGCACGTCGCCGAACTGCACGGCCTTGAGCGTCTCGAGCGTCATTGCCGCGGGGATGTCCGACTCGAGGACCTTGCTGCGGAACAGGTCCCTCGTCTCCTCGATCTGCTTGGCGAGGCTGATCTCTTCCGGCCGCGTGAGCAGCGGGATCTCGCCCATCTGGGTGAGGTACATTCGGACGGGGTCGTCGACGCGCTCGGACGTTTCCTCGGGCTCTTCGGGCTCCGCCTTCTTGGAGTGCTTCTCCGCCTCTGCCTCGTCGATGATGTCGATCCCAAGCTCGTCGAGCTTCATCAGGACCTGGTCGATCTTCTCCGGAGCGACCGTGTCGTCGGGCAGGGCATCGTTCAGTTCCTCATAAGTGAGGAACCCCTTGGCCTGCCCCTTTTCGATGAGGGCCTTGAGCTTGGGGGCGAGGCCGGCGGTCGCGGCCGCGCTCGTCTTGGGCCGGCCAGGCCCCTTCTTTTTCTTCTCCTTCGCCTTCGTCATCAGAGGGCAAGTACCTCCCTTTGCAGTCTCATATGTTCGCTGATGAGTTCAGACACGGAGCCCTCATCACCCGATGCCTTTGCCGCTTCGAGTTCTCTTGTGACCGCGCGGATTTTTGTTTGAATGCGTCTTCTCATGAGCGTTCGCACGCAGTCCAGCCCCGCCTGGGCGCCGTCGGCCCGCGGCTCCGCGCTCACGACACCCGAGACGAGCGACGCCGCCTCAGTGCTCTGGAGCGCCCCGAGCAACTGCTCGCCATGTACTGTACCGTCGGAATCGTGCGCATCTTTCATCATTTGAAAGAGCGAGCGGAGAGTCTCGTTCGTGAAGTCGCTCGCGGCCACTTCGTCAAAGATGCGGCCGGCCAGGTCGGGCACGGTCAGGACCGCCTCGATGACGCCAAGCTCGGCGGGGTCGTAGCTGATTGCGGGCCGTGCCGGCTCTTCCGGGGCGCCCGGCCGGCGGCGGCTTCGCCGCTCGATCTGTGCCAGGCGCGCCCGTACGACGCGATCCTCCAGGTCGAAGGCGTCCGAAAGCTTTCGGACGGCGGCGTCGACGGCCAATTGCCGCCCGACGGCGTTCGGGATCACGGCGACCAGCCCGAGCACGTCGTCCACCGCCTTGGTCTTGCCGTCGACGGTCGACGCGTCGTGCCGCTGCGACACGATCTTGATCTTCCGCGTGACCACGTCGTCGCCCGCGTCGAGCGCCTTCACGAACGCATCCGCGCCCTGGGCGGCGATGAGGTCGCAGGGGTCGTTCCCGTCTTCGAGCGTGACCAGCCGAACGTCGAAGCCTGCGGCGAGGAACTCGCCCGCGCCTTCGTTCAGAAAGAGCTCCATGCTCCGCTCCGCCGCCTGCTGTCCGGCCGCGTCGGAATCGAACACGACGTCGATCCGTTCGGCGAACCGCCGAAGGACGTGGATGTGCTCGCGCGTGAGCGCCGTGCCGAGCGTCGCGACGACGGCCATGCAGCCGTGCTGGTGCGCCATGATCACGTCGGTGTACCCTTCGACGACGGCGGCCTGTTTGTGGTCGACGATGGCCTTGCGCGCCCAGTTGAGCCCGTAGAGGTTGCGCCCCTTGCTGAAGATCGGCGTCTCCGGCGTGTTGATGTACTTCACCTCGCTGTCGCCCATCGTGCGGGCGCCGAGACCGATCACGCGCTCCTGCGTGTCGAAGATCGGGAATATCAGGCGGTCGCGGAACCGGTCGTAGCACGAGCCGTCGTCTCGCCGGATCGCAAGCCCGGCCTTGCAGAGCACGTCGGCCGGGATGTCGGCGGACTCGGCCGCGCGGATCAGCGCGTTCCAAGAGTCGGGCGAGTAGCCCAGGCCGCACCGCTCCGTCATCTCGTCCGATATCCCGCGGGCCTCGATGTATTCCCGCGCTGCCTGGCCCGCGGCGCTCGCCAGTGTCTTCGCGTAGAAGTCGGCGGCTCGGCGGTTCGCGTCGTACAGGAGCTCGCGTTCGGTCCGCGCCGTCTCCTGGGCCGGGGTGGGCTTGCGCGCCTCCGGGATTTCAATCCCGGCCTCCTTGGCGAGGGTCCGCACGGCCTCGGGAAACGACACGCGGTCCATTTCCATCACAAAGTGGAACACGTTGCCGCCCTTGCCGCAGCCGAAGCACTTGAACGTTTGCCGCGAGGGCGTCACGATGAACGAGGGCGTCTTCTCCTTGTGGAACGGGCAAAGGGCCTTGAAGCTCGCGCCGGTCTTCTTCAGCGAGAGGTACCTGGAAACCAGCCCAACGATGTCGACGGAATCGCGTACGCGGCTGATAATGTCTTCAGGTATGAAGCCGCTCAAATCCTGTGCTCTGAGGTAAGCCAAAGGATGGGGGCAGCGACTGCGCCGTGGTCTCCGACCGCCGGGAAGGCCGAAGGGCACGCCATGCCAACCGCGCCATTTCCCGGGTCGCCTCCCAAACCCTCTAAAATGTATGACCGGCCAGCCGCGAATCTCGCCTGGACTATCCCGCAGGCCAGATAAAGCCCGAGAATTGAAAAAGTATAGCGCCGTATTTGGCCCATGTCAAGAAAACGCGGCGCTTTTCAGGTTTTCTTGCCCGTTGAACCGCTGGGGTCGGCGGCCTTGCCCCGTGTCCGCGGGCGGCGTCGATCTCGCTCGGAGCGCACATAACGCGCTGCTATACAAGGTGTTATGCAAACGGGTCTTGCAGGCTGGTGAAAAAGGTGCAGGAAGCCGCCGACTTACAAAGCCGGCCTACGGGAACGGCCGTTTCGCGGCGTACTGGGGCTCCTTGCACGCCCGCGGTCACCGTTTCTCGCGCCCCTCCTTCCGGCTCGGCCGGCCGAATTTCAAGGCGCCCGCCGGCCGGTCGTGCTATAATCAGCAGGTGGCGGATCTGTCCGCCGGACGGATACGGGCGTCGTCAGAGCCCGGGAAGAAACCACAGGAGGAAACAATGGAGCGAGAAGAAAAGTCGGCCTTGTTCTTGGTGCTTCTTGCTGCGCTCGTGGCGGCCGGTGCGGGCTGCCGCGGCGGCCAGGTTCCGGCGGCTGCCTCCGACAAAGCGCTGGCGGGCGCGCAAATCACGATGCTCGATGATTTCGACGGCGCGTTCTCCTGGACGCTCGAGAAGGACTGGGGCGATCCTGCGGCCGTGGAAGCGGCGGCGGGCGCGATGGTCGTCCGGCTCGAGCCGGGCTCAAACACGAAGAGCACGGTCAGCCGCGCGCTGGCGCCGCCGCGTGACCTCTCGAAGCACAACGCCGTCGTCGTCGACATCACCAGCGAGCTGAATACCGATTGCCTCGTGGGCCTCGCCCTGATCACCACGGCCGAAGGGACGTTCATTGAGACGCCGTCGGCCGTCGTGCATCCCGGTGCGAACAGGAACATCGTTTTCCGGCTCGACGGACGGGCCTTCAAGAGCGCCGTGAGCAACTGGGAGCACAATCAGCCGGCCGGCGACCTTTCGGCCGTGCATAAGGTCATACTGCTCGTCTCGCCGAAGTCGTCCGGTGTGGTCCGAATCGACAACGTGCGGCTGGCCATCCTGCCAAAGCGGTGAGAACTGTCAGGACGTCGACGACCTTGACGTTCGTGAGTTCCTTCCGGGATATTCACGGACCCATTGCAGGCGGGGCGTCGCCGGCTCAATCTCCCGGCGGCTGTTGGCCGACCACGCAGACGGCGCCGCACGCCGGGCACTTGGCGCATTTACCCGCATGGGCGGCGGCGGCGCGGAGCTTGGTCCCGCAGGAGGGGCACTCGACGAGGAGCCACTGAGCGGAGTCCGGCGGCCGGCCCGGCCCGGCGCATTTGGTGCACCGTTCGGTGGCGTCATCGAAGTGATCGGCGCAGAAGGCCTTCCCGCACTGCGGGCAAAGCCGGGCGTGCGCTGTGCACAGGACCTGCTTGCACGCCGCGCACTGCGAGACGTGGTTGACGCAGACGCGGGCGCCGCACTGGGAGCACTCGAAAGCGCAGTCGGCACAGGCGGCGGAGCCGCAGATCGAGCACCGCTGCACGTGCTCTTCGCACAGGGCCTTGTTGCAGCTTGCGCACGTGGCGGCGTGTTCGACGCAGACCGCCTGGCGGCAGACGGCGCACTGCCGGACGTGGTCGAGGCACACCTGCCGGCCGCACTTCGAGCATTTGATGATGCAGTCGGGACAGCCGGAGTTGTCACAGAGCGAACAGGTTCCGATGTGGGTCTTGCAGGTAACCTGAGCGCACTGGGGGCACGTGCCGCTGCACGCCTTGCACACGACATGTTCGCACACGGGGCACGTCCGGGGCTTGCAGAGCAGGCACAGGGATCGCTGGCAGCTTTCGCAGACCACGACGCAGTCGGCGCAGACGGAGTGGCCGTTGACGCAGCGCGTGATGGTTCCCCTGCGGCCGCGGCAGTTCTGGCACTCTCCCTCTTTCGCGGCGCTCCGTTGGATGTCCGACCAGGCGGAGGGCGAGAAGTCCCTCGGGTCGGTCGGCACGAGGCCGGTGTTCTCGTCGACCCATCGCGCGGCCGCGCCGTTCAACGGGCTCTTTGTGTTGTAGCTCTGATAAGCCAGCATCTCGCCGATGCGGATGATGAGGTTGAGGAGGGATTCGCCGGCGGCCCAGTGGTCGCCGATGCAGATGGCATGCGGCGCGATGTTCGGATGGAAGACGGGGGTGAGCATTCGGCACTGTGGCGCCTGGCGGGGGTAACCGAGTGTAAGGTAAATCTCGGCCAGGTGCTCGAGCCGTTCGGTGACGTCGCCTTCGGCGGTCTCGTGGAGGCTTCGGACCTTGAACTCGATCTGGTACCGGTCGGGCGGGCTGCCGGAGACCCCTCGGACGCGGAAGGCCGGGTGGTCCCGGAGCCCCTCCTTGATCTCTTCGTAGTCGGCTTGTATCCGTCGGAGTCGAACGCTCACTGCTGCTCGTCCCGGGTTTCTTCCTTCGGCGTCGAAGGGGTCATCTGGAGCTTCAGCGCTCCGTGTTCTTCAATGAGCGGGATGAGGTCGGAGACCACGATCGAGAAGCTTATGCCGGCGGCGGTGCCGCGGCCTGCCGTGAAGGTGTTGATCCCGATCAGGCCGCCGTCCTGCCTGTACAGCCCGCCCCCGCTGTTCCCGGGATTGAGCGGCAGCTGCATCTGGATGATCCGCAGTATCTTCTCGCCCAGGTCGTTGCGCCGTATCGCCGAGATGACTCCCTTGCCGTACGACCAGCCCAGGCCGAGCGGATTGCCGACGGCGAAGACGGATTCGCCGATGTTGAGCGTCGGGCTCGAGGCGACTTGGGCGGTGTCGAACGAGCTCTTGCCCGCCGGGCACGTGAGCAACGCGATGTCGATGCCGGTGGGCGCCCGCCACTCCACCTTCGCCTCCTTCTGCGTGCCGTCCGCGAAGGTGACCGTTATCGCCGGCGGCCCGCCGGAGAACAGCCCATCGGCCCCGTTGATGACGTGGCGATTGGTGATGATGACCACACGGCCCTGCTGGTTCGCGAGGATTACGCCGGACCCCGCGGACATCGAGCCGCGCCCGCCGGCAACAATCATCACGTTCGCCCGGATCGCCTTCCGGATAGACTCCGGGATGGTGGAGGCGTCGTCTATGCCGTAGACCTGGTCGGGCCGGATGAGGCCGGGCGGCTCGAGCGGCATGGTCGTGTCGCGCTGGCTCAGGTAAAAGAGACAGAAGCCCGCGGCCCATGCCACGATCTCGACCACGCCCACGATGACCGCGGCCGCCGCGAACCCCATCCCCTTCAGGTCGCGGCGCGAGTTGATGAAGCCGACCGCAATGGACCCGAGCACGATCGCCAGAAAGCCCGGCACACCGAACGCGAACAGGCCGACGATTGCGCACACGAACGCCACCACCGCCAGAACGCTCAGGCGCCTCCGGCCCGGCGAGACGACCGGCGACCAGCCGGGCGGCACGACCCGCGGCGGCTGCGGCGGAGCCGGCGTCCGGGCAACGTCCTCCGCAGTGACGACGAGGTCCGGCTGGGCCCGTCCGGCGGGCGACGCACATTCGTATGCGTGGCAGCGGCCGCTCTCGATCCAGCAATGCTCGTGCTGGATGTGGCCGCAGATCGGGCAGGACCCAACCGTCTGCCCGGACCGGATGGCCTGCTGGCAGCAAGGACACAACTGGCCCTGCTGCAATTTGCCGGCGACGAACATCTCAGGATTCGACATGTCTGCCCCGATCGGCTGTCCCTGTGAAAAACGTGCCCCCTGCTGCTACATGACCACTGTAAACAGGATTATACTGTAAAACAAGCTCAATATCACCGAGCCATACGCAAGAACTTCGTGCGGCCCCCCGGCCCTCCGCAGCGCCTTGCGGGATCGCCAGAGCCAGATCGGGGCGACGAACACAAGGATGGGGGCCGGGACCCCGAGGACGCTGAGCGCGAACAGAACGATTGCCTGGGTGCGGACCCGGCCGAGTTGCGACTCCGACGTGCCCCACGCGCGGTACTCGGCGCTCGTCATCGGAACGGGCGACGGGAACCGGGCCTTGCAGAAGCGGCACTTGACGGCCACCGAACGAATGGGTTTCCCGCATCGCGGGCAGGCTTTCTCGTCGCCCCATCCGCCCTGCCCGTCGGCCGCCTCGTCCTCCGGCTTCGGCGCCTTGGGCATGAGCTCGCAGCCGTAGGTCGCGCAGCCGCCGATCTCGTCCCAGCACTCACGATGATAAGCAGCGCGGCACTCGGAGCAGGAGCAGGCCGTGTCGCCGTGCGCGATTGGCGTGCGGCACACCACGCAGACCTGTCCGGCCAGTTCGCCGGACCCGGCCGAGAGCGGCCCCCTTGCCGCCGCGGGCGCTGCATCGGCTGCGGCGCCGTCGGCCGCGGGGACCGTCGCGACCCGGCCGCACTTGGGACATTTCGCGCGCTTCCCCGCGGCCGACGCCGGCGCCGAAATCCGCTGCCCGCATTTGCAGTTGTAGATGATCTGCATCACACATGTCCCGCGCGCCGCGGCCCGCTACATCGAGCTCGCCGCGATCAGGTTAATAATGATGTACAGAAGGCACACGACAAAGCCAATGATGCCTAGGATTATCCCGGCCGTCGCCATCCCTTTGCCGGCTATCCTGCCGCGGCTCGCCCTGATCTCCGTTTGCGCGCTCAGGCCCAAGCCGATAGCAATGATGCCGGTGATGACGCCGCAACAGATGAAGGAGGCGATGCCGAGAATGAGCGAGGCGATCGCCTTGCCGCTCGTGCTCGCCGGCGCCGCACGGGCGCGTCCCGGGCCGGCGGCGAGGAACTCGCCGCAGTGGCGGCACTTGACGGCGGAGGCGGCGATCTGCTCGCCGCAGAACGGGCAGGGCTTCGTGCCCGCGCCCGCGGCGACGGGCGCCGGCGCCTGAGCAGCGGCCGGCTTCGGCGCAATCTTCGGCAGCGGCGCGTTCGCGCACGAGGCCGTGCCGCAGCCGCCGTTCGACTGCCAGCACGAATCGTGGAAAGACCGGCCGCACTGTTGGCAGTTCCGCACCGCCTCGCCGAGACTGATGGCGTTGCCGCATATCGTGCACGTCCTGCCGGCGACCGCGCGGTTGGCCGCCATCTGCTCCGGCAGCCCGTCGGCGCCCGGCCCGGCGGACAGCGGCTCGGCGGCGGCCGGCTGATGCTCGGGCTCCGGCGAGACGGGCGCGGCGGCCGCATCCGGCACGCGGATCGTGGCCCCGCAGTCCCGACACTTGCCCGACCGGCCGGCTGCGTCTTCCGGAACGGTGTATTGCTTGCCGCACTTGGGACACTCGACGATGATGCTCATTAACCTTCTCCGTTTCCGGCGGACAAAATCGCACTCCGGTGTTGTGTGACCCGGCCCCTACATTGCCGTCGCAGTCTGCGCAAGGATCACCATCTCTTACCCTCCTAATCCTTGTTTGCGCCCGCGGACGCGCGCCGGGCTACGACGCGCCGCGCGAACGCTCCGCATACTCGAGGACCGTCTGCCCGAGCACGATCTGATCGCCGTCCTTCAGCGGCTGGCGCCGCGCTTTCTTGCCGTTGACGATCGTGCCCGCGGGCGTGCTGAGGTCCTCGATCTCATGCCGGTTGCCCACCTTGCGGATCAGCGCGTGGCGCGGCTCGACGGCGGGGTCCTTGAACAGATAGACCTCGCACTTGGGCGAGCTGCCGAGCGCCGTCGGGCTCTTGTAGATCACGAACTGCTTGCCGGCGAGCGGGCCGGCCCGCATGAGCAGCCAGGCGTCCTTCGACAAGTGCTCGACGAGGCCGATCATGAAGCCGGCGGCCACGCCGATGATGCCGAAGCCGAACGCGCGGCTCATCAGGGCCTGCCCGCCGAGGTCGGTATTGGCGAACAGCTTGATGATCGGCTCGAAGCACATGCCGCCGAGCAGCGCGCCGAGCAGCCCGCCGAGCAGCCCGTTGATCACGAGCTTCTTGCTGCGGAGTGCGACGCCGTGGCCGAGGCCGACCGAGAGGCCGAACACGCCCCACGCCAGCGAACGGCCTATGACGAGCGCCATAAACGGCCAGCCGGTCAGCGTCGCGCTGGTCCACATGCCGTCGCCGGCCAACCCCTGCACGATCACCTGGGCGAGGCCGAAGACCAGGCCGGCCGGGATGAGCCCGACGAGCCCGCCGGCCGCGGCGATCCCGATGCCCGTGATGCAGCACAGGAAGCCGCGGCGCAGGTTGCGCGACATGACGCCGTCGGCCGCGGCGACGCAGCCCGCGATACACGCGCCCACGATGGCGAACGCGAGCAGCCGGGACACTAGCTGCAACGCCGAGGCATCGTCCAAATTCGGCAACGGTTCCTGGTCGCGGCCCGGCGGAATAGCCCGGACCGACACGCGTTCTGCGAAGAGAATGCGGTTGTCCGCATCCGCCACAAACGCCTGCACCCGGACAGGCTGGCCGGTCTTCAGCTTCCCGACGCCGTTGACCTCGGCGTACTCGCCGCGGCCTTCGATACGGGTGGCTTGGCTGTCGAGATGAAGCTGAACGCCGCGGACGGCGATCACGGTCTGTGCAGTCGGCCGCAGCCCCGGCCACTCGGCTTCCTTGACATACTCGATCTTGCCCCAGACGACGATCGACTCGTTGAAGAGCGGCTCGAGTACGGCCCACCCGGCGATCCCGCCGATGAGGCCGGCGACGGACAGGAAGAACAAGCTGTTGAAGACGATTCGCCGCCAGAGGCTCGTCGGCCCGAATTCGCCCATCGGGCGCAGCAGGGCTTGCTGCTCGGCGACAATGTCGTCGATCCTCGGCGAGAACAGCTCGTCGCGGGTGATCCGGATCTTGTCAGGCATTGCCTGATCTCCTGTCTACTCTTGCCGGCTGCCCGCGCCGGCCGGCGGGGATGTCGGCTCGGGCGGGCGCTTCGGCGCGACCTCCGGCAGCACTTGGTTGATTCAGGGCTCGAGGCGTGGAGCGAACTCGACGGCCATGTCCCGGAGGCGCCTGGCCAGTTCGAAGCGCGCCGCGGCCCCGTCATCCTTCGGCTGCGAGAGCAGGTACTGGGCCTCGTTCACGCACACTTGGGCCAGCCGCGTCTTCAGCAGGTCCAGCTCCTCCGGTAACGTAGCGACGAGGTCCATCTGCCTGGCGATACGCTCGGCGGACAGGTACCGCTCGGCCATCTTGCCCACGTGGCCCTCCGCCTGTCGGAGCGTCAAGGCGGCGCTGTCCAGCCGCTGCAGCGCCTCGGCCTTGAACCCTGCGGCCGCTTCGCCCTGATCGCCGGAGAATTCTTGCTGCGAGAGGTCCGTCCGCACGAGCTCGATCCGCTGGGAAGCGCGGTTCAGCGCGAGCAGCACGGTCGCCAGCTCGCGGTCCAGCCCGTCGCGGAACAGCCCGGCCCGGATGAGGTCCTCGACCTGCTTGCGCTGATCGTTGAGCGACCGCCGGAACACGCTGCCGGGCACGAACCCGCCCAGCCAGAACACGACCAAGACGGCGATGGCCCCGAAGATCGCCCACATGGCCAGAGACTTCGCGTCGGCTCTCGATTCGTCGGGCTCGACCCGCGCCGGCGAGTACAGACGTTCGCGTTCCGGCTCTTCGCGCTCGTCTTCGGCCGCCGCGGCGGCGTCCTGTCCGCCGGGCGCGGCAGTCTCGAGGTCGTAGCAGAGCTCGCCGCCGATCCAGTAGCGCCGCAGCCGTTCGGAGCGGCCCTCGCGCCAGTAAAAAATCCCCTTCGCCTCGGAACAGGGGTCGTACACGAGCGCGACGCTGTGCGGGGCGTTGAAGAAGTTGTCCTGTATGAACTGGTCCATGTCGGAGAGGAACACGCCCAGCCCGGGGTGCGAGTGATACCAGCCGACAATGCGGAGCTCGGGGAAGCGGTCTTCCATCACCTGATGCACGTGCTGCCAGGTCTCGTGGGTGAAGGTGACCTGCGAGCCGCTGCGGCGTGTCGCCGCGCCCTCGATGACCTCTTCGACCAGCAAGTATGGGCCGCCGGAATCGGTCAGGATTCGCCCGGCCAGCACGCCGCACTGCTCGACCGACGTGTCGCTGTCCGCGTGGTCCTTGACGGCCTCGAAAGCCTTCTCGGCAACGGCGACGCGATAATCGGCCGGCAGCGAAGGGAAGTCGCGCGATTCCAGCTCGGCCGCGTCGATCTGGCTCACGTCCGTCTCTGGGGCGTCGGGGGCGTCGTCCGTCTCCGGCGCTTGCTCGTCGCGAGCTTCCTTCTTTCTCTTCTTCCTTGTCATGGGACCTCCTCACTCCTCGCCCGTCTCGCCGGCGAGTTCGCCGAGCGCGGCTCGCTCGTCGCCGGCCATAAGGTACCCCACGGCGCGCAGGCCGCTTCGGCCGACGAGGATGTCGAACGGCGGCAGGCCGATCTCAGCGGGCGTAAGGTCCAGGAAATCGTCCTGGCCGCCGACACTATGGAGCAGTTGGGGAAAGCGCATCTCGCCGCACGCGGGGCACCGCCCCTGCTCTTCGCTCACCTTCCCCAGCGAAACGAAAACGGTCTCGGCCTCGCCGCACTTCGGGCATTCGAGTTGGCGGATCACCTCGCGGCTCAGCTCGATGACCGCGTCGGGGCCGAGGTCCGCGCGGGCGCGCGCCAGGAGGCCGCCGAGCGTGATGTCGCTCGACCGGTCGGGCAGTTCGATCATCTCTCCGAGCGTCTCGTGCGCGAGGCAGTCCTCCTTGCGGGGGTACGACACGCCGTAGACCTCGCCGCTCTGCCCGTTGATGGTGAGCCCCGCGCCGCCGCGGACCTCGAGGCGGTGCAGGTACTTGAGCATCTCCTGGCACTGGAACCCGGCGACGATGGACGAGATTGTCGCGGTCGTCGGCGTGTGGCCCTCGAGCATCTCCTCGCGGCTCAACAGGGCGCACGAGCGCCGGGCGTCGAGCATCTGCCAGTCGATCTCGTTCATTGTGCACTCGTAGCACGCGCCCAGGCCCGGCCGGAACATCCGCACGACGCCGTCGAGGCGCTCGATGGCGCCGTCGATCCAGGCGCGGCCGACCTTCAGGCAGGCCCGGTTCACCGCGACGCGCGCCTCGCGGTTGTCCAGGCCGCAGATGACCACGTCGGCCCAGCGAAAGACACCGAGGCCGAGGTCGTGGACCACGTTGCCGTCGAATGCCCGCGCCCGGGTGCCGGGGTGCATCGCTCTCACCCGCGCCGCGGCGACCTCGGCCTTGGGCTTGCCGATGTCGTCCTCGCGGAACAGCACGCTGCGCGCCAGGTTCGAGTTCTCGATGCGGTCGAAGTCGGCAATGAACACAGAGCCGATTCCGACGAGCGCGAGGTTCTTGAGGATCTCGTTCCCGAGCGCTCCGGCGCCGATGACGAGCGCCCTCGAGCGTTCGAGCCGGGCCTGGTCCCACCATTCGATGAGCTCCTGGCGGCTGAAGCGCCCCTCCCCGCAGGCCGCCTTTCCGAGCTTTATGACGTCGTTCATGCGCCTCCCCGTCAATGCGACCGGTGGGCGGCTTGGCCCCTAGCAACGCTGGCCCGCTGTGATTTCGGCCTGCAACCGCACGACGTCCATGTCCTTGACGCCAGCCTGGGCCAGCGTCTGATCGTCGAGCAGTTGGCGGCCCGTCGACTTGTGATGGAACTTGTAGCTCATCAACTGTCCGTCGGGGCTGTTTCGCGGCAAGTTCATGCGGTTGACCAGCACGGCGATTATGCGGTTGACCGGAGCGTCGTCCGGCACCTCCGCCGTCTGGCGCTTGTTACCCGTAGCGTCCCATACCTCGAGCGTTATCATACCCATGTGTGGCCTGGCTCCTCCCGCACGGGGCTTGATGCATGGCCCGGAACAGTGTTAGCGGCAAGTTTTGGCTATTCTAGTTGACCCGTATCTTGTGTCAACAGCAAAATGCCGGTCTGTGTAACGGCCGGTTACAGGGGGTCTCGACGACGCGGGCCATGGCCCGCCCCGCGAGCGGAGGCCCGTTCCCGCCGATCACGTCGATGCCGTCGGTCTCGACGGAGCGCGCGACGTTGAACGTGAGGGCGATATTGTTACGCATCCAGAACTTGAGGGGGCTCAGGGTGTCGCAGGCAGGCCGAAAAGGATCGCGGCTAACGACGAGCTAACCGCTTGGCAAAGGCGCGCACCGCGCGGATTCGACAATACGGTCGAGCTCGATGTTATGCCTTTCGTTTCCTGTTCTTTTTCCCGCGCGAAGATGCCGGTGACTCGCCGTCAATTCGGGCACGGAAAAGTCGGTAGTGTCGCTTGACTCGTTCAACATAGGCCTCGTCGCCCAACAGAACGTCGTGCGCAAGATCGAGAAGGCTGTCGGCCAACTCGGTTTGGGGGCTCCCAAGATTAAGGCTTGGCCCGATGAGTTCCGCAATCATCTCCGGATCGTCATCATGCAACCAGTTGGCGTAGAATTCGGGGGACTCCCAGCCCCAAGCAATGACGGCCTCCGGCCCCTTGCGAGAGGATGCCACGACATAAAAGAAAACACGTCTGCAGTCACATGCACGTTCATTACAGAACATCTCGCAGAACGCGTACTGACCTGGAGGCAGTCCGGTCTTGGATCTATTTCCAAACACGGTGAGGGTTCGCGTTTCCGGCTCTGCAATCTCGGGAAAGAGGTCATGAAAAAGCTGGTATGGCATTCCATTCCTCTGGCATAACCATGTTTATGCTGGTCGGCATAATGCCGCAAGCAACGCTGTTTGCGTCAGATTAGACGGCGGCGAATAATGACCGAAATGGCCCTCAGGCCATTGGTGGCTAATGACGAGCATGAGATACCGTCCAACGTCCGGTTCAAAGTTGGCGAACAAGATAACCCTCCGGACGGCCGACGTCAGGTGGGCGAACTGCCGGGCGCCGGCGGGACCAATGGCTCCAGTCGCTCAATCAGTTCCGGGATATGGCGCGTCACAACGGCCCAGATTCGTTCCTGGCGGATGTCACCGTATTCGTGGGCGAGCACGTTGCGCTGTGCGATGATGGGGCGCCAGGGGATTTCGGGATGCGCTTCGCAGAGGGGCTCGGACACGCGGCGGGCGGCTTCGCCGATGATCTCCAACGCTCGCTCGACCGCGAGTTGAAGGGTGCGGTTCTTCAAGTAGGCGTCAAGGGCCTGGTGCTTGGTGATTTCGCGGATCGTCTGCGCGGTGTCGAGCATGTCCCAAAGATGAGCGGCGTCGCGTTCGTCAGGCCGCATAGAGGATCTTCCGACTGCTCAGGATGGCGTGGCGGCGAAACGGATTGCGAAGCCCATCTCTTTCAACAAGGTCAACTTCGCGCCCGAAGATCTCACTGAGTTCGTCCATCATCGCAGCGAAGTCAAACAGACTCCACTGGGCGTTCTCGGTGAAGCTGACCAGCACATCGACGTCGCTGTCGGGCCGGAAATCGTCGCGAAGCGCAGAGCCAAACAGCGCGAGTTCGACGATCTTCCACCGCTCACAAAACGCGGCGATGCGGGCCCTGTCCACGTGAATGTCCGGGCTCATCGGTCGATCCTCCGGCTTGCCAGGCGAACGCGGCACGCGCCGCCGACACGATCAATGATAGCCCCCGTACTCGGTCAAATCAAGGCGGGAACTCAATTCTCAGGGCCGTCGCGCTTGCATTCTTCGGCCTTTGGCTTGACGTTGCGCTTCTCGACGGCGAAAAGGCGGAAGACGATGTCGTCCTTGCGGTCCTCGGCTGTGTAGCTCTTGTCTTCCACGCCGCCGTCGTCGCGCTGGTTCATCCCGATGCTATAGACGATGCAGTCGCCGTCCATCTGTCTGTATTTCAGCGGCTTGCCCGAGAACGGGTCCAGCAACTTCTCGTCTTGAAGCTCGCTCAGCGCATTGGGCCATTTGCCGTTTTCGATGCGACAGACTTCCGCGCTTAGCGCCGTCGCGGCAGCGACAAGGCGCGCCTGGTACTGAATACACTCCAGATCCCATCTCGCCCAGCTTGCTGCAATCTTCGCGGTGTCGTCCGATTCTGCCGTCACTCCACGCAGCCTTTGCGTTGCCCTTGCTGCCCGGTCGTGGGAAGGCGCCGGGAGAGCGTCGTACTCCCTTAGAAAGAACTTTGCTTCATCCATCATGTCGAGGCGGTATGCTCCAGGGCATACGGATACCCACGCCGAGAGCAACCGCAGGGGCCACATGCGGTCAGGTGAAACCATCATCCGGGCATCGGGCCTGTCCATGAACGCCTGCCACCTGCACCGCCCCGGGAAGTCCTGAGCGACGACAGCCATCTGCTCGTTACGATGAACGGCCGATGCCATGCTGAAATGGGGGTGCTTCAGTTGCATCGCAACGTACGCTATCTCAGCCTTTATCATTTCTGTGATGCTCGTGCTCTCGGACTCCAGCAAGAGCTTGGAACGCAGGGCCCGGAGACTCTCGATACTTGGCGTTGTCCGGCTGAGAGTTTGCTCGATACTCTTGCACAGGTAACGTCCATTCGATGCCTGAAAAAGCTTCACCGCACACCACGGCTGATTGCGGAGCGACAAGTTGATGTCCACGATGGCTTCGCACGCGTCGAGCGCCCCTTCCGGCCGGCCCAAGGCCTGCTCGTGCAGGCTCTTCACGCAGAGCGTTCTCGCCGCTTGGCGGGCATCTCCAAGAAAGGCGCTCGCCTGAGACTCGCGGGTGTTGAAATCGAGGTTGTAGAAACAGCGTCGGTGTTTTCGCGCCGTCGCCAGAAGTGAGAAGAAGGCTCGTTGCTCGTCCAGGAACGTTGCCATCTTTACTTGCCGTTCCCTGTCGATCGGCTCACCCAGTTCGGGCATGTCGGCCGAGCCGACACAAGGCACGCTCATCTCGTACGCCTCGTCCTCGCCCAGCGCCGCGAAGGCCGCTTCGTAGAATCGAGCTGCGTTCTTGCCATTGACGGAGGCGCCGAATTCTTTCTTGAGGTAGTATGTGTCGGTGGGCAGGCCGCGCCGGTCAAGTTCCGCGAGGATCTCTTCGAGGGCGGCCTCGCCACGACGATTGGTGTTCCAGACCCAGCCGGCAAAGAGCAGGACGCAGAGCGCGAACACTACCGACAGCGCGCACAGCGTCCGAAGCGGCCACTTGAGCCATCTCAGCCACCGCCATCTCGATTTCCTGTGTCCCTCCGATGGGCTCGTCGAATTCGCGTCCGCGTTCATTGGCATTCCCCGTTACCCCCGCGTCGCGCCGAAACGGGATTCACAGCAGTGAAACGAGAAAGGGCCTTGCTCGCAAGACCCTTCCCCGTTGAGTACGCTGCTCACTGACC
>JBDREM010000361.1:0-21763 GCA_043819695.1 Planctomycetota bacterium
GGAGCTGAACTCTAGCCCGAATGTGTCATTCACCGCGGAGGTCGCAGAGATCGCAGAGAAGAAGTGTGGACAAGGATTTACGGCAACATGAGGCCGTGTCTGAAATGCGCAGTGTGCGCGTGGACGAACGAGCGGCGAAAATCCAACGTAAGTGCCTCTCTTGAGAGAGCGTTCATCCTCTCTGCGTACTCCGCGACGGACCGTCTTCGGTCCGCGTCTGCGGTGAGTGAAGGATTCGGGCTAGGCGCTCGCACACGCCATACGGAAGCGCAGCTCGGCGGGCCGTCGTCCGACGCACAGAATCCCGCTGCCGGCCTCTTTCATGTCACTTTTCAGTAACACCTGCTACCAGAAAGTGACACGTTCCGCAATACTCGCCACCGGTCGGACCCGCATCACGCGCGCGGCACGCCGCCGGTGGTCTCGACAATTCGGCCGGCCTCGGCAACCTATGTCGATCGCATAACTTGCGTCACAGCTCGGTGTCCGCCGCAAAGGCCGTCCGTCGAAATGACATGCGACCGTGCAAGTCCTGACACCACAACCTCTTATGCCTCTGCAAGGTGACAGGCACATTGCAGGGGCGTAACCTATTGTGGCGCCGTCGGTTGCGCGGGCGAAAGTTATTTCGGTGCCGGTGGCCATACGTTAAAGTCCGGCGCTGAACATCAAGGTCGCAGGGGCCGCGTGCTTTTTCCGGTTTGCTCTTTGCGGTCTGCCGTCAGGGAAGGTCCGCCAGGTTGCGCTCGACGGCCTCGGCCTGGGCGCGAATGTCGTCGGCCTTGGAGCGCTCGCGCTCGACGATCTCGGCGGGCGCCTTGGAAATGAACGACTCGTTCGCCAGCTTCTTCTCGACGGCCCCGAGCTTGTCGCGCAGTTCGCCGAGCTTCTTCTCGAGTCGCGCCCGCTCCGCAGTCGCGTCGATGAAGCTCGCCAAGGGGACGAGGACTTGAAGCTCGCCAAGAACTTCAGCCGCGCAATTCGGCGGCTTGGTAATGGGCTCGCGCTGCTCGACCACCAGATCCTCGCCGTCGAGGTACCTCGAGAACGCGGCGGTCATCTTTGCTGAGTCTGACACCGACGGGGCAACGACCAACTGGGACAAGTTGGCGAGCCGCCTGATGAACAACTCGTTCTCGACGGCTGCTCGGCGCATCGCCTGGCTCTCGCTTAGAACGAAGGCCGGAACCCGCTCTTTCTCTTTGATGCGCTTGCTGCTCCGGATATTCCGCACCGCCCGGATGATCTCCTGAACGGTGCCCATCTGCGTATCGAGCTCGGGTGCGTCAAGCTCGCCCGTCGCTTTCGGCCACGGCGCGATCATTATGCTTTTCGGCGCCGGAGCGCCCTGCCCCACCAGTCCACGCGCGGGAACGGCCGACCCGAGCGACTGCCACAGTTCCTCCGTGATGAAGGGCATAAAGGGATGGAGCAGGCGGAGGATCGTATCGAGGACGTGTGGCAGCACGGCCCGCGCCTGGCCGCCGGCGTTGCTCGAAAGTCGCGGCTTCACGATCTCGAGGTACCAGTCGCAGAAATCGTGCCACGTGAAATCGTAGATCGCCTGTGCGGCGTCGTTGAACCGGTACGCGTTGAGCGCGTCCGTCACCGCGCGGACCACGCTGTTGCAGCGGCTGAGGATCCACCGGTCCTCGAATTCGAGCTCCACGAGATTGACGCCCGGCGCGCCGTCGGTGAGATTCATCAGCGCGAACCGCGCCGCGTTCCACAGCTTGTTGGCGAAATTGCGCCCGATGTCGAACTTTGGGCTGGTGTTGACCGCGCGGCCGTCGGGCAACGTCACGTGCTCGACCGGCATGCGCACGTCCTGCGTCTGCGTCGTCATCGAGACGAGCGTGAAGCGCATCGCGTCGGCGCCGTGCGAGTCGATGATGTCGAGCGGATCGATCCCGTTGCCGAGGCTCTTCGACATCTTCCGGCCTTCGCCGTCCTGAATCATCGCGTGGATGAAGACGTCGGGAAACGGGATATCGCCCAGGCAGTACTGCCCCATCATCACCATCCGGCTGACCCATAGCGTGATGATTTCGCGCGCGGTACAGAGGAGGTTGGTAGGGTAGAACGCCTTCAGTTCCGGCGTGTCGTCCGGCCAGCCGAGCGTGCTGAACGGCCAGAGCGCCGAGCTGAACCACGTGTCGAGGACGTCGGGGTCCCTGTACCATCCCCTCTTTTCGATGAATTGGACTATTTCCTGATCATCCTGGCGGCGAACGCATAAATATGCAAGCGGCATATCATCTTCGATGACTGCGTCGTCTCTGTTCTCCCGCTCGAAGTATGCCAGCCTTCCGTCGGCCTCCCATGTCCTAAGCTTCTCCAGGTTGGTGTTCCACTCAGTAAGATCCATGCCACTCAGTATAGTCCACACCGGGATCCGGTGCCCCCACCAGAGCTGGCGGCTGATGGGCCAGTCGCGAAGGTTCTCGAGCCAGGTCTGATATGTCTTCGCGTAGCGCTCGGGCGTGAACTTCAGTCGGCCATCCAGCAGCGGCGCCAGCGCGAGCCCGGCCAAAGAATTGACCGGAACGTCCGTGTCCTTGATGTAGTCGATGTCGCCACGCTCGTCCACCATCCCCGCCTGCCTCAATCCGCAATCCGCGTCCCGCAATCCGCGACCGGCAATCGGCTTCTTGACCGCGATGTACCACTGGTCGGAAAGGTACGGCTCGATGGGCACGTGGCTCCGATAGCTGTGGCCGACCTGATGCACGTATTCGACGACGTCTTCGAGCAGGTTCTCCGTGCGGAACCACTCGACGATCGCTTCGCGCGCCTCGAAGCGGTCCATGCCGATCAGGTTTTGCGCCTCGGGCGCGGTGGCGTCGTTCCAGCCGTGCTTGTCGCTGATCGTCCCGTCGGGCGCCATCACGTTCACGATGGGCAGATTGTGGCGCTGGCCGATGGCGTAGTCGTCGGGGTCGTGCGCGGGCGTGACTTTCAGGAAGCCGGTCGAGAACCGCGCCTTCTCGTCGTCGCTCCCCGGATCGGGCAGGACGACGTGGTCATCGGCGATGATGGGAATCATGCGGCCGACGATGGGCAGGCGGACCATCTTGCCGACGAGCGCCTCGGCGCGCGGGTCGGTCGGGTTCATCGCGACGGCCGTGTCGCCCAGCATCGTCTCGGGCCGGGTCGTGGCGACGGTGACGTGCTCGATGCGCTCGCCTTCCACTTCGACCGGCTCGGCGAGCGGGTACTGCATGTACCAGAAGTGGCCGCGGACTTCTTCGTGTTCGACCTCGTCGTCGGCGAGGACCGTCTGCGTCGCCGGGTCCCAGTTCACCAGGCGCTTCCCGCGGTAGATCAGCCCGCCTGCAAAGAGCTTGAAGAACGCCTCGCGGACGGCCTTCGCGCAGACCTCGTCCATCGTGAATCGCCGGCGGCGCCAATCGCACGAGCATCCCATCAGCTTGAGTTGGCCCGTGATCGTCGCTTCGTATTCGTCCTTCCAGGCCTGTATCCGTGCGACGAACTCGCCCCGCTCGAAGTCGGTCCGGCGCTTGCCCTCCTCGGCGAGTATGCGTTTCTCGACGACCGTCTGCGTGGCGATGCCGGCGTGGTCGGTGCCGGGCATCCAGAGGGTCGCGTGCCCGGCCATTCGCCGCCGGCGGATCAGCACGTCCTGAAGCGTATTGTTGAGCGCGTGGCCGAGGTGCAGCCGGTCGGTGACGTTCGGCGGCGGTATGACTATGCAGTAGGGCGGCTTGTCCGAGCCGGGCTCGGCGCGGAAGTATCCGCCGGCCTCCCACAGCTCGGCGATCCTGTGCTCGACGTCGGCGGGGGAATATCTTGGCGGCAACTCAGAGGGCATTTCTTGGACCTCTGCGTATTGGCGCCGGAACGGCGCCGAGTGCTCCGTGACATCCGGCTCTGTGGACACGACGCCGCACGGTTACGCCCGGCACGCCGTGCGGGGCGGGGGCGCACACGGCGTGTGCGACGTACCTGTCACGAGCTTGATCCACACAATCGACTGTCGGCGACCGCTAATCGTCGACGCAGAACTCTTCTTCGAGCGCGGCGACGGCGCGCTCGGCCTGGTCCTCCGCCACTGCGACGGACAACTTCGCCTCCGACGTGCCGATCATCTGGATGTTGATGCTCGCCCGCGCGAGCACGTCGAAGACTCTCGATGCGGCGCCGGCGTGGCTCCGCATACCGACGCCGCTGAGCGAGATCTTGGCGATGTCGGAGCTCATCTCGACCGGCTCGCGGGTCACGGGCGGCGACATGGACTCGATCGCGTTCTTCGCCCGCGCCGCGTCGGCTCGGCTCACGGTCACGCTGATCCCGGACGAGCACGAGTTCTGCAACACGACATCGAGGTTGACGCCCGCGTCGGCCAGCGCGGTGAGCACGAGCGCCGCCTGGCCGGGCCGGTCGGCCAGCCCGCGAATCTTCAGCTCCGCCTGGCTCCGGTCGCAGTCGACCGCCTGGACGCAATACCCCTCGAGCGCGTCAACGCCCGACAGCGGCAGCGCGGCCGGCGCCTCGGCGACCGCTCTAACCTCCGGCAGGTTGGCCAGGCCGAATGCCTCGTGGACGGCGCGCAGGGCCCGCTCGCCTTCCGCACTGTCAACAACGACGGAGATATTGATCTCGGACGTCGTGATCATCTTTATGTTGATGCCCTCGCCGGCGAGCGCGGCGCACATTCGCGCGGCGACTCCCTCGTGAGTCATCATCCCGCGGCCGACGGCCGACACGCGCGCGATCTCTCCGTCGCAGGCGACATCGCGCGCGCCGATTTCGGCCTTCAGCTTCTGGCACGCGTCGAGCGTGGGCGCGAGATCGACGTCCTTGACGAGGAAGCTCATGTCGGCCTTCCTCTCGTACGGGAAGCTCTGGACGATCATGTCGAGGTTCACGCCGCGTTCGCTTATGGCGCCGACGACCCTCGCCGCGATCCCGGGCAGGTCGGGCACGCCGGAGATCGTGATGCGGGACTCCTTCAGGCTGAGGGCCGCGCCGCATACGGGCGCCGCGTCGGACGGCGTCACGCTGCTGCAAATGACCGTGCCGGGCTCGCCGCTGAACGTCGACCGCACGCGCACGGGCACGTGAAATTTCTTGGCGACCTCGACCGAACGCGACTGGATGACCTTCGCGCCCATGCTCGCGAGCTCGAGAATCTCGTCGTAGCTGATCGCGTCGAGCTTCGCGGCGTGGGGAACCACCCTCGGGTCGGCGGTGTATATCCCGTCGACGTCCGTGTAGATCTCGCAGACCTCGGCATCGAGCGCCGCAGCCAGTGCGACCGCGGTCAGGTCGGACGCGCCCCGGCCGAGCGTCGTGATGTGAGACTCGGAATCGATGCCCTGGAACCCGGCAACAACGACGATCTTGCCCCTGTCCAACTCCCGATGGATGGAGCTTGCGTCTATGCTCTGAATCCGCGCCCGCGTGTGGGCGCTGTCGGTCACGATCCCGACCTGCCCGCCGGTGAGCGAGATGGCCGGGTGCCCCATCGAGTTGAGCGTGATGCACATCAGCGCGATCGACATCTGCTCGCCGGTCGAGACGAGCATGTCGAGCTCCCGCGCGTCGGGCTCCGGCGTGATGCTCCGGGCGAGATCGATAAGCTCATCGGTCATCCCCGCCCGAGCGGAGAGCGTCACGACGACCTGGTGGCCGTTTTCCTTCGCCCTGATGATCTTGGCGGCCGCTTTCTTGATGCATTCCGCGTCCGCGACCGACGTGCCGCCGAACTTTTGCACGATGATGCTCAAGCGTCGCTGCTCCTGCTGACTCAATGATTGTGGACGCAAACAGGGGGGTAAGTTTAACGCAGGCCCTTGCCGCAGTCAAGCGTAATCGGCCCGTGAATGGCTTCTGAGCGGGCTATTCGGCTGATTCGAGGAACGCCTGCGCGTCTAGCGCGGCCATGCAGCCCATGCCGGCGGCCGTCACCGCCTGCTGATACCGGCCGTCGACCACGTCGCCCGCGGCGAACACGCCCGCGACGGACGCGCTCGTCTGACGTTCGCCGGTGACGATGTACCCCTTCGCGTCCAGTTCCACCTGGCCTTTGACGAGGCCCGTGTTGGGGGTGTGCCCGATGGCAAGGAAGACGCCGCCGCAGGCGACCTCCTTGATCTCGTCCGTCTTGAGATCCTTCACCTTCGCGGCCGTCACGCCGGACTCGGCATCCCCGAGCACGTCGGCGAGCGCGTGGCTCCAGAGGAAATCGATCTTCGGGTTGCTTGTCGCGCGGTCCTGCATGATCTTCGAGGCACGGAGCTCGTCGCGCCGATGGACGATCGTCACGCGGCTTGCGAACCGTGTGAGGAAGTTCGCCTCCTCCATCGCGCTGTCGCCGCCGCCGATGACGAGGATATCCCTGTCGCGGAAGAATGGCCCGTCGCACGTCGCGCACACCGAGATGCCGTGCCCCATCAGCCGCTCTTCCGCCTCGAGGCCGAGCAGGTTAGCGTTCGCGCCGGTCGCGATGATCAACGCCTCGGCCGCGTACGTCTCTCCGCCGGCAACGACCGCGAACGGCCGGCTCGACAGGTCGACGGACTCGACGTCCGTCTGCACGAGCTCGGCGCCGAAGCGCTTGGCCTGGTCGTGCATGGACATTATGAGCTGCGGCCCCATCACTCCGTCGGCGAAGCCGGGATAGTTCTCCACCTCGGTCGTCAGCATGAGTTGGCCGCCGGGCGAGGCGCCCTCGAACACGAGCGGCGCCAGCTCGTTTCGCGCGGCGTAGAGCGCAGCCGTCAGGCCCGCGCAGCCGCCGCCAATGATGATGATCCTGCTTTCCTTCGACATCGGCTGCTCCTCACGCGTGCCGGCCAGGTGTTTCCTCCGTCTTCAGCATCCCGGGCCGGCGGTGCTGCCCAGCGCCCGTCATCAGAAGTCAATCCCTCGCTGCGCCGTCACGCCGGCGTCGTACGCGTGCTTGACGGACGTCATGTCGGTGACCGTGTCGGCGGCCTCAATCACGAGCGGATGCGCGTCGCGGCCCGTCAGGATCACGTGCAGTTCCTCAGGCTTGCCGCGTATCAGGGCGAGCAAATCGTCGACCGCGATGAGCTTCAGCTTGACCGCTCCGTTGATTTCGTCGAGCACGAGCACGTCGCACTCGGACATCCTGGCCCGGGCAAGATCGAGCGCCTCGGCCGCGCGCGCCCTGTCTGCCGGGGTGCCGCCCTCTTGCCTCACGAAGCCGGCGCCCATCGGGAAGAGCTCGAGGCCGGGCCCGAGCGCCTGGGCGGCCATGACTTCGCCGACATCCGTTCGGCTCTTGATGAACTGGATGATGCAGACGCGGAGACCGTGGCCGTGCGCTCTGAGGGCGAGCCCGAGGGCGGCGGCCGTCTTGCCTTTGCCGTCGCCGGTGAAGACCAGCACGCGGCCCGGTTGCGGAGCGTTCGCTCTCAATACTCGTCGGCCTTTGTCAGTGCGGATTCCAGTTGGTCGCCTTTTCGCGCAACCCGCCTGACTGATTCGATCAGGATTTCCGGCGTGATGGTCGACCGCGGGAGCACGTCGACGACGACGAAGTTCGCGTGACCGCCGATGTCGACGACGCCGATGGCGCCGGCCGACATCTTGACGTTCTGACGCAGCGCCCACTCGTAGTGCTTCTCGGCGGCCGGGCCGCAGCGGGTGTACGCGACGACGAGCGCGTTGCCGCCGGCATCCTTCGGCTTGAAATTGACGGTGACATCCTGATGCCGGTTGCCCAACGGAACACGAAGCACGTAACCCGGAGCTTTCTGCTCGGCGGAGACATCGGTCCCGTAGACCGCCTCGCGGATGAGGTCGTCATCGCCCGGGCCGCCCGCGGCGACGTCGGGCCCGGCCTTGGCGCCGGCGCCGCCCTGCTCGCCGAGCCACCGCTTCCACGGCTCGTATGCGGCTCCGAACTGCTCGCCGGTGATGCTCCGAAGAGCATCGGCCGCGACGCTGCCCAGGCCCGCATCCTTCAGCGCCTCGACCAGCGCGGGCACGGCCTTCTCGGCCCCGAGTTCGCCGAGCGCGGAGATCGCCGGGTAGCGCACGCTGTTGTGCGCGGTGCGCATCGCATCGATGAGCGGCCCGACGGCCTCATTGCCCCTGGCGACCAGCGCCCTCCTCGCCGCGGGCCGTGTCCGGAAATCCCTCAGTTGGCTTATGAGTTCCTCGACGCTCGCCATCGGTAACCTCCCTGCTCATTCCCTCAAGAAGTAAGCCATCAATTCGTGCCCGTGCTCGATCGTGAGCCCGGTGCCGGCCGCGCTTTTCTCGGAGAACGCCAGCTCGTGCACCGGCCGTACGCCCGCGCCGCACATCGCGAACGGTATGGGCTGGCGCGCGCCGGCCCGTATCGCGGCGTGCGCTCCACGGCCGGCCGCGATGAGCACGCGGGCGTCGGCCTGGCCGAGCAGTGCGTCAAGTATTCGGCCGACAATCTGTCCGTCTATGTCTTCGATCGTGCGGATTCTCCCGGCGGCGCCGAGCGCATCGCCGCCTTCGCCCGCGGCCGCGACGTGCAGCACGGCCAGGTCGTGCGTATCAAGCGAGCTGATCGCCGCCTCGGCCATGGCCGCGCGGTTCGTGTCCGGTTCACCTGGGCCGCCCTTGATGTCGACGCAACTGAGGGCCAGGTTCTTCGCAATGCCCTTCACCGCGTTGGACGCGGACACGACGGCTCCCGTCTTGCCGAACTGTTCGGCAAAAGGCTGAATGCCGGCGGCCTTTCCGCCGCCCCAAAGCCAGATCATCGTGGCCGGGCTTTCGCCGTGATCGATCCGAACGAGGTTGACGTCGTGCGCTTCGAGCGCGGCCGCCGAGCGCTCAATGAGGCCCCGAAGCAATGTCTCGCCGGGCCCGCGAGGCATGGAATTCGCGACTTCCTCGCCGAGAATTTCCTGGGGCGGAATGCACTTGGCCGACACGTCCTCGCGCCCGCTGTAGACCATCAGGTTCTGATAGCCGGCGCCGTGGCGGAACGAGACGTCCGCGGTCGCGAGCCGTTCGGTGATCGCGTCGATGAGCGCGCTGGCCTCCGCCTGGCGAATGTCGCCGGCCGTCACGTCGAGCATCCGCCCGTCGGCGACGGTAACAAGGTTGCAGCGGAAAGCGACGTCGGCGGGGCCGAGCTCGATGTCCAGACCGGCCGCTTCGAGCGGCCCGAGCCCGGTGTAGTTCGCCGCCGGGTCGACGCCCAGGATCGACAGAACGGCCATGCCGGCCGCGGGCTCCATCCCTTCGGGAACGGTTTGAAGCGTGCCCTGCCGGCCGAGCATGCTCGCGCGGTCGAAGTTCGGCGTGTTGGCGGCATCGAGCGGCGTCCTGCCGTCGAGCTCGTCGGCCGCGGCGCCCGCAACGCCGTCCGCTATCACAATACAATACTTCATCGGCTCACTTCCGGCTGGAGGTGCGCCACGCTGCGCGCCGCACTTCGCAGGAGATTATAACTGTTGCGCGAAGAAGCTTCAACTAGGCTCTGTCCTGGCAACCGTTCCGAAGACTGTGCGGCCGGTTTGAGCGTTCACGACATCGGTCCTGCGACGCTCTCCAGGAACCCGCCTCCGGCGGGCGATCTAGTCCCGTCCCAAGGATAACGGGGGCCACGTAACGAGTACATCTGAGGCTGTTGAAACAGGTGCAGGAAGCCGCCGGCTTACACAAAGTCGGCCTGCAGGAACGGCCGTTTCGCGGCGTTCTGAGGCCCCTTGGAGGCCCGATCTGTGAGCGGGCGGGCCCTTCAACAGCCCCCGTGTCCCCGTTTTCGCTCGGCCGAGATCGCCTGGACGACCCGCGAGCGTGCCGCTCAGACGAAGGCAATCTCGAAGTCGCCCGTTCCCCCCAGGGAACCGCCCCCGCCGCCCTTCGCAGGCCACCGCGAACTCGCGCCCGTTGCCGTGTCGCGGTAGCTGACGCTGTTCAACTCACGCCCGCTGCCTGTGGCCCGCACATAGATGCCGAACTCTTGCCCGCCGTTCGCAAAGGCGGCGTTCAGGAGTTTGACGGAGCCGATCTGAGCCGCGGAGAAGGAGCTGTCGCCGAAGAATCTTGGTGCCGCGGCGCCTTTGGGCAGCTTCCAGCCTTTGATTGTGACCGACTTGATCGTGGCGAGCGGATTGACGAAGTCAGCGGCCGTCACCGCCTCCGCCGCCACACCCGCGGCGATTCCGGCGAGGAAGTCGGTGCCGAACGCCGCACCCAACTGGATGCCGTCGAAGCTTCCGGCCGCCCGGACGCTGCAGCCGGCCGCCGTTCCGATGACGGATAATCTTCCGACGCCGCCGGTGATGTCCCACTCGACGCCGTTCAGGTCGCCCGCGACGTGCGCCGCTCCCAGGATCGCCTTTGGCGCCTTGGCTCCCGCGGGGAGGATGCCCGTGAGTATGAGGTCCGTTTCGAAGTGGCCGGCGATCGCCGGCAGTGCCCACTTCGCGTATGCCTTTCTTCCCGTGATGTCGATGCTGGCGATGGACGGGGCCAGGACGGTGTTGGGCGCTCCGTCGTCGAGCCACTCGATCGCGGACAGCTTGCCGATGGGCGTCAGCGAGGTGACGCTCACGTTCTTCGCGCGGTTCATCGAGATGTCGACGACCTGTGTAGGGTTGGCGGGCGCGCCGATGTTGATCTGGTGGTCGTCGGCCACGTCGTAGAGCTCGAGGAAGCTAAGGCCGCCGGTGACATCGAGGTTGCCGAGCAGCGTGACGTCCGCGGCGTCGATGCCGCGGGCGGGACCGTTGACGAGGATGTCGCCCACGTTGGCGCGGACGCCGCGGACACCGGTTGTCATCGTGATGACGGACGTGGCGTCCGTGCCGGTGATGACAACGCGCTGCAAGCCGGGGCCGAACACCTCGCCCTCTCCGGGCCCCTTGATGTTGAGCGTGAGTACGACGCCGCCGGCATCGGCCAACTTGAGCCCGACGCCTTTTTGCCCGTCGAAGCTGCCGAACTTCCAGGCCGACTCCTGGGCCTGGCCGCTGACGGCCACGTTGTTTGCCTCGTTGACCTCGGCGACGGCGCCGGCTGCGTCGACGAGCGCGATCACCCAGTACTGGCCGGGCGGAAGGTCGGGCGTGTAGACGTTCGTGAACTGGTACGTGTCCTCGCCGCCCGGCTCCAGGAAGATGGATTGTGTCTTCCGGGCGAGCCACGGGTCGGTGCCGATGTCGAGGGTGGTGTCGTCCGAGATGTAGAGATCGACGGCGACGGCGCCGCCGACGTCGGCGTTGCCGGTGTTCCTCACGAGGATGGGCACCTTCTGGAGCCGCAGGCCGGTGAGTTCGCCGGGCACGATCTGTGTCGAGAGTCTTTGCGTCTCGACGACGCCTTCGAGGTCCGGCGCCGGCGTCTCCCATCTGACGGTCCGGATGCTCGCGCCGGCGTTGTTCGCTTCGTTGGTCTCGGTGACGGCGCCGAGCGCGTCGATGTGAGCGATGATCCAGTAATTGCCGGCGGGCAGCAGCGGCACGGAAACGTTCGTGAAGTTGCAGGTCTTTATCTCGCCCGGTTCGAGGAAGAGCGACCAGCCCACGGTGCCGAGCTTCGCGTCGGTGCCGATGTCGAGGATCGGATCGGGCGACGCGTAGAGGTCCACGACCATCCGGTTCGTCTCGATGTCGGCGTTGCCGATGTTGGCGACGATGACGGGCACTTTCTCGAGCGTTCCGTTCGAGCGGTTGCCCGGGACAACGGCGGCGCGCAGCCAGGCGGAGTTCACGGTCGCTCCGAGGTCGGGCGCCGGCTGCTGCCATTCGACGGTGCCGGCGCCGGCCCCGACGTTGTTCGCTTCGTCGGCCTCGGCCACGACGTCCCAGGCGTCCACGTGGAGCAGCAGGAAGTAGTCACCGGCCGGGAGGAGCGGGAGGTCGATCTTTGAAAAGGCGTAGTCGGCGGTCTCGCCGGGCGCCAGTTTTACGCGGACGTTGATCGAGCCGAGCTTCGTGTCGCCCGGGTCGAGGGCCTGGTCGGCTGAGGCGTGGAGGTCGAGCATTATGACGTTATCGATGTCGGTATTGCCGTTGTTGGTCACGGTGACCGGGACTTCGCCGAAGCTGCCGTTCGACCGGTTGCCGGGCACGACGATGGCGGGCAGGCCGGCCGCATCGAGCGCGCCGATAAGGTCGGGCTGCGGCGTGTCCCAGTTCACGGTCTTATCGCTCGCGCAGGTGGTGAGAGGGGACCACACGCCGCCGGTCTGCAGCGTCAGCGCGATGTCGGCGACGAGGTAATAGGGGCCGGCCGGGAGGACCGGGGCGTCGACGTTTTGGAACGTGAACGTCCTCCGTTCGCCCGGGCCGATCGATCCGCTCTTTGTCAGCGTGGCGAAGTGCGTGTCGAGGCCGTCGAAGGTCCGGTCGGTTGATGCGTAGAGATTGATTGCCCACCTGCCGTCGATTGGGAGGTTGCCCATGTTTGTGATGATCACGGGTACGGAGTCGAACTGACCGTTGGACGCGTTGCCGGGGACGACGAACGCCGGCAGCGGTGCTCGGTCGATTACGCCCGCGAACTTCACGGCGACGGTGTCGCCGCCGCCGCCGCCCCCGACGACGTATTCGGCGAGGAACTCATCCCATTGCGTGCCGGCAAGCAGCGCGTAGTTGGCGGCGGTGTAGCCGTCCGCGACGACCGACCCGGTCTCGGGGAAGTAGATCGAGAGGCCGGTGCCGCCGATGCCGGGGCCGCTGTGGTTGGCGATGACGGCCGCGTCGTAGGCGGCTGCGGCGGCCTGCGCCGCAGCCCTGATGGCGCCGTTCGTGGCGTTGTTACCGACCTCGTCGAGGAACGTGCCGAGGTCGCGGAAGCTATCGTCGATGAACTCGAACCAACTCGCCGTTTCCCTGGATGTGTCGAGGGCGTCCCAATCGGCGTTCTGGGCGAGCACGGTGCCCGCGAACGCGTCGAGTTGGCCGGCAAGCGTTTCAGCCGCGGCCACATTGATGGCGCTGATCCCCTCGTCGCCGCCGTAGGACTGGCCGAACCGCGCTACAATCGACGTGGCCAACTGCGCGGGTGTTTGGCCGGGGACGGCCGCGAGGTCGGCGAGGAACGTGTCGTAGGGCCATCCTGCGGCTGGGATGGACGGCTCGGAGCCGACCATTATGCCGGCGTAGTCGCGGATCTCGTAAACCGTCTCCATCATTCCCATGAGGCAGGCGTCGAACCCGACGATGTCAATCTGGGTACCGGCGGCCGCGAGCGCCCCGCTCAATTCGGCGAGCGTCAGGCGGTCGTCGCCGCTTGTTTCGTCGTAGCAAACGCCATCCGTGCCTGCTCCATGATCCCAGAGGATCAGAGCGTAGTGGTCTGCGGGGTAGTTGGTGGCGCCCCACTGCACAAAGTTCGTGAGGGTGGCGGGGTCGCCCATGTTGAGCTCGCCCATGGTGGCGAGCGGGCTGCTGATGAGGTCAACATCCGCGTCCCGAATCACCAGGCCGCGGCGGGTATCGGTCCAGTCCCCGTTCGAGCTGTCGTACCAGTCGATGCGGTCGAACTGCACGACGATGCTGACCTCAGGCGTCGAGCCCACGGTCTCCATTTCGTTGAGATCAATGACGGCCGCGTCCTCGAGGTCGTTGTCGCCGTCCAGGTAGACCATCACGGTCCAGTTGGCGGCGAGCAGGACCCGGGCCTCGAGCCGCTCGAAGACGACGTCTATGCTGCCGCTGTGATCACGCATCCTCATTCTGTCGGTCTCCCTCACGAGAAAAGCGCCTGCGTCATTCAACCCCGGCAACGCGCCGCCGCGAGGCCCTTGCGTTCGAAGCACCCCGGGCTGGGGCGCACAAACGCGCGGCCCCAGTCGCCCGTGCACTGCTGCACAAGACGCAACGCAGCGTGGGGGAAAACGGACTGCTCCTCCGAAATCACAGTCCGCCCACACGTAACTTAAGGCGCCGCGTCCAATTTGTCAAGCAGAAATATCCCTGGATAACGTCAAGTTGAAGTGTGCAATCTCGATGCCACTTGCACAGAGAAAGCTGCTTGTGGCTGACGGCGAGCGCTGCGAAAAAAACGGGGAATTTGTGTGTGAAACCGCAAGGGGGAGGTGTAAGATAGTATCAAAGGTTTTCAGCGCGTTCCGCGCATTCGGAGGGTTGGCCGTGATTGTGCGTATTCTGGCTGTCTGTGGGCTGATTGCGTGCTTCGTCCTGCCCTGCTCCGCCGATACGATCGTCTTCCAGGACGGCACGAAGAAGACGGTGCGGATCTACAAGACGACGCGTGAGTACGTCAGCTTCCTCCACGAGGGCAAGATTTACGTAGTGCCACGCAGCAAGATCAAGAAGAAGGGAATGACGTTCGACAGCAAGCCGTTGACGGAGAACGAGCTGGCTGAGGCGCTGAAGAAGTCGCGCGACGAGCTCAAGAAGAAACTCCACGAGGAGGAAAAGACGGGCGGCGTCAAGCCCGGCAAGGACGGCGAGGTCAAGTCCGTCACCGGCGACAATAAGCCGAAGAAGGGCGTGAAGATCATCGCAAAAGAGGAGTCGGAGACGAAGGAGGTGGAGCTGAAGATCGACCCGTTCCCGGACCATCCGGTGACGGACGAGGAACCGAAGAAGAAATAGGGCTATTTTGGAGGGCGGCGAGATGAAGGCGATGGGAATCTTGGGTGTTATATGCTGCGTGCTGGCGCTGTCGGCGGCGGCGTTCGGCGAGGACTATGAGGGCGGCCTGGCCGCGCACTACTACAAGGACGTGACGAACTGGAACGGGCTGTGGCCGAGCGACACGGACGCGCCGCTGGCCGACCCGAAGACGTGCACGTTCACCGAATTCAAGTACACGCAGGTCGAGCCGGTGGTGAACCACCTGTTTGTCCGCAGCGGCTGGTTCAGCGTCCGATGGGTCGGCTACATCGACGTCCCCGGCAACGGCGACGCCGCGAGCACGTTCCTCTTCGAGCTCTGGGCCGACGACGGCTGCCGGCTCCAGATCGACGACGAGGTGCTCATCTGCAGTTGGTACGCGTGCCCCGAGGACATCGACTGGGCTCACCGCAAGGGGAGCATCGCGCTGACGCCCGGCAAGCATCGCATCGTCATCGAGTACTTCCAGGGGCAAAGCCTCGAGGAAAACGACGCCGACCCGATCAAGCTCTACTGGACCTGCGCCAACCTGAACATCGGGAAGCAGATCGTCCCGAACGGCAAGCTCTTCCACAAGCCGGAAGATGAACAGACGCCGGACAAGTGGGAGATCAAGCCGCCGGAGACGAACGTGCAGCTCGCGACCAACATGTGGGAAGACGCGCAGCGGGCGGAGAAGATCGGCGACTATCCGCACGCGCTGCGGCTCTACCGGCGGATCCTCGTCCTCCTGCCCGAGGGCGAGCTGGCCGATAAGGCCCGCGCTCGCATCCTCGCCATCGAGGCCGACCCGACGATCGACTACAAGTGAGCTGACCGCAACGTGACGCTCAACGCGGGGGGCGCTTCTCAACAAAGCGTCCCCCGCTGTTTTTTGGGGAGAGCCGGACAGAGGGAGCGCCGCCCCCGAAATCCACATGAAAAAGGCGACTGGCCCACCGTGACGGGGGGTACAGTCTCCAATGGCACTAACAGAAGGGGCTCGGCCCGTGTCGCAGACCTCCGCTCCTAATCGTAATCTTACTCCTAATCCTAATCGCTGTTTCGTAAGTGCCGCTGCCGAGTAGGATTATGATTAGGATTAGGATTAGGATTAAGACAGAGAAGGCGGCGGGCCGCGCGTTCTCTCCGGCGGCGGATGATCGGGCTTAAGTTAGTGCCATTGGGTACAGTCACAGGGAACCGCCGACTTACCGTTCGACGGGCTCACGGCCCCGAGCCTTTCGGCCCTGAGCTCAAGGCCGAAGGGCAACGCCGAGGGGCAAAGTCGGCCTACAGAAACGACCGAGTCGCGGCGTTCTGTGGCCCCTGCGCCGCAGCGCGGCAGGCAGGCGCTCTCCGGTAACAGAAAGCGGCGTGGTAGCGCTACAGCTCCCGGCCGTAGATTCGATAGCGTTTGTAGAGGCGAGGCCGGAAGGCGGACTCGATGGTGCGTCTGGATTGCAGATTGTCCTCGGCCACCCATGAGATCTCGGACGTCTCGTAGCCCAGACGCACTGTGTTGCGGACAAAGCGCTCGAAGAGCAACGGCGTAACGCCGAGGCTGCGGTGTTCGGGCAGGCAAGCGGCGCCGAACGTTCGCAGGAAACGGACGCGACGCTTGCCCCACAACAGGCGAGCCCAGCCGAAGGGGAGGAGCCGTCCGTTGAGCTTCTGCAGCAGCGGATTGATGTCGGGCAGCGCGAGCAGGCAGCCCACGGGCTTCCCGCGAAGCTCGGCGACGAGGAGCAGTTCGGGTATGACGAGGGGCTTCATCTCGCGGGCCATGAGCCGCAGCTCGGCGCCCGTCACGGGCACGTAGCCCCAGTTGTCGCGACGTGCCGCGTTGAACACCTCGCCCAGGCCGACCACCTCGCTCTCGTAACTGGCCATGTCGAGAGGGCGAATCACAAGCTCCGGGCTGCGGCGGTGCACGGCCCGGGCTATGCGTTCGAGCCGCCCGCGGGTCTTCTCGTCCGAAAAAAACTGCTCGCGGCCGATGATGTAAGCGTAGAGCTCCTTGATGGGGCGGAGCCCGGCCTGCTCGACGAGCTCGGGGTAATAGCGCGGGTTGTACGGCATGAGAATGACGGGCGTGCGGTCGAAGCCGTCGACAAGGAGGCCGCATTCGGCGTTGATGGAGGGATTGAATGGCCCGCGCATCTCGGTCATGCCGCAGTCGCTCAAGTGCCGGGCAGCGGCGCCCAGAAGAGCGCGGGCAACATCGGGATCGGGATCGGTTTCGAAGAAGCCCCAGAATCCGGCTTTGTCGCCGTGGTACGAGTTGTGGAGGTGGTTGACGATCGCGGCGATGCGTCCCACGGGGCGGCCGTCACGCCATGCAAGGTAAAGGCGGGCCTCAGCGTGCTCGAAGAACGGGTGGTGCGCAGGGTCGAGCTGCTTGTCGACCGCGCTCAGCAGCGGCGGCACCCAGAACGGTTCCGACTCGTAGAGGCGCCAGGGCAGCCGGAGGAAGAGCTTACGCTCCCGGCGCCCGGCCACCTCGCGGACGTCGATCGTCGACGAAATCAAGGCTCTCCGCGCCCCCGCTATGTTGTGCGCTTCGTTCCCGTGGCAGACGCCGCCTCGGCGCTCTCGGCGCTCTCCTTGTACTCGGCAAGCGCGGCATCGAGTGACTCGACCAGGTAGTCAATGTCATTTTGGTCGTGCAGGGCGGTGGGAATGGCGCGGAGAATGGCCGCGCCTCGGCGAACTGCCGGGTAAACGACCGGGGAAACCCAGATGCGATACTTGCGGCGAAGAATCTCGGCTATGTGCAGAGCGCCGTTGCCGCCGAAGCTGATCGGGGTGATGGGCGTCTCCGTCGCGCCGATGTCGATGCCGCGTTCGCGGAGGACGGCCTGGAGTTGTCGCGCGTTTGTCCAGACCGCCTTGCGGCGGTCGGCGGCCTTTCGCACAAGTTCGAGCGATTTGAGTGTGGCTGCGACGACGCAGGCGGGCGCGGCCTTCGTGAAGAGGATGGTGGGGGCCAGGCACCGAATGTAAAACATAACATCCTTCGGCCCGGCGACGAATCCGCCATAGGTTCCGAACGCCTTGCTGAACGTGCCGGCGTGGACGTCGATGCGGTCCTCGACGCCGAGCATCTCGGCGGCGCCGCGCCCATTCTCGCCGCAGACGCCGTTGCCGTGCGCGTCATCCACGAACAGGCGGGCGCCGTACCGTTCGCAAAGGTCGCAGATCTCGGCGAGCGGCGCGATGTCGCCGTTCATGCTGTAGACCCCGTCCACGACGATGAGCCTGGCCTGATCCGGGTCGCTCGAGCTCAATATCCGTTCGAGGTTGGCTGCGTCGTTGTGGCGGAAGTACTTGATGGTCGCGCCTGCGATCTTTGCGCCGCACACGAGGCTGGCGTGTGCGAGCTGGTCGAAGATGAGCAGGTCGCCCGGCTGCGCCAGACAGGCGACGGCGCCCATCATGGCCCCGGCGCCGGTGGAGAAGGTTATGGCGGTCTCGGTCTGCTTGAAGTCGGCCACCTCGCGCTCGAGCTCCAGATGGAGAGCGATCGTGCCGGTTAACGGGCGCGCTCCCATGGGCGAGCCGATGCCGTAACGATTCACGTAATCGGCCGCGGCGGCCCGCACTTCCGGATGAACGCTCATGCCGAGGTAGTCGTTCGTGCTGAACTGCAGGACCTTCTGGCCGTTCATTTCCATCCAGGGGCCTGCGTTCTCGACGGGCGACACGTCGAAAAGCACGCGCTCCGCCACTCGTATCTCCTCGTGCGTCGCAATACGCTGTTCATCAAGAAAGTGCACGCATCTGTCAAAAATGTCAGCCACCCTTTCCTCCTCTTTCAAAGGGCAGAACTCCGGGCGGAGACGTCCTCAAGCGGGCCGCTCGCAGTGTGCGCCTGTTGCAGAAAGAAACTGTCGTGGTATCATAAGAACGCATTGCGACTATCCTCAACGCGGAGAATATGATGGGCCTCCTGCGATGGACTGTCAAGAAGGCCATTCGACGCCGCCTCCGCCAAGTGGAAGCGGCCCTCAAGAACCCTGCCGCGACTCAAGAACGGCTCCTGCTTCACCTCGTCCGCTGCGCCCGAGACACCGAATGGGGCCGCGCCCACGGCTACGACGGCATCCGGTCCGTGCGCGAATTCCAGCGGGCCGTGCCCGTCAACCGCTATGAAGACCTCGCCCCGCTGTGGCATCGGGCGTTCGACGGCGCCCGCGACCTGGCCTGGCCCGGCCACATCCCTTATTTCGCCCTCTCCTCGGGCACCACGGCCGGGATTTGCAAGGCCCTGCCTGTCTCTCGTCAAGCTATTCGCGCCAACTTCCAATCCGGCACCACCCTGCTCGGCTTGTGCGAACGCCAGGCTCCCGACGCAGACCTCGTCGGCGGCAAGATGCTCTACCTCGGCGGCTCGACCCAGCTCGAGCGGCGGGGCGCCTGCCAGCAAGGCGACGCAAGCGGCATCAACGCGGCATGCCTGCCCCGTTTCAGCTTGCGCTACCGGCTGCCGGCGCCCGACGTGGCCGCCATCCTCGACTGGGAAGCCAGAGTCGATGCCATTTGCGATCGCCATCTCGACGCCCCCGTCTGCGCGGTCGCCGGCTTGCCGTCCTGGACTCTCATCTTCTTCCGCCGTCTTGTGGACGTCGCCCGCGAGCGGCGAGGCCCGGCGGTCTGCACAGTCAACGACGTATGGCCCGGCCTGCGCATGCTCGTCCATTTCGGCATGGCCTTCGAGCCCTACCGCCGGCAATTCGAAGAACTCGTGGGCCGTCCTATCGTTACGATCGATACCTACTCGTCCTCTGAGGGCGGCCTCAACGCGATCCAGACCGACCAGACCAACCCCGGCATGCAGCTCGAACTCGACACCGGCGCGTTCTTCGAGTTCGTCCCCGCCCGCGAGTTCGACCGGCCCGATCCGCCACGCCTCACCCTCGACCAGGTCGAGACCGGCGTCGATTACGCCGTCCTGCTCAGCACCCCTTCGGGCATCTGGGCCTACGATGTGGGCGACGTTGTCCGTTTCACATCCCTTCGTCCGCCGAAGATACTCGTCGTCGGCCGCACCCGGCTGGCGCTCAACACCTTCGGCGAACACGTCACACAGGAGAACCTCGAACAGGCGCTCACCGAGAGCTGCCGCGCCCTCGACGCACGAGTCAACGATTTCACCGTCAACCCAATACTGCCCACGGCCGCGGACCCGCGCGGGCAACACCTGTGGCTCATCGAGTTCGAGGGGCCCGAGCCGCCTCTTCATACCTTCGCTGCCAAGCTCGACGGCAGCCTCGCCGACAAGAACCTCGACTACAAAGTCCATCGTGACCGCGATTACAGCCTGTTGGCTCCGCGCATCATTGCCTTAACACCGGGCACCTTCTACGAATGGGCGCGCAACCACGACGCCCTCGGCGGCCAGCATAAGATCCCGCATGTCGCCCGCTCGCAGCAAATGGTAGATGAACTCAAGGATTTGTCAAGGACTTTACTGCGGGCCCGGCGTCTTTAGGCCCGGCAGGAAGAGCCTGTCCGGCTTTATTTCGCCCGGTTCTTGCCCATTCCGCCATATTCCTTCAAGGGCCTCAGCCAGCCGTGGCCGGCGTACCATTCGATCGTGCGCCGCATCCCCTCGCCGAGGGGCATGCGGGGCGCGTAGCCCAGGTCGCGCTCGGCTTTCGCCCATGAACATGTCCAGCGTGTCTGGAGCATGTCCCGGATCTTGCGGCGCGAAACAACCTGCGGCTTGCCCGTCAGCGTCCACTTCAGTTCGCCGATCTCACCGACGAGGCGCGCGACGACGTTCGGGATCCGCAGCCGCCGCAGCCGCCGGCCCAGCGCCGCCGCGAGCGCGTCGACCACCTGAGCCCACGTGTGGGTCCCGCTGCCAACGAAATAGACCTCGCCCACTGCGGCATCCGCCGTCGCCGCAAGCCACAGGCATTCGACGAGGTCGGCGACGTGGACCAGCGTCAACTCCTTCTCCGGCGCGCCGATGATCGGCGCCAGGCCGAGCCGCTGCGCCGTCCGAAAGAGCGGCAGGAACGTCGTGTCGCGCGGGCCATAAACCGCCGGAGGCCGAACGACCGTGACCGGCACCCGGCCCTTCGCGCCGAGGACCACCCGCTCGGCGGCCAGCTTGCTGGCGCCGTAGTGGCCTATCGGATGCGGGTCGGCCGTCTCGGCCAGCGGCTCGCCCGAGGGGCACGGCCCGGCCGCCGCCAGGCTGCCCACGTAGACGAACCGCCGCAGGTCCAGCCCCGCCCGATCAACCGCCTGGACCAGGTGACGAGTGCCATCGACGTTCACGGCCGCGTAGGCCTCGGCCGTCCGCCCGCGCAACAAGGCGGCGACATGGAACACGTAGTCCACACCCGCCACGGCCCGGGTCAGGGCATCGACGTCGCTGAGGTCGGCCACGCGCCGCTCGACGTCGAGGCCCTCGAGCCATGTCAAGCGGCTCGTCGAGCGCACCTGACACACCACTTCGACGCCTTCGCGGAGCAGCCGCTCGACCAAATGGCTGCCCACGAAGCCGCTCGCTCCGGTAACCAGCGCCTTCACTTTCTCATTCCTTCGGTCGCCATGCCGGCGTGCAGCCCGCCCAAGCCGCCAATAGTGAACCAGCGCTCCGGCCCCGAGTCAAGGAACGTTCGGGCCAACTTGTCCCCCGGCCGTTCCTTCTCTTGACGATCAAGGGCGCACGCTCTACACTTTGGGCGCTTCGCGGGACCAGCGTGGAGGAAGTCGCCGCCGTGCGCCGGGTGATGCACATCAGCATACTGCTCGTCTTATCCGTCGCGGTCCTTGCCGTGCCCGTCTTTGCTATCGGGTTCGCGCAGACTGTCAGAGCCGTCATGGAGGCGGGGGTCGCGGCCTTCGCGGCCGTGGGAGCGCTGACCCTCGCCTTCCTGCTGATCCAGTCCGTGGCATGGACCATACTCAATCGCCCGGTGCGGCACCGCGTGCCGTTCCGGACCCTCTTCGAAGCGTCGGTCGTCGGCCTGGCGGGCAACCTCCTGACGCCCTCCACGTTCCTGGGCGGCGAGCCGTTGAAAATTATTTACGTCGGGCGGAACGCGCATCTGCCTTACCACGAGGTCGCGGGCACCGTGCTGATGAGCAAGTACCTCGAGGGGATCAGCTTCATCCTGTTCTTCAGCTTCAGCGCCGTCGTGGCGGCGGCGGGGTTCCGCGATCTGCTGTTCGGCCCGTACCTGGCCGTTGGGCTG
>JBDREM010000362.1:0-8914 GCA_043819695.1 Planctomycetota bacterium
TGCGGGCGGCTACAGAAACAGCGCACTAAGCAGATCGAGACCACACGGACATGGGAACGGTCACTTCCGCTGCTGCGAGTGCGGCGCGGCCCTCAGCCCAGGACCTCACGGTAGACGGCGAGGGTGTCGGAAACCATTCGCTCGACGTCGAAGAGCTCTTCCGCTCTGCGCCGGGCGGCGTGGCCCATGCGCTCGGTCAGTTCCCGGTCCGCGAGCAGCGTGATCAGTGCCCCGGCGATCTTGTCCGGGGAGAACGGCGGGACGAGCAGCCCGGTCTCGCCGTCGGCCACGGCCTCGGGCGTGCCGCCGACGGCCGTGGCGATCATCGGCTTGCCGCAGGCCATGAACTCGAGGACGACGAGCGAGAACGCCTCGCCCCACGTGCAGACGAGAATCGTGATGAGGCTCTCAGCCAGCAGGCTGTCCATCCGATCGCCGCTGGCGAGGCCGGTGAAGTGCACGTGCCCGGTTACGCCGAGGTCCGCTGCGATTTGTTTCAGGCGAGGGAGCTCCGGCCCGTCGCCGATCATCAGCAGGTGCATGTCGGGCGCCTTCTCGAGCACGGCGGGCGCGGCGCGGACCAGGTCGTCGCCGCCCTTCTCGGGAATGAAATAGGCGAGGGTCGAGACGACGGGCGCGCCGGCCGGGATGCCGTACTCCGCCCTCACGTCGAACGCCGCCGCCCGGCCGGGCCTGAAGCGGCGGAGGTTCACGCCGTTGAGCACGACGCGAATCCGCTCGGCCGGCAGCTTGTGGCGCGAGACGAGGCAGTCGCGGATGTACCGCGACGGAGTGACCAGCATCGAGCACGGGGCGAGGGTGAGCGCCCGGCGGCACCGCCCGAGAAGTGCAAGCCGCGACGGCCGATCCTCCAGCGGAAACGAGTAGTGATGCGAGGCCACGACGCGCCTCGCGCCCGACCACCGGGCGACGTGGAAGAGCGAACTGCCGAGGGCGACGAAGTGGAAGTGCGCGATTTGCGGCCGCACCTCCCGGACCAGCCGGCGAACGGCCATGGCTGCGGCCGGCCACCCTCCGCCGAACGGGACGACGCGCCACTCGACGTGGCTGCGGCGGAACTCCTCGGCCACGTCGTCGGCCGGCTCGGCTGCGAACCCGCCGACGCACCGCCCGCCCGTCTCGTGCAGCCGCCGGCCGAGCGCGCAGAAATACTCCTCGATCGACCCCAGCCGCCGCGGGTTGAAGTGAAGAAACGAGAGCACGGTCAGTCCATCGGCCATTGCGCGTTCCCCCGAAGAACTACCAGTACGGGCAGGGCCGTCTCCAGCAGGCCGGCCGGCTGTGCCAGATCTGCTTGACCGGCGCGTCTCTCACATTCCCGATGGGCTCCGACATCGGGCAGACGCGGACGTCGCCGTTCGGGCTGAACTCGAGCCCGCAGAGGCCGGCCGGGCAGTACGTGTCGGAGTAGGTGCCGATCTGGAACGCCTCGTTGCGCGACCACTTCGCCGGGTCGCGGAAGTACGCCTTGATCTGCTCGAGGTTCCGTCGCGTGTTGGCGATCGGCGCGCCCGCCTCCAGACGCTCGATCAGTTCGTCGACCACGCGCGTCGCCCTGGCAACGTCCTTGATCCACAGGGCGTTCAGCTCGGGAACCTCGTACCAGCCGTGTCTCATCTCCTGCTCGTAGTTCTGAGTGATCGCCTGGAAGAAGACCTTCGCGGTTCCCAGTTCCGCGACCCAATCGACGATTTTCGTCAGCTCGTCGAGGTTGGGGTCCATCATGACGGTCTTGACGATGATCCGGCCGCGGGCGCCGAGGCGGTTATGATGATGCACGAGCGACCGGATGGCGGCGGCGGCGCGCTTGAAGAAGCCCTCCTTGCCGCGGAGTTCGTCGTACAGCCGCGGGTCCATCGCGTCGAGTGAGACGGCCGCTGTGTCGGGATTGGCCGCGATAATCTTCTCGGCCACGTCGTCGGCGAGGACGTATCCGTTGGAGAGGAACTGGACGCGGAGCCCCAGGCCGGCGGTGAATTCGAGCAGGTCAAGCGCGTCGCGGCGGAGGAGCACTTCGCCGCCGGTCAGGCAGATGTCGGCCGGGCCGAGCCATCGGCGGAGCGAGCTGAAGATGTCCTTCCATTCGGCCGTCGAGAGCTCATCCTGAATGTCGGACGGATGCTTCCACACGTCGCAGTGGCGGCAGCGCGCGTTGCACCGGAGCGTGAGCTTGCAGTAGATCGAGGCGGGGCGGACGAGCCGGCGGGTCAGCGCGGCCGGCGCCCGCAGCAGGAGCGGCTGCAGCCGCCAGTAGATCCGCCGCCTCTGCTCCAGCCACCAGCGGGAAAGCCCGGGCGCGTGTCCCGCCATACGATGCTCCGGTCGCGTGAACTTGTTGCACCGGCCACAGGTCCAGTCTACGCGCCGGAGAGCGAAACTTCAAGTGATCGTGTTTTGCGCCCTCCGCCCTGCGGCGACGTCGGCGTACAACGCAACATAGCGCGGGACGACCTGACGAAGATCGAACAGCTTTTCGGCCCGCCGGCGGCCTGCCTCGCCCATGGCTTTGCGGCGCTCGGGCGACGCGAGCAGCTCGATGATCGCGGCGGCCATCGCGTCCGGATCGCCGGGCGGCACGAGCAGGCCCGTCTCGCCGTGCTCGACGACCTCAGGTATGGCCCCGGCCGTAGTCGAGACGACCGGGACCTCGCACGCCATGGCCTCGGCGTTGACCCATCCGAAGGCCTCGGCCCAGACGGACGGGCAGCAGAATATCGCCGCCGCCGAGAGCAGGTGGGGCACGTCGCTCCGCTGGCCGAGAAATGTCGTCCGCCCTGACACGCCGAGCTCCTCGGCCAAGCGTTCGAGGCGCCCGCGCTCCGGGCCGTCCCCGGCAATCACGAGCACGCTGTCCGGATGTTCTTCGAGGACGCGCACAAAGGCCGTCAGCAACACGTCCACGGCCTTCAGCGGCAGGAGGTTGCCGGCCGTCAGGATCATGTGTTGCGCCGAAGAAAGCCCAAGCTCCTCACGGACGCCGGGCGGGCCTCGACGATGGAACCGTTCCAGATCCACGCCGTTCGGGATACACCAGGCCTTACGCTCCGCAATGCCCCGGGAACGAATCAGCCGTTCCCGGACAAAACGGGAGGGTGCAACGATACCGGCAATTGATGCGTTCATGAGGCGGTTGAATGCGTGAAAGAGCCTTCGACTCAGAGGCGGTCTGGGTTTTCCCTCGCCGCCGGTGCAGTCGCCCACAATAATCGGGCACGGGAGGGAGAGCGCAAGCGCCGCGATCAGCCGCGAGGAAGGCACATAGTGCTGCAAGTGAGTCACGCCGATCTTGTGCCGGCGGCACAGCCCCCGGATCTTCCAACAGAACCGGGGCAGCGACATCTTGTGCTGGCAGGCCACGTCCAGCACCGCCCCGGCATCAGTCAGCGCCTTCTCGGCCGCCGCTGTCGGCTGGGATGAATATACGACTACACACCGAGCGCCGCTCGAGCGGAGGGTCCGCGACAGACAGATGCAGAAATCTTCCTGGCTCGACCAGCGGCTGCCGCTCTGGTCCAGCAGCAGGAGCACGTTGGGGCAGGCCTTGGAACTCATTATTATGGTTCTGTGCACTCGTCATACGCCGTCAGCGCGTGATTATACTCCGCCAGCACCTTTTTGATGGGGTACTTTATCAGTCCAGGCAGGAACATTCTGGGCGCCTTTCAAGTGCCCCACGCACCTATTCGCCGCTGCCGCCGGAGAGGCGTCTTCGGACGAAGCCTCTTATGACTTCCCGCAGGCGCCCGGTTCTGGCCGCCCGCGCGGCTTGCACCCACGCGGGAAGGCGGGAGCGAACCGGCCGGCCCGTCTCGCGGACGACCACCTGGCCGCGGCATTGCTGGCACAGCGGGTCGATCAGTTCCCCGCGCGCCAGCGCGTCCATCAACGTCACCTGGCGATCCGAGGTCCAGATCTCGTGTAGCGGGCGCTCCCGCACGTCGTCCGAGGCGATGTCGACCCCGTGACAGCAGAAATGCGTTCGACCGTCCCACCACACAACGAACGTGCCGGGCAGCGGACACACGCCGTACTGCATCCGCTTGACGTGCAGCCTTTCCGGGAGCATCTCATCGTGCCACCAGAAGTGGAGGTCTACGAACAGCACGCTGAACTCGGGTGTGATCCGGAACAAGGGCTGGTTCGACGCGACATAGCCGGCGACAGCGCCCAGCCAGCCGAACAACTCAGGCTTTTCCCCGCGCGATTCCGCGGCCAGGGTGATCCACGCGTTCACGAGATCCCGCATTTCGCTGAAGCTGTCGACCATGCGGAAGTGCGACAACTCGGGGGCGACCTTCAGCACCCAGTTGTACTTGGTGATCAGGTAGCTGACCATCAGCGACGGGCCGCGTCCCGCCTTCAGCCGCCGCGCGACCAAGCCGCGGATGTTCGCGAGGTAGGTCTCGTAATCGGGCTTCTTGGCGCGGCGGAGCCGATAGCTCTCCGCGTTGGGGCTCTGGAGGCTCAGGAGCATCTGGGTGATGCCGGAATCGACGAGCCGCTGATTCGTTTGGGGCGAGAGAAGCGAGCAGTTCGTGATGACGTTGGTGCGGAGGCCCGCTTTCGCCGCGTAGTCCGCAAAGTCGAAGAAACGCGGATGGAGCATCGGCTCGCCCAGCCCGGAGAAGTTGAGTTGCTTCGCCAAGTCGTGCTCGACCACATCGTCGACGATGCGCCGGAACAGATCGAAGTCCATGTACCCCCGAGGCCGTTTCATATGCGGATGGATGCAGAACGCGCATGCGAACGAACAATTGTTCGTCAGCTCGATCATGCACTGGTCCATCTTCACGGCGGAGTATTCTCCTGCATCGATACGAGATCGATTATAGTTGCGCCGCGGCGCTTTGTCTACTTAAGCTGCGGCACGTAACAGAGAACTTGAACCTTCGCCGGCTTCGAGGCCCCGGAGTTGAATACTGGCGCCGGCGCCTGTAGAATGGTGGCCCTGGCCCAGACGAATCAGGATCGCAAACACGGAGCAAGGAGTTGGTGGCTTTGCTGCACGTCATGCACGTTCTCTTCAACCTTCGCACCGGCGGGCTCGAGATGCAGGTCGTGAACGTGATCAACCACAGTGACCGCACGCGGTTTCGCCACAGCGTCTGCTGCCTCGAGCCCGAGGGCCGCGAGCTGGCCGACGCGCTCAGAGAGCCAAAGCCCGACATCCATCTCGCGGAGAAGAAGCCGGGAATCTCGCTTACGCTGCCGTTCCGCCTCGCCAGGCTGTTCGTCAGGGAGAAGGTCGACGTCGTCCACGCCGGCAGCTTCGGCACGTATCTGTACCTGGCTCCCGCGGCCAGGCTCACGCGAACGGGCGTCGTCTACGGCGAGCACGGCGACATGGCTTTGCTCTGCAAGAGGGCCCGCATCCGCAGGGCGATGCGCCCGCTCGCCTGGTGCACCGATCAGTTCTACTCGGTGACCGACGTCGGCCGGAAGCCCCTGGCCGAACTGACCGGCCGGCCGGTCGAGCGGATCGAGTTCGTGCCGAACGGCGTCGACGTCGACCGGTTCCGGCCCGGCGACCCGGCAGCGGCGCGGAACCGGCTCGGCATCGAGCCCGACGCGTTCGTCATCGGGTTCGTCGGCCGGCTCGATCCCGTGAAGAACCTCGGCGCGCTCTTCGCCGCGCTCCCGGCCGTCCACAAGGCGGTCGACAAGCTGGCCGTGATCATTGCGGGCGGCGGGCCGGAGAACGGCAAGGTGCACGAGCTCGCGGCCGCATCGCCGGCTCCTGAGAACGTCCATCTGCTCGGCAGGCGCGACGACGTGCCCGACCTCCTGCCCGCAATGTCCGTCGTCGTGCTCCCGTCGTTCACCGAGGCCAACTCCATCGCGCTCATCGAGGCGATGGCGGCGGGCAGGCCGGTCGTGGCATCGAACGTCGGCGGCAACCCCGAAATCGTCCGCCACGGCGAAACGGGGTTCCTCTTCGAGCTCGGCCGGCCCGGCGCACTCGCGGGCCGGCTCATCGAACTGGCGCGCTCCGGCGAACTGCAAAACCGGCTCGGCGAGAGCGCCCGCGATATCGCCGTTCGCGAGTACTCCCTGGAAGTCGCCGTCCGGCGCCACGAAACCATGTACGAGCGCGCCGCGCGGCGGAAGAGGGCGTGATATGAAAGTCCTCCACGTTCTAAGAACGGGCGGCATGGCCTACGGGGTCGAGCGAACGGTCCTGTCGATGCTGCCCGCACTTCTGCAGCGGCGTGTCGAGGTCCGCGTGCTCGTGGTGGTCGAGGCCAAGGTTGGCAGGACGCCGGCCGCCGTCCCTGACATTCTGCGGCAGGGCGGCTGCGAAGTCGACGTCGTCGAGACCGGCTCGCGGTTCCCGCTTGCCGTCGCCCGCACACTTCGGCGAATATGTGACCGCGAGAAGCCGGACATCCTCCACACGCACGGGTACAAGTGCGACCTTGCGTCGCTTCTCAGCCGGAGCAAGGCACAGAAGGTCACCACCGTGCACGGCTGGTGCAGCCGGTCGATGCGCGAAAGGTTCTACGAATGGGTCGATGTGCAATGCCTCAAGCGAATGAACCGCGTGATCGCCCTGTGTGAGGACTACCGCGGGCGGCTGCTCCGGCGCGGCGTGCCCGACCGGCTCATACGCGTCGCGCACGTCGGCGTCGAGCTCGATATGCTGCCTTCAAGCGGACACGACTACCGCTCCGAATGGGGCGTCGGCCCCGACGATCTTCTCGCCGCCCAGATCGGACGCCTCAGCCCCGAGAAGAATCCCGCCCTGTTCGTCGAGGTCGCAGGGCGGCTCGCCAGGCGCTTTCCGCGCATGAAGTTTGCGCTCGTCGGCGACGGCCAGTTGGCGGACCAACTCCGACGTGACGCCGCTCAAGCCGGCGTCCCCGTTACGTTCGCCGGGTACATCTCCGACGTTGGCGATGTCTTCCGCGCCGCCGACGTGGTCGTCAACTGCTCGACGACCGAAGGCCTGCCGGGCGCACTCCTCGAAGCGGGCGTCACCGGCACCCCGGCCGTCGCCACCGCCGTCGGCGGCGCGCCCGAGATCATCGACGACGGCGTGACCGGCCTCCTCTGCCCGTCCGGCGATGCCGGCGCGCTCGCCGGCGCACTCGAGCGCCTGATCAAGGACGCCGAGCTTCGCGGGAACATGGCCGCGGCCGCGCGGGAACGCATCCGCACCGTCTTCAGCACCGACGTGTGCGCTCGACGCATCGTCGAAATCTACGAAGAACTCCTCGCATAGAGCGGCCCGCTCCCGAAAAGGCAGCGGCCAAGAGCGACATTCGCTTGAACTCCTACCAGACTGCGCTATAATTCGCCTTGGCCGGTTGAGCCAAACGTAATTCTATGAAGGAGGCTCAGGGATGCAGTTGGACGACATCAAGGTTTCGCGGGCGATCATTGAACGGTTCTACACGAAGCTCCTCGACTGCCTCGAACTCGACGTGGCAATCGTCGGCGGCGGACCCGCCGGAATGACGGCCGCCTATTACCTCGCCGGCGCCGGCAAGAAGGTCGCCCTGTTCGAGCGCAAGCTCGCGCCCGGCGGCGGAATGTGGGGCGGCGGAATGATGTTCAACGAAATCGTCGTGCAGGCCGAAGGCAAGGACATCGTCGACGAGTTCGGCATCACAAGCGTCCCCTGCGAAGACGGCTACTTCTCCGTCGATTCCGTCGAAGCCGTCTCGACCATCTGCTCGAAGGCCTGCCAGGCCGGCGCGAAGATCTTCAACTGCATCAGCGCCGTCGACGTCATGATCACCGGCGGCCGCGTGACCGGGCTCGTCATCAACTGGACGCCCGTCGGGCTCGCCAACCTCCACGTCGACCCGCTCACCGTCCGGTCGAAATTCATCATCGACGGCAGCGGGCATCCCGCCGAGATCGCGTTCATCATCCTCAACAAGGGCGGCATCAAGCTGAACACCGAGACCGGCGGCCTCATGGGCGAGCGGCCGATGGACGCCGAGGTCGGCGAGAAGATGACGGTCGAGAACACCCGTGAGATCTGCCCCGGCGTCTTCGCGGCCGGCATGAGCTGCAACGCCATCTTCGGCGCGCCGCGAATGGGACCCGTCTTCGGCGGCATGCTCATGAGCGGAAGGAAAGCCGCCAACCTGATTCTCGAGCAACTCTGAGCGGCGGCCGGTGCGTTGGGAGCCGAAGTATGACAGACACTGATGACACTCGTCCGGGTTCGGCCGCGATTCTGGCCGTGTCGATTATCGCGCTCATGCTCGCGCTGGCCGTATCCGCTGCGGCGTGGGTGATGATGCTCAACTCAAGAGCATCGTTCCTGAAGATGTTCGATGAGATGGGCGTCCTCTTGCCCGTGGTGACGGCATTTGCGCTCTCCCCGCTCTTTCACTGCATCATACCGGTCCTGGCTCTGGCGAGCATCATCAAGGAGCCGCTCGTTCGGAACAAGACCCTGACGACCATACTCAACGGCTTCCACCTCTGCCTGATTCCGGTCATCTACACCATCTACCACCAGGCCATGATGATGCCGATGGTGCGCTTGATGGAGAACATGGGCAAGTCACCGTAAGGCGGACGCGAAGGCCCATCGCGCCAAATCCTCCGCGTGAAATCCGTTCGCCATCCGGCCGCGCGTGTGGTGGAATACATGGCACGGGGCGCCGTGTGCCGCGTTCTGAAAACACGGCAGCCGTTCGAACGACTCCACAACTGCCCGGAACTCGAAAATCAAAAGGCGAGCTCGGATTCAGGACTGGTCTGAAAAAAGGCCTTGTGTCCCATGTATATCTCACGTGTGATGACGGAGTGTTGCCGTCGCGGCGATCCCGCCCGAACCGGCTGTTCGCCGGCACGTGCCGGCGAACCCCCGGCCAGAACCAGAACGGAAGAGCACACGTCTGAACAACCCTCACCACGCTACATCGCGTATGCC
>JBDREM010000363.1:0-19221 GCA_043819695.1 Planctomycetota bacterium
GGCACGTCTCGTACGGCGTGCACGAGTCCGACGAACTCACCCAGGTGACGGCGATCGTCTGCGAACGCGATTACGCGCACGTGCGCAAAGGTATTCTCGAGTGCGCCGAGCTGACGGTCGTCTCGGAGGGGCACGAGCAGAACATCAGCGGAACCGGCGGACCCGCGAAAGACGAAGGGCACGACGCCTGCGGCGGCGGGCGGATAATGAAAATTGTTGTTGCCGTCACGGAGTCTTAGCCGCAATACCTGTAACTGAAGAAGCGTACCGTACGTGTGCGAGCGTTCCTCCTAATCGTAATCGCTGTTTCGTAAGTGCCGCTGCCGAAGAGGATTACGATTATGATTAGGATTAGGATTAGGATTAGGATTAGGACAGAGACGGCGCCGGGCTCTCTGTCGTCTCTGCGGGAAGGTGATTCAGCCTTAGTTCCTGATATTGGTCTTAGCCGCGGCCCGCCGCCTCAGGTACTCCCCGACCCCGGTCACGGTCACGCGCACCTCCACCCCGTTCATGCCGATGTCCGGCACCATCGTGAACTTGATGGGCGGCGGAGGCTCGAACTCGCGGAGGGCCGCGCCCAAAACCGCGATGACGCGCTGAAGCGTCCCGAGGTCCGAGAACCGGACGCCGAACGTCGCCACGATCCGGTCGCCGGGCTGCACGTCGGCGGCCAGCGTGAGCGTGGTGAGCGTCTTGAGGTCCTCGCGCGCGTCAACGCGCTTCGATTTCAGCCATAGCTTGAGGATTCGCGAGTCCATCACGGAGGCCGCAAGCTCGATCAGGCAGGCGAACTCACCGCGCTTGTTCACCAGGGCGCCGGCCGCGTCGATGCCGTCCGTCATCTTCGGGATGAGCTTCGCGATGGGCGGGCCCGAATCGCCGGCGGCGTCGCCCGTCTTCAATTGGTCGACGACGAACGCGATCGAGTCGGGCCGGCGCGCGAGAATGATATTGTTGTCGACGACCGACCAGCATCCGCCGGGCGGCGTGAGCGGCGCGAAGATTGCCGTGACGTCTTGCGGGTTGAGACTCGGCTGCGGCGGGCCGGCGCCGTTCTTTGCCACGAGAAGCGTCTCGCCTCGGTAGGCCCGCTCGTCGTAGGTCACGCCGGGATTGTGCGCGAGCGATGGCAGGCGCCGGGCCGATTTCGCGAGCAGGCCGGCGAGGCCCGAGACGCTGCACGCGACGTGCGAATGAAACTTCTTCGCCTGCTCGTCGTACCTGACCACGAGCACGCCCTCGGCGGGAAGGGGCCGCGTGATGACGTCCGATGGCCGGCCGAACCCGAGCAGGAAGTAGGCGAGCCGCTCCCAGCGGCCGGCCGCGTTTTCTCTCGCCTTGTCGTGCGCATCGATGAGCGGAGCCGACAGCTCGCGGACGCCGTCGTCCGCCAGGTCCCACTTCAGGAGCAAGGCGCAGGAGGCGTCGGCCGTGATGAGCTTCCGGCATTCTATCGGCGTGTTGCGCTCGGAGCCGAGCGAGCGGCAGTAGAAGAAGACGGCGCCGAGCGCGACGACGAAGATAAGAGCACAGGTGAGCAGGGCCACCTTGATGACACGACGTTTCATCGGGGGCCCTCGGTGGAAGGAAGCGCGGCGTGCGACGCGTCATCGGCTCGGGTGCGTGCGGCGCCCGCCGATGCCGAGACGAGACCGAGGATGTACCAGAGGGACGGCTGGAAGGAGGTGCCGACCAGCGCCGACCAGGCCAGGCCGTGGAGCGCCGCCGCCGCGACGCTGATGGTGCCGCCGGCGACGACGGCGAAGGTCAGCGGGCCGCAGCAGCGGAACGCGCCGGTCCATCCGCAGAGAAGAACACCCGCGACGGCGAGCATGGCGAGCAGCGTCCCCCGGCAGGCCGTAGGTCAGCGCGTGCGCGTAATGCAGTGCCTCGACCAGTTGCCCGGTCTCGCCGAGGATCGGCGACTTCCGGACGAGCCGCGCGCCCCTCTCGATCGAGGCTCGCCTCGCGTGTTCATAACCGCGCGGGCCGAAGATCGATGCGACCTCGCAGACGTGGCGCGATTTCAGCGGGCCGTAAGGGCCGCGCTCCGCGTGCCCGAACACCCAGGCGGTTGCGGCGACACACGCGACCACGGCGACGACGGCCGCAATGCCGAGCACCGAGTCGCGGCGGAAGGCGGCGATTACGGCCAGGAGCAGGACGGCGGCCGCGGCTGCGGCCCAGCCCGCGCGAACGTAGACGATGACGATGGCCGCGGCGCCGACGGCGACGCACGACCAGCACAGAGCCCGCCATTTCCAGCCGCGGATCATCACCCCGGCAAGGAGGAACGGCCAGACAAGCGAGAGGTACGGGCTGAGCCTCGGGGCGGAACCGAACGCAGAGCCGGGGACCTGCTCGAGCTGCAGCGGGTTCAGAGCGAACTCCGCCACGGCGATGACGGCGACGGCGAGGAACCCCGCGGCAAGGAACGTCAGCGCTCTTCGCAGGCGGGCGGCGTCGGCCAGCAGGCTCGTCCCGAGAAAATATGCCGCGGCTCCGATGACGGGCGGGATGAGCCAATAGGCGCGGCCGATGGTCCAGCCGAGCCGGAAGCAGTTGACGAGAACGATGACGCACGCATAGGCCGCGTACGCGGCCACAAGCCAATCCGGCGGCGAGAGGCGAGGACGGCGCCCGAGCCGCAGGCGGCGAACGGCATGGCAGCAGAGCAGCGTCAGGATGAGGGTCGTGCCCACGTGCAGTTTGTCGTTCGCAAGCTGCCGCTGTGCCCAATCGGCAAAGGGCAGGACGGGCATGAGGATCATGAGGCTGTTGGCCGGCCCGAGGAGAAGATACGCGCCGAGCGCGAGCGCCGCGGCAATCACGTGCGGCGCCCAGAACAGCGCCGGCCGCGACGCAAAGAAGCCGGCGAGTTCGAACCCGATGACAAGCGCCGCGGCCGCACCGGCCGCCGCCGCGAACGCGATCCGTGAGACGCCCGCCGAAACCTCGGTCTGCTCCGGCGAGCGCAGCGGCTCGACGTCGCTCGCCGGTGCCGCCGCGCGCCACCGTTCGCCGAGCAAATGGGCCAGCGCGAGTGCGGCGCCAAGCCCGAGCAGGCCGGCGGCGACGTCCCCGAGCGAGTCGAGCGTGACCGTAATCGTCTCGGTCTGGCGAATCACCTTGAGCTTCACGGGGATGTCGATGATTTCCTTCGCGGCGATGAGCGCGAGCACGGCGATCGCCGCCTTCCACCGCGCAATGAAGCGAACGGCCAGCAGGAAAACGAACGCGGCGAGGATGAAGTGCACGATCCAGTCGACCGGCACGCCGAGCACATTGAATTGCTTCGGCCACGAGAACAACGTGGCGGCGGAGCGCAGCAGGGCGTTGATGTCGTGCCGCAAGAGGTCAGATTCGGCGCCAAGTAACACGACAGCCAATGTCCTTCGTGTCAGGAGCTTTCGATTATGCCGCCGCCGTCAGGTGTTCCTGACAAATGGCGGCTCGCCGTGGATCGCTTCGGCCAGCTCTGCGGCGCGCGCGATCTGCTCTTCGGTGCCGCGCACGACGAGCCGGACGGCCCCCTCCGCGCCCGCGAGCCCGCCGGCCGCCGACTGCATGGCATCGGCGCCGGTCAGTATCTTGAGGGCCTCGATCTCGGTGATGATCTGCGCGTCGACGGGCCAGAGCGACGGGACGGCGCCCCTGCTCTCCCGGTCGCCGCCCATGAACGCCTGCACGTCCTCGATCGGCTCGGCCACACATTTCTCGAGGCCGACGGGGACGATGAACGTGATGCGCCGCGCGACGATGCAGCCGATGACGGCGCCGACCGTCCCGCCGGTCGGGTGGCCGATGAGCACGCCGGCCCGCCCGGTCTGGTAGTGGACCGCGTTGGCGCCCTTGATGAAGACGTCGCCGGGGCCCATGTCCGTGATCGCATCGGTCGTGAGCGTGTTCTCGACGCGCGAGCCGTTCTTGAGGACGACGTCGGGCAGCTCGCGCGACAGCAGCCCCTTCGCGCTCACGCCCGCGGGCAGCGTCGCGCCGGTCATGTACTTGTTCTTCTCGATCGGCTTGCCCGTGAGCTCCTCGACGACGTATGCGTTCGTGCTGCCGGTCGCGATGGCGACGGTCCCCTCGGCGAGGGCCTTCTTGACGGCCGGCAGCGCGGCAACGCCCTTTGCGATCAGGCGCTTCGACTCGGACACGGTCAGGACGATTTCATAAAGCATAGTGTGTGCTCCTGCTGCGCGGGGGCTGAGCCGCGAGAAGCGGCGCGCTACCCGGCTGCGGCGTCCGCCGGCACCGGCCGCACCGGGACGGCTTTGACCTCGAACTCGGTGCCGCCCTTGAACGTGGTCTCGAAGACCTGGCCGTGCATGCCCATGTTCTCGTTGCGGTGGCGGAGCTCCGAGCCGCGTTTGGTCAGCACGGTCGCGTCGCCGTGTTCGTCGAGGATGAGATACGCCCCGCGGCTGCCGCCTCCCTGCTCGATGTAGGCCTTCATCGCCTCGAGGAACGCGATCTGCGTCAGGCAGAGGAGTTCGTTGTCGACCGCTGCGGCGAACTCGCCCGGCCGGGTGAGCCGCTGGCCGCCGGTCCTGATCGAGTCGTAGAGCCTGCGGGCGTCGGCGATGGCTTCGGTCAGGCCCCGCACGCCGCGAACCATTCCGGCTCGTTCGGTGGTCCGCTTCTGGATCTCGATGCGCACGTTTCGGACCGACGGCAGTTCGGTCGGGCCGTGCACGTATCGGCGGAGATTCGCGATCTCGTCATTGACCTGGCCCTCGGCCGCCGCCATGAAGCTGTCGACCGGCCTCGGCACCTCGCCGTAGTTCCGCGCGATGTATTCGGCCGCTCGGAGTCCGCCGACCTGGCCGGCGTTGAGTTCGGCGCCCGGCGGCGGGTTGCCGTGCGTGCAGGCGACGTCGCCGACGGCGAAGAGATGCGGCAGCGTCGTCTCCCACCACACGTTCACGCCCAGTCCGCCGAACGTGTCCTCGGCGCACATGCGAATCTCCTGCGGCTCGCGGAGATCGATCTTGTAGTCGATCAGGCTGTCGATGCAGTCGCGATCCAGATGCCGGAGGCGGTCGTACGGGCTGAGCTGGACCGTCCCGCTTCCCTCGAGGAACGTGCGGGCCTCATCTTCGAGCTGTGAGATGTTGAACTGGCCGATCTTCTCGCCCTTGACGTTCGTCGAGAAGTCGACGTAGACCTTGCGGCCGGCGGCGAGCTCGTTGTGGACGGCGATGTCGATGACGGACGCGCCGAGGCTCTGGAGCTGGGGCGCGGCGAACGCCCAGTGCTCGCCCTTGAGGAAGATGGCCGAGGCGATCTGCTTCGTTGCGTGGAAGTAGTCGGCCAGGAAGTTCCTCTGGTCGCGCCCGCCCTTGCCGAGGCTGTAGTAGCTCGGGATGACGCGCTGGTAGTTGCCGGCGAGCGGCCTGTGCGCCCTGGCGAAGGTGAGGCCGAACCGCGTCTCGGTCAGGTTCGCCGCCGCGGCGCCCGCCTTGAGCGCGACGGCGTGGCCGCAGGGTGAATCGGCGGGGTAGATGGTTTCGCTGAAGAGCGCCGCCGGGCCCCCGGTCGCCAGGATGACGTTGCGGCAGTTGAAGAGGACGAGCGATTCGGCGGGGTTCGACGCCTTGCGGAGGTCGACGGCGAGTGCGCCGACGACGCGCCGCTCGTCCGCTTCGCCCGCGACAATCAGCGATATGACCTGGTGCCGGTTGAGGATTTGCGTCCGGTTCCGCCTCACGGCCTGCATCGACTTCTCGGCCATCGTCGCGGACGTCAGCGGCCCGGCCGATGCGAAGCGGCCCTTCTCGCCGGTCCCCGTGTACCGGCCGTAGAGGTCGCGCGGGAACGGCACGCCGTTGCGGACGAGGTGGAGGAACTCGGGGATCGAGTTGACCGCCTCGACGTACGCGAGGTCGCCGTGGGTCATGCCGCCGTAGCAGAGCTCCCTGGCCATGCCGGCGGGCGAGTCCGGCCGCTCCCATTCCATGCCCATCCGGTAGTAAACGGACTGAGCCGACGCGGTGTCGCTCGACGCGCCGCCGAGCGCATACGTCGCGATCACGAAGTCGTCGTGCCCCAGTTCGTGCAGATGTTCGGCGGCGTTCAGCGCGGCAACGCCGGAACCGATGATGAGCGTCTTCAGCGAATGAACGGTCAGTTCATTCTCCCCGATGGTCCGTTTGGAAGTTTCCATTGCCTCTCCTTGACAGAACCGCGAAGCCGGCCGCGGGCGGTCTCCCCGCGCGGGGCATAGTATGCACAAACAAGGCGGCGGCGTCAAGGCCGGCGGCGTCAGGTAACCGTTCCAATGTCCGTGTGGTCCCGATCTGCTTAGTGCGCTGTTTCTGTAGCCGCCCGCATTGAGGGCGGCACGGTTTCTGTAGCCGCCCGCATTGAGGGCGGCCCGGTTTCTGTAGCCGCCCGCATTGAGGGCGGCCCGGCCGAGGTCAGTGCCCTCGGCTACAGCAACACACGGACATTGGAACGGTCACGCGTCAGCGCGCCCCGGCGCGAGCGACCTGGAGAGCGGCGAGCGCGACGAGGCCCAGCCCTGCGAGCATGACGGCGAGCGTGACGAACCCGAGCGTGGGAATCAGCAACGTGCTCACAAGTATCGCGCCGAACGCCGCGCCGCAGAGGTCGAGCGCCGAGAGCCGGCCGGCCACTGCGCCGCGCCCCAAGCCTGCGACCGAGGCGGCCAGCGGAAACTGCATCCCGCCGGCGAGGCCGGCAACGAACGTGAGGGCGAGGAACGCCACGACGACCGGCCGGCCCGCCGCGCCCGTCCGGCCGGCGCCCCAGATCACCGCGATGAGCACGAGCGGGTAAACGACCAGGCCCCACTGCGTCCGGACCAGCCACGTGTAGACATCCGGGCGCCGGTTGATGATCCGCGAGGCGCACAGGCCGCCCGCGCACAGGCCCGCCATGAAGCTCGCCAGGATCAGCCCCAACATCGCGTAGACGTAACCGTAGAGCGCCTGGAACGCGAGCAATGCGATGATCTCGACCGTGATTTCCGTGAAGCCGCTGCACGCGACCGCGAGACCGGCCGCCGAACTCCGCCCCGGCCTCAACACGAGGACCAACGCAACGGCCGCCGCCAGCGCCGACAGCCCGATGAGCCACCGAACACCGGGACTGTACGCGGCGAACGCGCTCAGCCACGCGACAGGAACGTCGATGAGGCGCTGCATCACGCCCGACCTCGGCGTTCGTTCTTTCGCCGCCCAGACCGAGAGGCCGTGCGAGTAGCTGATCGGATGCAGGTCGGTGTTGACGCGATCCGACTTGCTCTCGCCGAGGATGTCGCGAAGCTCGGCGACCTTGAACGGAGTGAGGTCGCCCTCGACGGTCGCGTCGAAGATCTCCGTCTCGATCTTGCGCTCGTCGAGGCGGGCGAGCAGCGTGCCGGCCTCGAGGGTCAATTGCCCGCGCTGCTTCGCGGCGACGAAGATGTTGAAGTCTCCAGGCACCACAACGACGCCGGCGAACTCCGAGGCGAGCGTACGCCGCAGGCACGCGATGAAGTCGCGCAGCTCGGGCGTCGAGACGTTCGGAGCCGACTCGACGCTGAAGGCCAGCACGCCGCCGTCGGACAGAATGCGGCTCGCGGCGCGGAAGAACTCGGCCGTGTAATAGCGGTTGATCTGCGCGGTGACCGGCTTCGGCAGGCTCAGGATGATCGCGTCGTACGGCTCGCCGCCGTGGAGCGCGACGTATCGCCGCCCGTCCTCGAAGACAATTCGCGCTCGCCCGCGGCGGAGAGCATCATCGAGCCCCGGCAGGCGCGGCGTGCGGCCCCGGACGAAGCCGACGGCGTCCGGGTCAAGTTCCAGGATGTCAACTTTGGCGTTCTCGTACTTCAGCGCCTCGCCGGCCGTTCCGCTCAGGCCGCCGACGAGGAGCACGCGGCGCGGCGCATCAACCTGGAGCATCGCAAGGTGCACGAGCGACTCCGACGTGCCGGCCGGCGGGTACGTCGCCGAGAGCATTCCGTTCTGGAACACGCTGACCGTCTCCTCGTACACGCGGACGCTCGTCCGCCCGTAGATTGTGTTGATGTGCTCCTTCTGCTCGAGGGGGCTCTGCGGCAAAACTGCCAGGCCGACGGCTACGGGCCCGGCCCAGACCAGGGCGGCGAAAAGCCATTTGCGCCGCAAGACGACCATGAGCGCAAAGGCGAGAAGCGAACAGCCGCCGATGACAAGCTTGGGCTGGCCAACCTGGATGATGGCCGCCGTGAACAACACGCCGCCGGCCACCGAGCCGATTGCTTCCCAGACGTAGACCCGGGCGACGGCGGCGTCCTTCTTCAAGCGGCTCGACACGGCGCGGCAGAGCGTCGGGAAGATCGAGCCGTTCGCGAGGCACAGCGGGCAGAGCAGCGTCAGGCAGGAGACGATGACGGGGACGGGGCCGGCGATCTCGCCGTCCTCGAGCCCGGCTATCGCCCGCGCGTGCCCTGCGGCGAAGAACGTCAGCGGCAGGAATACGGCGAGTGCGATCAGCCCGCCCGCGAGCCAGGTCGCCGGCGTTCGCGCACGTTCGCCGAGCCGGCCGAACGTCGCACTGCCGATCCCGGTCCAGAGCAGCCACGCGCCGAGCGTGACGCCGATGACAAGCTCGTTCCCCAGGAACGCAATGACGAGCTCGCGGATGATCAGCGACTGGGCGACGATGGCGATGAGGCCCGCGGCGAGAGACGTGTAGAGAAGGCGCCCGCGCATATCCTCTCCTTGGGCGGCAGGAAACCCACGTCTGATTGTATTCGCAGCGGCGGCGGCGGTCAATTGCACGAAAGACTGAGCCATTTGCGATGTGGCTCCGTAGCGTGTCGTCGGACAAGAATGTCCGCGGCGTCTCGCCTTCGTGTCTCGAGGCCGTCCCGGCCTCGAAAACGACCTCATCGCGGCCAAGATGGCCGCGACACGCGAGGGCAGTATGCCCTCGACACGCACAACGCAAATGGCTCAGACTGTAACCGTTCCAACGTCCGTGTGGTCCCGATCTGCTTAGTGCGCTGTTTCTGTAGCCGCCCGCATTGAGGGCGGCACGGCCGAGGTCAGTGCCCTCGGCTACAGCAACACACGGACATTGGAACTCTCACGAAGACTTGACTGCGACCGCAGAGCGGCTATATTCCAAAGCTGACAGAACAACGCAACGGAGGAACGAAGCGTGGCCTGGTTCGACGAGTTCTTCGACGAGCATTACCTCGGGTATTGGGCGCAGATGCTGGACGAGGACCGCACGGCCGCCGAGCTTGCCTTCATCGACGAGAAGCTCGGCCTCGAGCCCGGGGCGAAGGTGCTCGACCTCTGCTGCGGGCAGGCGCGGCACGCGCCCCGGCTCGCAAAGTCCGGCTGCGACGTGACCGGCCTCGACCTGAACGACTTCCTGCTCGAAAAGGCGCGGCAGGCCGCCGAAGAAGCCGGCGTCAGCGTCCGCTTCGTGCAGGCCGACATGCGCGAGATACCGTTCGACGACGAGTTCGACGCCGTCATCAACCTCTTCACCGCGTTCGGCTATTTCGAGGACGACGCGGAGAACCAGCGCGTGCTCGAGAGCATCGAGCATTGCCTGAAGCCGGGCGGGAAATTCCTCATCGATCATTCGCACCTTTTGTGCGCGGCCCGCGACTTCCGGCCCAACGTATGGCGGCAGTACTCCGACGGAACAATCCAGCTCGAGGAGCGCGAGTTCGACGCCCGCGAGGTCCGGTTCCGCACGAAGGCGACGTTCATCAAGCCCGACGGCAGCCGGGCCGAGCGCTGCAACGACATCCGCTGCTACACCTGCGCCGAACTGTGCGGCATGCTGCGCGCCGCCGGGCTCGAAGTGCTCGACGTCTACGGGGGATTCGACGGGAGCGACCTGACGCTCGAGTCGAAACGGTTGATCGTCATCTCGCGAAAGAAGCCGGCCGGCGAGCGCTGACGCGCCCCGCCCCCGCCGACGCCGGCGGCAGTTCGCCCGGCGACCGATAGCCGTAGCGCTCGCGCAGCGTCCGCTCGACATAGAAGGGATCGGACGCGAGGGCGCGGCGCATGTGTTCCCGCCGAACGTTCTCGCGGCGCAGTTGCGCAATCTCGGCCCGGATCCTGCGCCGCTCCCGAAACATGCGGCGCGTCTCTCGCTGAGAGGCGAGGGCCTGGTGAAACACGCTCACGGCAAAGGCGGCATACAGGAGATACTTCGCGGCCGCGCCGATCCACTCGCGCATGCGGCATCGTTCCTTAGTCGGGCCCGCCGGAGGGCGTGGGCGGCTCGAGCGCCAGCCCCAATCGGCGGGCGGCCCCCGCCAGCGCCTCGCGGCCGGCAGCGCGGTCTATGTCGAAATCCAGCTTCCGGCCGAGTTCGCGCAAGGTCTCGCGCTCCTGCCACAAACGCGTGAGCTCGTAGCCGATCTGCATGTGCTTGCTGTGCTGCGAGACGAAGAACATCGCAATAATGGCGACGGCTGCAACGATCAGGATGTACCAAAATACCGGCCGCAATTGGCGTCCCTCTTGCTTTGTTGAAAACCACGCCGGCTTACAAAGCCGGCCTACAAGAATAGCCGTCTTGGACGACGATCGTCGCCTTTGTAGGCCCGCTCTGTGAGCGGGCGATCCGGTTTTCAACAGAACATGTTCCTCTCCTTGTGCCCGTATGATAATATATAGAGCGGCCGGGCGGCGGAAGTTTTAATTCGCGCGGCAACACTTCAGCCAAGTGAAGGAGATCGCAGAAAGCCGGGCCGGCGCCGTCCGCCTTCGGCGGTCTTATGGACGAAGCAGGGCTTCGTCGCGGCCTCCGCTTCGCTCCGGGGGCGGCGGTCACGTTTTCCGCCCGGATTTTCCGTTGTAACGGCGTCTGCTTTTCGAGATAATGCGCTTCGTTATTGGGGCCATAGCTCAATAGGGAGAGCGCGGCCTTTGCAAGGCCGAGGTCACGGGTTCGAATCCCGTTGGCTCCACCAGCCTTCGCCGCCCCCCTCTGCCTCAACGCCGCTTTATCGCCGTGACCTTCTTGCCAGGCCTGACGACGGCGCCGCGTCCCAATGTGCGACACGTTGTCCCGGAGTCGACCCTGTAGTTCTCGTCAAAGAGCAAATCGCCCAGGGCAGATGCGGCGTCGAGCAGCGAATCAGGGTTGGCTTCATCCTCGCCGACGATTATGCGTGCGTCGGTCGCGTGGAGGTTATCAAGGCGCCAGCGGCCCATTGCCGCGCCATGAGCGCCAGCGTTGGACAAGTCAACGGTCATGTCGCTGGCGATGATCGTGTAGGTCTCGCCGCCCTCCAGCGGATAAACCAGATTGTTGAGAACGAGCTGGTTTTGCCGTGCGTCGCTTCTGCCCCGGAACTGGAGTTTGGCGACGGGTCCGCTGTATTCCAGGTCGCCCTTCGAGGCAAGGAGGTCGTCTCGTGTGATCGTGGTTCCGTCGGGCTTCGTGAGCACGAAGTGGAAGTCGCCGCCGGCGGGGCTGAAGCTGAGCTCGCCCAGGAGTGTCCCGCCCTCATCGGCGGATTGTCCGGCGCCGATGATGCGGCCGTCGACAATGACCTCGCCCGATAGCGCCGAGACCTCGATGCGATCCCGCTCACCAACGACAGACAGTGTGGCGCACGCCGCGCCTCCCCTCATCAGCACCAGTGCAGGTTCCGAGGCGGCCTCCATGACGGCGTCGTCGGGCACAACGTACTCAGCGGAACCCGAGCTTCCCTTGTCATGTTTCACAATGTGAAAAAGAGCGCCGTCGTTGGCCTTGAACGACCTGACCACCGTCACCGAGGTGCTCTCAGATAATCCCATGGCTGCGCCGCTCGTGAACCGAAGTACGCCCCCGGTGACAATGTCGCCGCTCTCGACCGGCAGGCCGTCATGGTAGACCGCCAGGTCTTCGACTATTTCGACGACTGCGTCCCCGAACAATACGACGCAGCGGTCCTCGACGCGGGCCGGGTCAATGCTCAGCACATATCTCTTGTCGCTCAGCTCGAGAGGCGCCACGTACGACCGATTGAGCGGCGCGGCCGCGGCCTCAGGGTGAGCACGACTGACGAAGAGGTCGGCGCCGTCCACATACGGCCCCAAATCGCGCTCGAGGTCGGCCGGGTACGCTTCGGGGAACCTGCGATGACGCTGGTAGTAGAGCCGCAAAGCGGTCGACAACTGATTCGCCCGCGAGGCCACGAGCGTGAGTTCGGCCCGCCCCCTCATTGTCGCCGCTCCCATTAGCACCAGCCCGACAAGGAGCGCGAGGATCGCGAGAACCACAAGAATGCTGCACAGCGTGAAAGCCCTTGAAGCCTTGGAGGAGAATACAGAGTTCATTTTCCCTCGTGTTCGCTCAATCCTCAGCCATGGACAAAAGAGCTCGCTTACCTTCAAGCTCGAGGCCGGACGGCGGCAGCCTTCGCCCGCGCGGAAACCCCGCGGCAAATGCATGCCGAGGCGGTAATCGAATATGATCAGACATCACACACATCCACCCGTCCCGGCCGCTCGTTCCTGGGCCTTCACCTCGCTTCGTAGCAATATTCGTGCCGCGGCAGGCTGCTCACGCGATGAAAATCTCCCAGGACGTTCTAACCTCAGGCCATGCAAAGAGTAACGAAGACGCAAAACCAACATCCGAAGGGCGTGCGGCGGGATGGGCGAAGGCGCGCAAATGTATTATTTCGTAACAAGCTCGACTCGTACTTCGGCGTGACTGATTGCGCCGGAAGAACTTGCACCGATGGTGTCCGTCTGCGCACAATCTGTACCATCATGATACTTATTTGCTGCGTCGGAAAGCCGGCAGCCGGATGGCACCAGGGACTTTCGTCCTCTCCCGGCCACAATCATGTACTCTGCGCGTTCGGCTGAACGTTGACAGTACATGATGGCGCCAGAACACATTTCAGTACGACCACCGCGACCCGGGAGGAGCGGTCCTCTCCCGGCCACAATCATGTACTCTGAGCGTTCAGCCGAACGTTGAGAGTACATGATGGCGCCAGAACACATTTCAGTACGACCACCGCGACCCGGGAGGAGCGGCCCTCTCCCGGCCACAATCATGTACTCTGAGCGTTCAGCCGAACGTTGACAGTACATGATGGCGCCAGAACACATTTCAGTACGACCACCGCGACCGGGGAGGAGCGGTCCTCTCCCGGCCACAATCATGTACTCTCCGCGTTCAGCCGAACGTTGACAGTACATGATGGCGCCAGAACACATTTCAGTACGACCACCGTGACCGGGGAGGAGCGGCCCTCTCCCGGCCACAATCATGTACTCTGAGCGTTCAGCCGAACGTTGACAGTGACAGTACATGATACCGCCAGAACACATTTCAGTACGACCACCGCGACCCGGGAGGAGCGGCCCTCTCCCGGCCACAATCATGTACTCTGAGCGTTCAGCCGAACGTTGAAAGTACGTGATGGCGCCAGAACACATTTCAGTACGACCACCGCGACCCGGGAGGAACTGAAAAGCTTTTCAACGAAGCAGGGGTGAGCCAGGTTCCAGCGATTCCGCGTCACACTTGCAACGCGCACGGCATGCTGATAGAATGCGTTCATGCGGTGGATTTGCCCGCATCGCTGTCTCGGCTCCGCGCGCCCCGGCGACGCCGGCGCGTGCCCCAATCGGTCCAGCAAAGGCGGCTCTTCTTGAGACGTATCGCCCTCCTCGGCTCAACGGGCTCGATCGGCGCGAGCACGCTCGACGTGGTCGCTCACCTGGGCGACCGGCTGTCGGTCGCGTCGCTGGCGGCCGGCTCGAACTGGCAGCTTCTGGCGCAGCAGGCGAGAGAGTTCGGGCCCGCTCTTGTCGCCATCGCCGACGCGGGGCACGTGCCGCGTCTCAAGGAGGCGCTGTCCGACACGGGCATCGAGGTTTTGGGCGGAGCGGACGGCGTTGCAGCGGCGGCGGCCGTGGATGGCGCCGACGTCGCGTTCGTGGCGATTGTCGGAGCCGCCGGCCTGCCGGTGTCGTTCGCGGCGCTCAGTTCGGGCAAGGCGCTCGCTCTGGCCAACAAGGAGTCGCTGGTGATGGCGGGCGAGCTGCTGACGGGCCTTGCCCGCGAGAGGGGCCTGCCAATCATCCCGGTCGACAGCGAGCACAGCGCCGTCCACCAATGCCTGCGCTCCGGCGGCCGGGGCGAGGTCGAGCGGATCATTCTCACCGCGTCGGGCGGGCCGTTCCGGCGGTTCAGCCGGCAGGACCTGGAGCGCGCGACGCCGGAGATGGCGCTGCGTCATCCGACGTGGAGCATGGGCGCGAAGGTGACGGTCGACTCGGCCACGCTGATGAACAAGGCGCTCGAGATCGTCGAGGCGCGGTGGCTGTTCGACGTGCCCGCCGAGAAGATCGCGGTGGTCGTGCATCCGCAGTCGGTCGTGCATTCGATGGTCGAGTTCAAGGACGGTTCGACGATCGCTCAGCTCGGCGAGCCGGACATGCGCGTGCCCATTCAATACGCTTTGACTTATCCGGAGCGAGCGCGTGGCCCGGCGCGGCGGCTCGACTGGGCGGAGAGGCAGTCGCTGGCGTTCGAGCCGCCCGACACCGGCCGGTTCCCGGCGCTGCTGCTCGGCTGGCGCGCGGCGTCTGAGGGCGGCACGGCCGGCGCAGTCCTCAACGCCGCGAACGAGGTCGCCGTCGACCTTTTCCTCAATCGCCGAATTTCTTTTGCCGATATTGCACGTGTCACGGTTCGTACAATGGACGCTCACCGCGCCACGGGTCCGGCCTCGCTCGATGATGTGATGGCCGCGGACCGGTGGGCGCGTGAAAAGGCGAATGCGCTCGCGCCGACAGGAGAATAAGTGATCGATCAGATCGGCTACTGGGTGCTCGTCGCGTTCGGCTTCGGCTTTCTCATCTTCATTCACGAGCTCGGGCACTTCCTCGCGTGCAAGCTCGTGGGGATTCGCATCGTCCGTTTCGCGATCGGGTTCGGGCCGCGCCTGTTCGGCACGAACAAGAACGCCGACCATAAAGACCCCGCGAGGCGCGTGCCGCGCACCGACTACTGCATCTCCGCGATCCCCTGCGGCGGCTACGTGAAGATGGCGGGCGGCGAGGGCGAGGGGGATGCGGAGGTGACCGGATCGCCGGACGAGTACCCGTCGAAGACGACGGGCCAGCGGGCGCTCGTGGTGCTGGCGGGGCCCATAATGAGCGTCGTGGCGGCCATTCCGCTTCTCTTCGGATTGTTCCTTGCCGGCATGGAGCGCCCGAGCTCGCGCGTCGACACGATCCTGCCGGGCTTTCCGGCGTGGGAGACGGGGCTCAGGCGCGGGGACGTGGTCACCGGGATCAAGCAACGGGACGGCGACTCGTGGACGACGATTCGGCTGGCGCGCGAGCTGAAGTACAACAGCGTGCTGAAGGACGTCGTGGGCGATATCGACCTGCGCGTCGAGCGCGGCGGCGAAGAGATGATCTTTGCCATGACGACTGGGAAGGACGGGCTCATGGGCCTGGGTTGGGGCGGCGCGGGCTCGAGCTTTGGTTATGTAACGACGACGGTGGCCGCGGTGTCGGAGGACATCGCCCGGGAGACGGGCATCGAGCCCGGCTGGACGATCACCGAGATGGCCGGGCGCAAGGTCTACACGTGGGGCGACGTCGATGACGCCGTCATGGCGAATCCCGGCAAGAACATTGCTGTCAAGTTCAAGCCGGCCGGCGGCGGAGCGCGTTCGGCCACGCTTACGGTCGGCTCGGAGAAGTACTGGGGATTGGGCATCATCGCCAGCCGGCCCAACATCGTGCGATTGGTCCGGCCGGGCTTCCCGGCGGAGAAGGTGCTCGAGCCGGGCGACGCCGTCACGGCCTTCGACGGCCAAGCGGTCAAGAACTGGCCCGAGCTCGAGCGGATTGTCATGGAGCGCGCCTCGGCGGGCAAGCATACACTGACGTTCGTCCGGAAGGGAAAAGCAACGGCCGCGGACGTAACGCTCGAGGCCGGCGACAACATCGGCGACGTGCTGGGGATTGCGCCCGAGGCTTATCCGGTCGTCGAGGGGCCTGTTCCGGGCGCCAAGGCGGTCATTCCGGTGGGTGCCAAGCTTCTGACGGCGCGGGACCCGAAGTCTGCCAAGAGGCCCGTCAAGTTCAAGTACAGGGACAACGTACACCTTCTGAGGCTGGCCGGAAAGGGGCCCAAGGCGCTGGCGCTCACCATCGAGCACGATGGGAAGGAGCGTGAGGTCTCGGTCGAGCTCGTCGAGGCAACGCTCGGCACGGTCGAGCTCGGCCCGCGTCTGGACATGACCCGCGCCGTCGAGCCGGGTAAGCCGGCGGCCGCTCTGAGGCAGGCGTTCGTCGAGACCGGTGGATGGATCGTCTTTGCCGTCCGCGGCTTCTGGAAGCTTATCACCCTTCAGCTTCCCGTCGACATGCTCTCGGGCCCGGTGATGATACTGACGGCGACACGTTTCGAGGCCGAAGCGGGAGCATTCCGGTTCTTCGAGTTCCTCGTCCTGATCACGATCCACCTCGGCGTCTTAAACCTCGTCCCATTTCCCATCCTCGACGGGGGCCACGTCGCGTTTCTTGTCGTCGAGAAGATCCGCGGCAAGCCGTGCCCGGAGAGGCTGATGGCCGGGCTGATGTACGGCGGCATGGCCCTGCTCATCACGTTGATGATCTTCGTCACGGGGAACGATGTCTTCAAGATCTGGCAGGCTCTCACCGGGCGATGAGCCGGCCGGGAGCGAGGCGCGCGACAGGTCCCTCGGCAGCGACATGAAGAGGTCCACACACGACATCATCATCGTCGGCGGCGGCCACGCCGGCTGCGAGGCCGCGCTCGCGGCCGCGAGGATGGGCGCTCGCTCGCTCCTCATCACGGTCAGCCGCGAGAGCATCGGGCGGATGTCGTGCAACCCGGCGATCGGCGGCCTCGCCAAGGGGCAGCTCGTCCGCGAGGTCGACGCGCTCGGCGGCGAAATGGCGAAGGTGACCGACGAGACCGGCATCCAGTTCAAGATGCTCAACGTGAAGAAGGGCCCGGCCGTTCACTCGCCGCGGGCACAGGTCGACCGCTTCCTCTACGAACGGACGATGCGGGCGCGCCTCGAAGATTGCGCCGGGCTCGAGATCGCCGAGGACGTCGCCGCCGAGATCGTCACCGGCGACGGCTCCGCCGCGGGCGTGATCGGCGGAAGCGGCACGCGCTACGCCGCGCCGCGCCTCATCCTCACCACGGGCACGGTCCTCCGCGGCGTCATCCACGTCGGCACCGACCAATCCGGCGGCGGCCGTTACGGCGAACCGGCCGCGGACGCGCTCTCGGATTCGCTCGAGAAGCTCGGCCTCGAGCTCGGGCGCCTCAAGACGGGCACGCCGCCCCGGGTCGACCGGGACTCGATCGACTTCGGCGCCTGCGAGGTCCAGTCCGGCGACGACACCCCCCTGCCCTTCTCGTTCTCGACCGAACGCATCGACCGGCCCCGCGTGCCCTGCCACCTCACCAAGACGACGACGCGGACGCACGAGATTCTCCGCGACAACCTCGGCCGCGCGCCGCTCTACTCCGGCCAGATCCAAAGCGTCGGCCCGAGGTACTGCCCGTCCATCGAGACGAAGATCGTCCGCTTCGCCGACAAAGACTCGCACCTCATCTTCCTCGAGCCGGAGGGCATCGAGTCGAACAGCATCTACTGCAACGGCATCTCGACGAGCATGCCGCGCGACGTGCAGGACGCGATGGCCGCGTCGATCCCCGGCCTCGAGAACGCCCGCATCCTGCGATACGGCTACGCCATCGAGTATGATTTCGTCCCGCCGACGCAGACCGGGCCGACGCTCGAGAGCAAGGTCGTGCCCGGCCTGTTCCTCGCCGGCCAGATCAACGGGACGTCGGGCTATGAGGAAGCGGCCGGCCAGGGGATCGTCGCCGGCATCAACGCCGTCAGGAGCCTGCGCGGCGAGGAGCCGCTCATCCTCACGCGGGCCGAGGCGTACATCGGCGTGCTCATCGACGACCTCGTCACCGAAGGCACGGCCGAGCCGTACCGCATGTTCACGTCGCGGGCCGAGTATCGCCTGATGCTGCGGCAGGACAACGCCGACCGCCGCCTGATGAAGCACGGGCACGAATGCGGGCTCATCTCAGGCGAGCAATACGACCGCCTCCGCCGCAAGGAGGACGCGATCGCCGCGACGCGCGAATACCTGGAGACCCGCCGCATCGACGGCGCGCCGCTCATGCAGCTTCTGAGGCGGAGCGAGAACGATTTCGCGGCGCTCGAGGCGCTCGACCCCGAGCTTGCGGCACAGAGCCTGCCGGACGACGTGAAGGAGCAGGCCGAGATCGAGGCGAAGTACGAGGGCTACATTCAGCGGCAACTGCGCGACATCGAGCGCTTCCGGAGCCTCGAGGACAAACGCATTCCGGAGCGGATCGATTACGCGGGCATCACGGGCCTGACGTTCGAGGCGGCGGAGAAGCTGTCCGCCGTGCGGCCGGTCTCGATCGGTCAGGCGTCGCGCATCTCGGGCGTCTCGCCCGCCGACGTCAGCGTGCTGCTCGTCCATCTCAGGAGCCGGTGACAACAGGGAGGTGCCGAATGTTCAAGCGGATCATGCTCGGGCTGGTGGTTCTCGCCATTCTTGCGGCCGCCATTTACTACGTCAACAAGCGCTACTTCACGGCGGAAGAGGAGCACGTGCGGGCCGTCATCGACACGGTCATCTCGCACATGGAGAGCGACAACGCGACGTGGAGTGTGCTGCGCATCCGCGACCAGCTTTCCGAGAAGTACCGGCACTACGGCGAGGGTTCGAGCACCGCCGTCGGCAAGGCGTTCGCCGTGCGCTTCGTCACGGCCTTGAAGCAGCGATACGCCGGCTTCGAGGTCGAGGTGCACGCGACGAGTGTGTCGGTGGCCGGCGACACGGCGCAGGTCGAGATGATCGGCCGCGTGACGGCGGCGCCGAAGAGCAACTCGGAGAAGCGCGTCGAGGTGATGACCGAGCGCGGCAGGAACCGGGTCCGGATCGAGCTCGAGAAAGAGGACGGCGAGTGGATGATCGTCGGCTCGGAGCGGCTCAGCCACGAGCTGATCGAGCCCCCGCGGAAGGAATAGAAGACGAGAAGTCGATGCTGTCACCAATGGCACTAACTTAAGCCCGATCATCCGCCGCCAGAGAGAACGGGCGGCCCGACGGCTTCTTTGTCCTAATCCTAATCATAATCGTAATCCTACTCGGCAGCGGCACTTACGAAACAGCGATTAGGATTAGGAGT
>JBDREM010000364.1:0-3170 GCA_043819695.1 Planctomycetota bacterium
CCGCGCAGCTCGAACGCGCCCAGCCGCCGGCCCATCGCGATGAAGCGGATGATGCCGTCGGTGAATTCGTATTCGCCGCGCGGCGACTTTTCGAGATCCCGGATCAGGTCGAATATCTCGGCCGGCCAGATGAACACGCCGGCGTTGTTGTACGCGTTCTGGATCGTGCCGGGCGGCGGCTTCTCGATGATGCCGGCCACGAGCCCGTCCTGCACGTCGACGGCGGCCCCGTTGCTCGGGTCCTCGACGGGGAACACGCTGAGGACCGCGTCGCAGTCATCCCGGCCGAACAGCTCGACCATTCCGGCGAAGTTCTCTTCCGGCGTGAGGATGTCGCCGAAGATCAGGAAGAACGGGTCGCCGGCGACGAATTGCTCGCAGATGAGAGCCGCGTGGCCCGTGCCGAGCTGCTCCTCCTGCCGGACGTACGTGACGTTCACGCCGTAGCGGCTCCCGTCGCCGATGAGCGCCTTGAGCTTGTCGCCCTCGAACCCGATGACGAGGGCGACGTCGCGGATGCCAACGCTCTTGAGCCGGGCGAAGATGAGCGAGATGATCGAGCGGTTCGCGATGGGCAGCATCGGCTTCGGCGTGTGGTTGCAGAGGCCGCGCATGCGCGTGCCCTTGCCGGCGGCGAGTATGACGGCTTTCATAGTCCCTCGGCTTTGAACTCGATTATGGCCCCCCTCGATTTTCGGATGACGTATCCCTTGCCGCCGCGGGCGTCGATGGCCGCGGCCGCCTCGGCCTCGCGGCCGGGCGCGTATGCAATCATCGTGCCGCCCCCGCCGCTCCCGTTCAGCTTGCCGCCGAGCGCCCCGGCCTGCTTGCAGCCCGCGATCAGGCTTTCGAGCTTCGGCGTCGAGATGCCGAGCCCGTCGCGGAGCTGCGCGTGATGCTCGTCGAGCATCGCGCCGAATCGAGCGCGGTCCAGCGGGCCGCTCTCGAGCATGCGGCGCGCCTCCTGGCACAGGTCGCGGTTGATGACGTTCGCCCGCAGCTTGTCCGCCATCTCATCGGGCAGGGCGGCCAGTTCGGCCAGGATGCAGCCGGCGGGTGTTTCGCGCAGCGAAAAATCGGGGATACGCTTCGCCATCTCGGCGATGCCGGCCTCGACCGCCTGGCGCGACGCGCGGAGCGTGCCCTTCGTGTCCTTCTTCTCGAGGCTGTTGCCTAGGACGAAGCCCGTCAGGTCGAAGTCGATGGGCGTGACCTCGATCGGATCGACGCAGTCGATGTAGACGAGCCCGCCGACCGAGGTGGTGTAGTGGTCCATCGTGCCGCCTGGCTCGTTGAACTCGAGCACCTCGGTCTGGTGGGCGATCTTTGCGACCTCCGCGGCGTCGCCGGCCGCGGGATCGCCTGCGAGCGCCAGCAGCGTCTTCGCCCAGCCGACGCACATCGCCGACGAGCTCGAGACGCCGGCGTTGACCGGGATCGTGCTGGCGAAGACGAAATCGTAGCCCTTGTCGAACCCGATGCCGCGCCGCTTCAGCACGTTGATGCACGCGGGCACATAGTCGCGATGATGACGATATTCGAGCGCCTCCGACGGCACAAGCTCATCCGTCTCGGGCAGGTCGGGCATGTGAATGACGAACTTGTTGTCGTCGCGCGGCCACGCCTTGATGACGAAGTACAGGTCGATGGCCATCGCGATGACGCTCAGGCCGAGGAAATCCTGGTGCTCGCCGTGCATGCAGACCCGCCCCGGCACCGAAACGCGGATGGATTCGTTGAGGCGGTTCGTCACGTTGTTCATCAGGCGCACCAGGAGAACTAACGTCCTCTTCAATTCGGCGGCAGTCTATCAGTTGGCCGACCGCGGGTCAAGACTCGGACGGCGCCGCCACGCCGCCCGCCCGGCAGGTGCTCGGGGGGGCGGGCCGGGGAGTCTAGTTTCGGCAACATATCCGCGACCGGCCCCGTTCGCTCTATCCCCTTGCCGAACCTGGGGGTATGTGTGTGTCGCACGCCGATCTCATGTTTTCTGTCGTTCGGTCTCAATGCTCGCCGCAGCCGCCGATAACGTGTCTACCGGGCGGCAAGGCCTGACGATAACAGAAAACCCTGATGAGGAATTGAAAATGGTTGCGAAGCACTCAATGCCGCGGGAAACAATGAAAGGGACAACAATGAGCGCGAGAAAGAGACACGTTGTCGGGACGGCGGCAGTCGCGTTGTTGGTGGTGATTCTCGGCAGTGCGGCGCTCGCCGCGCCCGTTATCGACGGCCGCTTCGATCCGGCCGAGGGGTGCACGAACGAGTTCAGTCTTACGCTCAACGTCGAAGGCCTGAAGAAAGGCGACCCCCTCATTCCCGCCCCCGATCCCGGCACGCTGTGGACCCACGTCGACCCCGGGACCGGCGACCTGTCGCTGATCCTCATTCAGCCGCTCTCGCTGGTCGACAATACTTACGGCGCCAACGCAATCGGCTGGGGTAGCGACGCGCCCAGCGGGAAGGGGCATAAGTTCGAGGATCTCGTCGGCAGCGACAAGGCACAGTTCACGTTCACCGACGGCCTCGGCGTCGTCGTGCTCGACGTCGTCGTCGACTACATCAACCAGGCGCAGCAGGGCGGCGCGTATAGGTCCGGCGGCGTGTTGGGCAACGACGGCGACGTCATCACCGGCTCCGCGTCCGGCGTCCTCGAGTGGGGCACGTCGCTCGACTACAACTTCAACACGCTCGGCCACAACACCTTCCTTGTCGACTCGCCCTTGTCGGTGCCCGACTACACCGACCCGGCGTCCGCTCCCGGCTGTGTCTTCGAGGTCATCTACGAGCTGAAGATCGACGGCGACGTGTTCGGCGACAGCGGCTTCGGCGGCGTCACGATCCCCATCGTGCACGACTCGCCCAACAAGATCGGCAAGAACAAAGTATACACTGATCCCCCGGAAAACCCGCCCACGTCCGCCATCCCCGAAGCTGGCACGCTCGCGATGTTCGCCGCCGGCCTCATCGGCCTCAGCCGCAGAAAGCGAACCTGAGCCGCAGGGAAGCCGGGCCGGACGGTTGACATAAAGAGGGCGGCTCGCCACGCGCGAGCCGTCCTTTTCCATGCCGCGTCCGGCCGGCGCAACTCGCCACGCGCGAGCCGTCCTTTTCCATGCGGCGCCCGGCTGGTACGCCTCGAAATGCATGTCGGCGTCGCAACACCTGAC
>JBDREM010000365.1:0-24370 GCA_043819695.1 Planctomycetota bacterium
CGTTTTCGAGGCCGGGACGGCCTCGAGACACGAAGGCGAGACGCCGCGGACATTCTTGTCCGACGACACGCTACGGAGCCACATCGCAAATGACTCCGGATGATTTGTTATTGACTGCCACCAGCGGGCACCCTATAATCCCGGCGCGGCCGGGTAGGTAGCTCAGGGGTAGAGCACGGGACTGAAAATCCCGGTGTCGGCGGTTCAAATCCGCCCCTACCCACCATCCTTTTTTGAGGGGCTCCAATGATGTCAGAGAATGCGGCTCAGTCCGACGACCCGCTGGACATGAAGCTGAAGGAGGACGCGGCTCACGTCCATCGGGAGGCGGCGGGCGACGTGACCGTTTTCGTCGTCGAGAACGAGAACGTCTATCCGAAGCAGTCGAACGAGATCGCGGCCTCGATCCGGGGAGTCATACTGGCGGCCGAGCCGCCAAAGGTGCTGATCGACCTCAGCCAGGTACAGTTCCTCTGCTCCGCCTTTATCGGCAAGCTGATCGAGCTTCACAAACTCGCCGAAGAGCAAGGGGGCGCCATCAAGCTGTGCGTGACCGGCGAGCACGTCGCCTACACGATGAAACTCGTCAAGCTGAACAACATCATCCACATCGGCGGCAACCGGCAGGAATTGATCGACTCGTTCTGACGCCGCCCCGCGGATCTGAACCGCCCCCGTTCTCGGAACCGTCTAATACAGCGGCTCTCGCGCCGCTTTCGGCGTCGCCAGCGGGAGACGGGACAACTCGCCACGCGAAGCGTTTGACACGCCCCGCCACACGGCTATCATGTCGATATGGATTTCGAGACACTAAGCCGGTCGGTTCTTGCAGACGTCGCGCGGTGCGTGCAATCGGTCGACGCGCATCAGGTGCGCGTGTTCGTCGACGCGATCGCGTCGAAGCGGCGGCTCTTCCTCATCGGCAGCGGCCGCAGCGGCGCGATGCTCGAGGCGATGGCCGTTCGGCTTGGGCACCTCGACGTCGCCGCGCACGTCGCCGGCAAGCCCGACTGCCCCGAGATCAAGCACGGCGACCTCGTGCTTGTCGGCTCGGGCTCGGGCAGGACGCCCGTGCCGCTCGAGCGGGCCATTGCGGCGCGCCGCGCGGGCGCGGCCATCACGCTGATCACAACGAACCCTGTCTCGCCGATCGCGAAGATGGCGAAGATAGTCATCCACGTGCCCGCGGCCGAGGCGCCGGCGGGGTCGTCGCATCACACGCTCCGCAGCCTCTTCGAGGAGTCTCTGCTCATCATCTGCGACTGCGCCTGCCGGATGCTTCAGCACAAGCTCGGGTTCTCGACGGAGGACATGCAGGAGCGGCATTCGACGGTGGAGTAGGGTGCCCAGCGCCCGCCCGCTCGCAGAGCGGGCCTACAACAATCTAAGATGTCCGAAGACGCGGTCCACGCAAGCAGCCTGTAGGCCGGCTCTACGAGCCGGCGACTGATCAGACAGAACCTACGCGAAGTATTGCACCGCGTTGCGGAACATGCGCATGCCGTCGCCCTCGCCGGCGAGGCCGTCGCGGGTCCAGCGCGGGTGCTGCGTGGGGAGGACGTGCCGCTCGGGATGCGGCATCAGGCCGAGCACGCGGCCGGTCGTGTCGCAGATGCCGGCGACGTCGTCGGCCGAGCCGTTCGGATTGATCGGATATTCCTGGGCAGCCTCGCCGGCGGCGTTGACATAGCGGAAGACGACCTGGCCGTTCGAGCGGACGGCGTCGAGGGTCGCGTCGTCCTTCGCGAGGAATTTCCCCTCGCCGTGCGCGACCGGCAGGTAGATCATCTCGCCCTTCTTGATGAACGGCGACTTGCCGGAGTCGGCGCGGAGATAGACCCAGCGGTCCTCGAACTTGTTCGAGTCGTTGAACGTGAGCGTGACCGTCTGCTTCGTGTCGCGGCCGAACGGCCCCGGCAGCAGGCCGGTCTTGACGAGGACCTGGAAGCCGTTGCAGATGCCGATGACGAGCTTGCCGTCGTCGACGAACTTCTTGAGCTGATCGGCGAGGCCCTGGAGCAGCTCGTTTGCGAGGACCTTGCCCGACGCGATGTCGTCGCCGTAGCTGAACCCGCCCGGCAGCGCGAGGATCTGATGCTCGCCGAGCAGCGACGGATTCTCGTTCACGCGGTTGATGTGAAGAAGCGAGACCTCGGAGCCCGCCCGCTCGAACGCGAACTTCGTCTCCTGGTCGCAATTCGTTCCCGCCGTTCGGATGATGAGGGTCCTAAGTGCCATCTTCATTCTCTGCTTTGTCGTTGTCTTCGCCTTCGCACTGCTCCTGATAGAGCCTGTCAATGCTGTGGCCGTGATCTCTGTCTTCCCGCAGCAGGGTTACAGCGTCTCTTCCGTCAGTGGGGTCATTCGCGTGGCGCCTCCGAAACTCGTCCATCTGTCTGGCCGCGGCGAGTCTGTTCTCCCGAACAGCGTTACGCTTCGGGGAACTCAACCTCAGCGGCGCCTGCCACGACTCCTTCAGCTCGGCGACCGGCTCGTCGATGACGATGCCGCCGCTCAGGCCGGTGACGGTGAACGAATCGCCGCCGGTCACCGAGCCGATCTCGCCGCACGGCACGCCGGCCATCGCGGCCGCAAATGCGTCGATCTTGTCCGGCTCGACCTCGACGATGAAGCGCGAGTTCGACTCGGAGAAGAGCAGCTTCGCGTCGTCTCTGGCATCGCCGGTGCACGGGACATTCGCCAGGCCGAGCTGCATGCCCAGCCCGCCGGCGAACGCCATCTCGGCCGCGGCCACGGCGATCCCGCCCTCGCTGCAATCGTGGCACGAGCGGACGAGCCCGGCGCCCATCGCCTTCGACAACGCGCCGAACACCTTCAGCCCGAGTTCGGCGTCGACCTGCGGCACGTTGCGGCCGAGCTCGCCGTGAATGTCGTAGTAGTGCGAGCCGCCAAGCTCGTCCTTCGTGAGCCCGACGACGAAGATCGCGTTGCCGGCCGCCTTCGCGTCCATCGACACCGCCGCCCGCACGTCGGGCATCACGGCGATCGCCGAGATCAGCAGCGACGGCGGAATCGCGATCGTCCCGCCCGGCACCTGGTACTCGTTGTTCAGGCTGTCCTTGCCCGAGATGAACGGCGTGCCGTAGACGATGGCGACGTCGTAGCAGGCGCGAGCTGCGCGGACCAGCCCGCCGAGCCGGTCGGGCTTGTCGGGATTGCCCCAGCAGAAGTTGTCGAGCAGCGCGACGCGGTCGAGATTGCCGCCGACGGCGACGATGTTCCGGAGCGCCTCGTCGATGCCCGAGGCGGCCATGTGATACGGGTCGATGGCCCCGTACTTCGGGTTGATTCCGTTCGATATGATCACCCCGCGCTCCGAGCCGAGGACGGGCGCGACGATGCTCGCGTCGCCGGGGCCGTCGTTCTCGACGCCGACGAGCGGCTTCAGCACGCTCGCGCCCTGCACCTCGTGGTCGTACTGCCGCACGATCCATTCCTTGCTGCACACGTTCCACGAGCCGAGAATCCTCTTGAGGTCGTCGCCGTAGTCGTGCTTCGCAGGCAGGCTCGGCTCGGCCGTCGCCGGTTCCTCCCACACGGCCTTCCGCTCGAGCCGCGGCACGCCGTCGTGCAGGAAGTCCATGTCGATGTTGCAGACCTCGGTGCCCTCGTAGCGGAGGACGAGCCGCCCCGTGCCGGTGAACCGGCCCATCGTGGTCGATTCCACGTTCTCCGACGCGCACAGGTCGTGCACCGCCTGCTCGTGCTCGGGCGGGACGGCGATGACCATCCGCTCCTGCGCCTCGGAAATCCAGATCTCCCAATACGTCAGGCCCTCGTACTTGAGCGGGACCTTTTCGAGGTCGACCTCGACGCCGAGCTCTTCGCCCATCTCGCCGATGGCGGACGAAAGCCCTGCGGCGCCGCAGTCTGTGATGCAACTGTACAGCCCGCGGTCGCGCGCGACGAGCAACACATCGAGCATTTTCTTCTCGGTGATCGCGTCGCCGATCTGGACGTGGCTGCTCGACGTCTCTTCGTGCAGCTCGAGCGAGGAGAACGTCGCGCCGTGGATGCCGTCGCGGCCCGTGCGCCCGCCGAGGACGATGACGAGGTCGCCGGTCCGCGCCGCGCCGGTGACCATGCCCTTCGGGATGAGGGCCGCGTTGCCGCAGTAGACGAGGCAGTTGCTCGTGTATTTCTTGTCGAAGAACACCGAGCCGTTGATCGTCGGGATGCCCATCCGGTTGCCGTAGTCGCGGACGCCGCCGACGACGCCGCGCATGATGCGGCGCGGGTGCAGCGATCCCTTCGCGACCTCATCGTCGGGCAGATCGGGCGGGCCGAAGCAGAAGACATCGGTGTTGAAAATCGGCTTCGCGCCCATGCCCGTCCCCATCGGGTCGCGGATGACGCCGCCGATGCCGGTGCCGGCGCCGCCGTAGGGCTCGATGGCCGACGGGTGGTTGTGCGTCTCGACCTTGAACGCGATGCCGTAGTCGTCGTCGAACTCGATCACGCCGGAGTTGTCGACGAACACCGACAGGCACCACGGCTTGTCGAGCTCGCGCGTGGCGCGCACCACGGTCTGTTTGAGCAGGTTGTCGATGATCTCGCCGTTGTAGTTGATGATGCCGCGGAACGTCTTGTGGACGCAGTGCTCCGACCAGGTCTGTGCAAAAGTCTCGAGCTCGATGTCGGTCGGGTTGCGGCCGAGCTTCCTGAAATACGCCTGGATTTCCTTCATCTCGGCGAGGTTGAGCGAGAGCACGCCCTCGTTGCTGATCCGCACAAGCTCGCCGTCGTCGGCCTCGAGCAGCGGGACGACGACCTTCTCGAACGGCGTCTTCGCCCCGTGCGGGATGTCGATCTTCTCCGGCCCGACGATGATCCGCTCGATGATATCGTTCGCGAGGACCTTCTCGCCGACGGCGGCCGCGTCGTCCGCGGAGAGCGAACCGTAGAGGTAGTACTTCCGCGCGGTCCGGACGGCGGCCACGTCGAGGCCCATGTCGGCGATGCCCTTACGCATGCTCGCCTCGACCGGGTCCATCACGCCCGGCTTTCGCACGACCTGCACGATCTGCAAGCCGCCGCCGTCTTCGTCGAGCACCGGCTCGCCGATCGCGTACTGGTCGACGACCGGATCGGCGAGGAGCCCGCTCGCGATGCGGTCGATGTCGTCGCGGCCCAGATCGGCCTCGATGACGAACACGCGGACGTGCCGCACGTCGTCGATCCCCGTCACCCCGATGGCCTCGGCCTCATGCTTGACCGCCTCGCCTTCGGGATCGTTCCGCTCAGACTTGAGAGCAACATCTATTTGCCAGAGCAACTCTATCTCCTGCTACAGATCCTAATCCTAATCTTAATCGTAATCCTAATCCCGCCCTGCATCATCGAGCGAAGCGCGTTTGTCACGCGCGCGTTCGAGCATCTCGGCCAGCTTGTCCCAGTCCGACCGGTCGAGCGCGTCGCGTATCGCGTGCATCTCGCTGCCGAATGCCGCGAGCGCCTCGAGCACGTTCTCGCGGTTGTCCTTGAAGATGTCGATCCAGAGCTTGACGTCGCTGGCGGCGATCCGCGTCGTGTCCTTCATTCCCGCCGCCGCATACGGCAGGCTCGAGCCATCGGCCGCGTTGAGGACCGCCGGGGCGACGAGGTGCGGCAGGTGGCTGATCTGCGCGACGATCCGGTCGTGCTCGCCGACGTCGAGCGTCTCGACCGACGCACCCACGCCCTCCCACATCGCCGTCACCGCGGCGACGGCGTCGGCCGGCGTCTTCGCCGTCGGCGTCAGGATGCAGCGGGATCCCTCGAACAGGTCGGCTTGGGCGCTTTCGTTCCCGCGCTTCTCCGAGCCGGCCATCGGATGAGCCGGCACGAACGCTATGCCCCCGGGCAACATCGCCTCGATCTTCGCCGTGATCGCCGCCTTCGTGCTGGCGACGTCGGTCAGGATGCTGCCGGGCTTCATCGCGGGCAGCGCCTCGGCCGCCTTTCCGGCGACGAGGCCGACGGGCGTGCAGAGCACGACGATGTCCGCGCCGGCGGCGCCCTCGGCGACGTCGAGCGTCCAGCGGTCGATCAAGCCGCGTTCCTGAGCCCGCTCGAGCGTGGTCTCGCGGTAGCCGACACCGACGACCACGCTCGCCAGGCCGCGCTGTTTGAGCGCGAGCCCGAGCGAGCCGCCGATCAGCCCGACGCCAACAATCGTGGTGTGTTCGAGTCCGGCCATCGACGCCCGCGCTGTCTTCAGAATTGACCGAGATGATAACCGTGACGCCGGGATTCTACAGCCTGCCGCGGGCGAAGTCAACCGAATCGATACGCCGCCGCCGTTCCGAGGCTCGTGTGCTGTAGCCGAGGGCATTGACCTCGGCCGAGTTGTCGTCAATGCGCGCAGTTACTTCCTCTTGTAGAGCCCGATGAGTTCCGCGTTGGCGAGCACGTGGCCCTTCATCGCGGCTTCGGCGTCCGCCTTGCTCTTGCCCTCGGGGAGATCGAGCTTCTGGTCGAGGGCGTAGAGCTTGAAGAAGTAGCGATGGGTGCCCGAGGGCGGCGCCGGGCCGCCGTAGTTCGTCCGCCCGAAGCTGTTGCCGCCCTGCGTGCCGGGGATGCTGTTCGCCTCGATCCGCTGCGTGACCGCGATGTCGTAGACGACCCAGTGGATCCACGTGCCGGCCGGTGCGTCGGGATCGTCCATAATGAGCACGAGGCTCTTGGCCCCGTCCGGAACACCCGTGATCTCGAGCGGCGGATTGACGTTCTCGCCGTCGGCCGTGAACCGCGCGGGGATCATTCCGTTGTGTCCGAATTCAGGGCTGGTCACTTTCATGCTGCCCACCTCCTTCCGGCCGGCGCCCGGGCCGCCGGTCTGTTCTTCGCGCCTGTCACACGCCGCCGCGGCAATGCCGATGCAAATCATGACGGCGGCGAAAAGCCGGCGATTTGCGTGTCGCATCTCAAGACTCCTTTGCGCGCCTGTCGATGACATTCTCGGAGCGCCCCGCCGCGTTCCCGCGGCGTCCCCATCGGCCTCATTCTACTCCGCTCGTTGCGCCCGGACAAGCAATTTCGGTTCTGGTTTATCCCTGCTCTGTTGAAAACCGCGCCGGCTTACAAAGCCGGCCTACAGAAAACCACGCCGGCTTACGAAGCCGGCCTACAGGAACGGCCGTCTCCGTCAGCGCGAGCGGGTTCTCCGGGCCTCTTGTAGGCCCGCTCTGTGAGCGGGCGAGACGGTTCTCAACAGAGCAACTTGTCCCCAGTTTCTGAAGACGTTGAGTGAGCAGCGTTCACGCCGCTTTCCGCGTCCCGACTTGTCGGGACGCGCATAGGTCCCCGCTTGAGCAGGGGTAACGCGGAAGGCGTTCCCCGGTTCCCAGAGCCCCGCTCAGGGGGCTTCCCGAAACGGCTTAAGCCGCTTGATGTCCCGGGAAAAGCCCCGTCAACGGGGCTGACCCCAAATTCAGGCAGCGAACACCCCGCCTAAAAGGCGGGGCCTATTCTCGTCCGCCTTCGGCGGACTCGCCAAGGCCCGTGAACGGGCCTGGACGGCTGCGCACACTGGGGATAACTCAAGACAATTCTCGATTGACAGGAAGCCAGACTGGTGTTACTATATGCTTACGTACTCACGTATGCACGGACTGGCGAAGTACGGAACGAACGCGATGAACAAGGCTCAAAAGCAACTGTACGCTCTGAAGGCCGAGATCGTCAAGGCGGCGGCTCATCCGATCAGGCTGGCCGTCATCGACTGCCTCCGCGACGGCGAACGGTGCGTCTGCGAGATAACGAAAGAAGTCGGCGCCGAACGGTCGAACGTCTCGCGCCACCTCGCGCTGATGACCCGGGCCGGGCTGCTCACGAGCCGCAAGGACGGCCTGATGGTTTTCTACAAGCTCCGCACGCCGTGCGTCCTGAACTTCATCGAGTGCGTCGGCAACTGCCTCAGGCAACAACTCAAGGAAAGCAGCTCGATGCTGGCGAAGCTTTAGGCCAGGCGGAATCAAGTGTTTGGTGGACGGTGTTCGGTGTTTGGCGGACGGTCGACGGTGAGCCGGCAGAGGTTTTTTTTAGGCATATATGTGATTATGTTATCACATAGACAAGTATCCGAAGCGGGGTGCGGGCCGGCAGTTCATCGAGGGGTGTGCGGCGGACGGCCCTCTGTTGACGGGGCGCACGTTTGACGACTATTGAACCATGCATAGATGATGGAAAATGGTGCGAAGGTGTAAAATGATGAAAAAGGGGGAAGGGACAAAGGGGGAAAAAGAGTGTTCCTGTTGCCCAAAGGGCGGCAGACGGTCTTTTCTTTCCCTTTTTCCCTCTTTTCCATTTTCCCTTTTCTTACACATCCCTCCGTTCCATTATCAACGCATGCATCAATAAGAAAATGAGAGCGATGGACTGGAAGAACGAATGGAAGAAGCCGGCGTTGATCCTGCTGGTGTTCCTCGGCTGCTTCTGGCTGCCGGTCGGCGAGGGCCGGTTCGACAACGCGATAACGGAATCGCTTCACCTCGTCAAATGGTACGCGCGCGAGCACGTGCTCCTGTGTCTGGTGCCGGCGTTCTTCATCGCCGGGGCCATCGGCGTCTTCGTGAGCCAGGCGTCGGTGATGAAATATCTCGGTGCGGGGGCGAACAAGGTGCTCGCGTACGGGGTCGCGTCGGTCTCGGGCGCGATCCTCGCCGTCTGCTCCTGCACGGTGCTGCCGCTCTTCGCCGGCATCTACAAGATGGGCGCGGGTCTCGGGCCGGCGACGGCGTTCCTCTACTCCGGCCCCGCGATCAACGTGCTGGCGATCATTCTGACCGGGCGCGTGCTCGGCATCGAGCTCGGCGTCGCGCGGGCCGTCGGCGCCGTCGTCTTCAGCATCGTCATCGGGCTTCTGATGCACCTGATCTTTCGCAACGAGGAACGCGCGAAGGCCGAGGCGCAGATGGCGACGCCCGAGCCCAAGGTAAGCAGGCCGCTCTGGAAGAACGCCGTCTACTTCGGCGTGATGGTCGCTATCCTCGTCTTCGCCAACTGGGCGAAGCCGGAGGAGGACGGCGGCGTGTGGGCGGCGATCCACTCCGTAAAATGGATCATTACCGGCGTGGCGCTGCTCGCGTTGATCGGGATAGTGGCCGCGTGGTTCAGCAAGAGCGAGTTGCGCGAATGGGGCGCGGCGTCGTGGGTGTTCGCGGCTCAGATTCTGCCGCTGCTGTTCGTCGGGGTGTTGATCGCCGGGATGCTGCTGGGGGGCCGGACGGACGGCGAAGGTTTGATCCCGAAGGGATGGGTCGGCTCCGCGGTCGGCGGGAACTCGCTCTGGGCGAACCTGTTCGCCTCGGCGGCGGGCGCGCTGATGTACTTCGCGACGCTGACGGAGGTGCCGATCCTGCGCGGCCTCATGGACAACGGCATGGGCAAGGGCCCGGCGCTCGCGCTGCTGCTCGCGGGCCCGGCGCTCTCGCTGCCGAACATGCTCGTGATCCGGAGCGTGATGGGAACGAAGAAGACGCTGGTCTTTGTCGCGCTGGTCGTCGTCATGGCGACGATCAGCGGGATGGTCTATGGCGCGGTCTTCGGGTAGACCGCCCGCATCGAGGAAAGGAGGCGCACGATGTCTGAATGCTGCTGCGGAGGCAAGAACGTGCTGTTTTTTTCGTGCTCGGGCGCGGCGAACGTGGCCGAGGTGGCCGACCTCGCCGCCCGGAAGCTGACGGAAGAGGGGGCCGGGATGATGTGGTGCCTGGCCGGGCTTGGCGCGGGGATACCGGACATGATTCAGAAGGCCAAGGACGCCGGCCTGAACGTCGTCATCGACGGCTGCCCGATGGACTGTGCGAAGAAGATCTTCGACAACGCCGGCATCACAAACTACACGCAGGTCAAGGTGACCGATCTCGGCATCGAGAAGGTCAAGGGCGTTCGCGCGACGGATGAGGAGGTGGCGCAGGCCGTGGCGAACGTCAAGGAGGTGCTGGCGCAATGAAAAGAATCCAGATCCTCGGGACGGGCTGCCCCAAGTGCAAGCAGCTTGCCGAGGCCGCCGAGCGGGCGGCGAACGAACTTGGAGTCGAATACGAACTCGAGAAAGTGACAGACCTCGACGACATCATGGCGTTCGGCGTGATGATGACGCCGGCGCTCGTGGTGGACGGCGAGGTCAAGGCAGTCGGCAAGGTCCCCGGTGCCGCCGAAATCAAGAAGGCCCTGGCCTGATGGAGGACGTCACAGTGAACAACGCAGCAAAGGTGGCCATCGTTCTCGCACTGGCGGCCGCGGCGGGCGCCGTGATATATCTGAAGGCCGATGGGCAAACGCCGTCCAATGGTGATGAGACGCAGCCGCGCACAGCAAGGAGCGAGAACAAACCCACATCGACGCCTGCGAAAGAGGAACCGACGCCAGAAAAGGCCCTTCCCCGCCTGCTTGACCTCGGCGCGGGCAAATGCATCCCCTGCAAACTGATGGCGCCGATCCTCGAGGAGCTGAAGAAGGAGTACGAGGGCCGGTTCGACGTAGTCTTCATTGACGTCTGGATAAACCCGGAGCCCGCGCGCAAACACAAGATACGCCTGATTCCGACGCAGATATTCTTCGACGCTTCGGGGAAAGAGCTCTTCCGCCACGAAGGCTTCTACTCGAAGAAGGACATCCTGGGCAAGTGGAAGGAGCTGGGCTACGATTTCGCCGGCGCCGCCGCGCCCGCTTTCGAGCGACTGGAGCCCGGCAAGCCCGACACGCGCCCCCAAGACAAGGTCTGCTACATGTGCGATGGCGACGTCGGCCTGAAGACCCGCGTCCTCGTGAAGACCGGCAAGGGCGAGGTGCAGCTTTGCGGCCCTCACTGCTATTTCATCATGTACTCCTGCCTGACCGAAGACAAAACTGATTTCGAGAAGAGGGTGTCCGTGACGGACTGGCCGACGGGCAAGCTTCTTGGCGCGACCGAGGCAGCCTATCTCTACGATCTCGACGAGAAGACCGGCCGGCCGCAGGTCAAAGCATTCGCCGACAAGGACAGCGCTCTGACGGAGCGGCGAGCCGCCGGCGGGAGCCTGATCGGCTGGAACACCCTGCAGAACAGGGAGCTTGCCACCCGCTGCGGCTTCTGCGACCGGGCCGTGTACCCCGAGGACGCCGCCCTCGTGAAGGCCGGCGGCGTGCATACCTGGGGCTGCTGCTCGCACTGCGCCCTGGGCGTCGCGGCCCGTACGGGCAAAGACATCGAGGTCCATCAGCCCGACCGCCTTACCGGCGAGATGATCGTCGTCAAGACTCTGGACGGCCGCGTGGCATCGCTCGAGCCCCGGGCCGCCGTGGCGTGGTTCGGCCGGCGGAAGAAGCCGGACGGCAAGTGGGGCTCGGCCGGCTGCTTCCATCAGGGATTCTTTGTGAACCCCGAGAACCTCAGGAAGTGGGTCGAGCAGCATCCCTACGAAACCGGCAAGCTCATCAGCATTCAGGAGGCCCTGTCCGACAAGATGGAACTGACGCCCGGCCAGATCAGCAAGGCGTGTAAGATCGGGGAGTGCGCGCCGAAATAGGCCCCCGGCCGGCCGGCAGAAGAAATAAGGAGGGAGATAAGCTATGCAGGAGTTGTTCTCCAGGCTCACGCATGCGGTCGAGGGCGCGCCGATCATCGCCATCGTCGCCTCGTTCGCGTGGGGCGTACTGAGCATTCTCTTGAGCCCGTGCCACCTGGCCAGCATCCCGCTGATCGTCGGGTTCATCGACGGGCAGGGGCGGATGCCGACGCGGCGCGCGTTCACCATCGCCACCCTGTTCTCCGTCGGCATCCTCATCACCATCGCCGTCATCGGCGCGATCACGGCCGCCGCGGGCCGAATGATGGGCGACGTCGGCCGCTACGGGAATTATTTTGTCGCGGCGATCTTCTTCGTGGTCGGCCTGTATCTTCTCGACGTGATCCCCATGCCCTGGTCGGGCCCCGGACAAATGCGGACGAAACGGAAGGGCCTTTGGGCTGCCCTCATCCTGGGCCTTGTGTTCGGCATCGCCCTCGGGCCATGCACCTTTGCCTACATGGCGCCGATGCTGGGAATCACGTTCAAGCTCGCAGCGACGAACCTGGCCTATGGGGTGCTGCTGCTCGGCGTCTACGGGGTGGGCCACTGCTCCGTCATCGTGCTCGCCGGCACGTGCACCGGGCTCGTTCAGCGTTACCTGAACTGGAACGAAAAGTCCAGGGGCGCCGTCATCATCAAGCGAGTTTGTGGCGTGCTCGTCCTCCTGGGCGGTCTCTACCTCATCTATGCGGCGCCATGATGGGGCGGGCCGTCGGGCGGGTGTTGACGGACGTTTTCGACGGCGTTAATATGTCTATCAGCGCAGATACACAGATATGAAAGGAGCGCTGATGGAAGCCGAAGCCGACCTGTTCAAAGTACTGGCCGATTCGACCCGCCTGCGACTGGCCGTGTTGCTCGCCGTGAAAGGCGAGACCTGTGTCTGCCAACTGGCGCAGGCGCTCGACGCGCCCGACTTCAAGATCTCGCGCCACCTCGGCATCATGCGCTCGGCCGGGATGGTCGAGGCCCGGCGCGAAGGGACATGGATGTACTACAAGCTCGCTCAACCGAGGCACCGGTGGGAAGAATGCCTGCAAGAGTGCTTGCGCGACTGCCTGGCGGACCACAAGACCGTCAAGGCGGACATGGTGAGATTGGCGAGAGGTTCGTGTCGAAAATGAAGCCTGCAACAGGGGCGAGAGGCTTGCGGATAGGCTCGTTCGAGTTCAGCCCGCGTGAACTCGGCGGGTCGCTTGGCGACTTGGGCACGCTTTTGCCCTTGGCCATCGGCTACATCACTGTCTGCAAGATGAACCCGGCTGGACTCCTGGTCATGATGGGTCTGGCCAACATTGTCACCGGTGTTGTCTACAGGCTGCCGATGCCGATCGAGCCCATGAAGGTGCTCGCGGTGGTGGCCATCGCCCAGGCCTGGAGCCCGGAGAAAATCTACACATCGGCCCTGGTCATGGGGGCGGTATGGCTGCTAATGGGCGCAACGCGGGCGATGAGTCGCGTTGCCCGGTGGACTCCGAAAAGCGTAGTGCACGGAATTCAGCTCTCGCTGGGGATTCTGCTGGCTGTCGAGGGCGTAAAGATGGTCAATTCTTGGTGGCTTTTGGGAATCCTGGCCGTCGTTCTGGCCGTCGCTCTTCGTAAGAGCCGTTTTGCGCCGGCCGCCGTCGTCCTCGTTCTCCTGGGGATCGCCATCATGTGGTTCCAAGGAAAGCTCGACTGCGTAACCGGTCTGGGCTTTTTCTTCCCGCCACTGACGATGTTCAATCCACGCGAGATCTGGCCGGTCTTGCGGGATGGTGGCCTCGCGCAAATTCCGCTCACCGCAACGAACGCCGTAATTGCCACGTCTGCCCTGATCTCGCAGTACTGGCCTGAGCGTCGGGTGACCGAGCGCCAGTTGTCCTTCAACATGGGAGTGATGAACGTCGTGCTCCCCTTCTTCGGCGGCATGCCGTTGTGCCACGGGGCCGGGGGTCTTGCGGGGCAATACTATTTCGGTGCCCGGACGGGCGGCGCGAACATCATCGAGGGGGCCATGGAGGTCGGGTTGGGTCTGCTGCTGGCCGGAAGCATTGCGGCGGTATTCGCCGCTTTCCCCATGGCCATTGTCGGCGGCATGATGTTCCTTATTGGCATCGAGCTGGTGAAGTTCGCACGGGAACTGCGCCTGAACCGGGACATTGTTCCGGTGGGCATAACAGTTCTCGGGGCCGTGCTGCACAATATGGCCGTCGGCTTTGTTGCCGGTATCGCCGCGCACTACCTGTTGTCCGCCGTCGCCAAGGGTGAGGTCGGACATCTCGCAGTCAATGGGCATGCATCTGTTCGGCGTCGGATTCGGGTCCTGTTTCTCTGCACCGGCAATTCGTGCCGGAGCCAGATGGCCGAAGGCTGGGCGCGACACTTGAAAGGCGATTCTATCGAGCCGTACTCGGCCGGCATCGAGAAGCACGGCATAAACCCGTTGGCAGTGAAAGCCATGGCCGAAGCCGGTGTGGACATCAGCCAGCATGAATCGAAGGTCGTGGCGGGCCTGCCGATGAAGGAATTCGATTACGTGGTTACGGTCTGCGGCCACGCGCACGAGACCTGCCCCATCTTCCCCGGCAAGACGAAGATTGTCCATGCCGGCTTCGACGACCCGCCCAGGCTGGCAGAGGGCGCAAAGACCCAGGAGGAGGCGCTCGCGCACTACCGGCGCGTGCGGGACGAGATTCGGGCGTTCGTGGAGAAACTTCCAGGTTCGCTGAGAAATGACGAGGAGAAGTAGATGACAAGAGATGCTTGCATCAAGAAGGAGGCAAAGGGCCTCGGCGTTTTCGAGAAGTACCTGACGGTGTGGGTCGTTCTATGCATCGGCGGCGGCATTGCGCTGGGCAAAGTTGCGCCCGGCGTGGCGCGGTTCCTCGACGGCCTCGCGATCTACGTCGAGGACGCGCCCGTCGTCTCCATCCCCATCGCCGTGTGCCTCTTCTTCATGATGTACCCCATCATGGTGAAGATCGATTTCGCCGAGGTCGTGAAGGCGGGCAAGAGCATAAGGCCCGTCGGCCTCACGCTCTTCGTGAACTGGGCGATCAAGCCGTTCACGATGTATGCCATCTCCGTGTTCTTCCTCGGCACGCTGTTCCTCGGCTTCATCGGGCCGGACGAAATGGACTACGTCAAGATGCCGCTCGGCCGCGACCTGGCTGTGGGAGCGGCGCACGGCGCAGGCACGGTGGTGTGGGTTGATCGCGACACCCGCGAGGAAATCCCCGGCGGCGAGCGGCGCGATGGTGCCGTGAAGATGCTGGCCATCCCGCTCTGGCGAAGCTACTTCTACGGCTGCATCCTGCTCGGGATCGCGCCGTGCACGGCGATGGTGCTCGTTTGGGGGTTCCTGGCGAAAGGGAACGACGGCCACACGCTTGTGATGGTCGCCATCAACTCACTCACGATGCTCGTTCTCTACGGCGTGCTCGGCGGCTTTCTGCTGGGCCGCGGGCGGATGCCCGTTCCGTGGCAGGCGCTGCTGCTGTCTGTCGGCCTGTACGTGGCTCTGCCGCTCGTCGCCGGGTACTTCTCGCGAAAGCGGCTCATCGCCGCGAAGGGCGAAGCATGGTTCAAAGAGAAATTCCTCCACGTCCTCACGCCGATCACCATCGTCGCCCTGCTCGCCACGCTCGTCCTGCTGTTCTCGTTCAAGGGCGAGAAGATCATCGAGAGGCCGCTCACGATCCTGTGGATCGCCATTCCGCTCTTCCTCCAGACCATCCTGATCTTCGGCATCGGCTACGGGCTGGCGAAGCTCCTCAAGTTGCCGTACCGCGACGCGGCCCCGTCGGCCATGGTCGGCGCGTCCAACCATTTCGAGGTCGCCATCGCGACGGCCGTGATGCTGTTCGGGCTGTCGTCGGGCGCGGCGCTCGCCACCGTCGTCGGCGTGCTCATCGAGGTGCCCGTCATGCTCATGCTCGTCCGCGTGTGCCTGCGGACGCAAGGCTGGTTCCGCCCGGCGCGGGCCGAACGGTGACTGTTCCAATGTTCGTGTGTTGCTGTAGCCGAGGGCACTGACCTCGGCCCGGCCGCCCTCGATGCGGGCGGCTACAGAAACAGCCGGGCCGCCCTCGATGCGGGCGGCTACAGAAACAGCGCACTAAGCAGATCGGGACCACACGGACATTGGAACGGTTACGCCGAATGAGAATTGTTGCCGGCCGGGGCCGCCCGTGATATGCTGCACCCCCATGAGCAGGAGCAGCGCAACCGTGCAGGCTGAGAACGAACAGGGTCAGGTGAGGCAGGCGCGCCGGGTGACGTGGGCGGCCCTGGCTGTCAATCTGCTGCTCACCGCGTTCAAGTTCGTTTGCGGGCTGATGGGCGCGAGCCAGGCGCTCATCGCCGACTCCGTACACAGCCTCTCGGATTGCAGCACGGACCTCGCGATCCTGATCGGGGTCCGGTACTGGTGTGCCCCCGCCGACGCCGATCATCCTCACGGCCACCGCAGGATCGAAACGGTCATAACCGTCGTCATCGCCCTCGTCCTCGCGGCCGTTGCAGCGGCCATCACCTACGAGTCCCTCGGTACCATCAAAGACCGGCACGCCACCGTACCCGGCTGGACGGCCCTGGCTGCCGCGCTTGTTTCCATCGCCGTCAAGGAGTGCGTCTACCGATGGACAATAGCGGTCGGGCGGCGGATCAGATCATCCGCCGTGATCGCCAACGCGTGGCACCACCGCTCCGACGCGCTCAGCTCCGTGCCCGTCGCCCTTGCCGTGATCGGCGCAAGGATCAACCCGGCATGGGGCTTCCTCGACCACGTCGGCGCCATCGTGGTCTCGGTCTTCATCCTCGGCGCCGCCTGGCGGATCGGGTCGCCCGCGTTGAAGCAGCTTGTCGACGCCGGAGCGCCGGCGAAGGACCTCGAACAGATTATCGGCATCGCCCTGAGCGTGGAGTCGGTTTGCCACGTGCACGCGGTTCGCACACGCTACGTCGGTTCGCGGCTGGCCGTCGATCTGCACGTCAAGGTCGACGGTAACTTGACGGTCCGTGAGGGACACGAGATTTCAGAGACGGTCACGCAAAAACTGTTGGCCGAGGGCCCCGACCTCGTTGATGTTGTCGTGCACCTCGAGCCCTGCGACGAGGACCGCACGCGGTGAGAATCCTTTTCCTCTGCACGGGCAATTCCTGCCGCAGTCAGATGGCCGAGGGCTGGGCGCGCCACTTGAAGGGGGCGTGATCGAGCCGTGCTCGGCCGGAATCGAGGCCCACGGCCTCGACCCGCTCGCCGTCAAGGTCATGGCCGAGGCGGGCGTCGACATCTCCGGCCAGCGATCGAAGCTCGTGAGCGAGTTCGGCGACATCGAGTTCGACTGCGCCGTGACCGTCTGCGGCCACGCGAACGAGCACTGCCCCCTGTTCCCCGGCAAGACCAGGGTGGTGCACGTCGGCTTCGACGACCCGCCCGCGCTCGCCGCGTCCGCCAGGACCGAGGAAGAAACGCTCGCCCACTACCGCTGCGTCCGCGGCGAGATCAAAGCGCTCGTCGAGACACTGCCCGAGTCGCTCCGAAGCGAACAGCACGAACACGCTTGAACTCTCGCCCCCGTCGGAGTACGCTGTTAGCATGGCGAAGCGGAAGGATCAGCCGGCGAAGGGCCCTGCGTGGCGGGCAGCCGAGGATTACGGCATCGATATGTCGTTGATCGAGTCGAACCTGCGGAAAACCCCGGCGGAGCGAGTTCGAGCGCACAGCCGCGCCCTTGCAACCGCTCTCGCCCTGAGGGAGGCCATGAAGAAACGGAATGCCTGACCTTGATAACCTCATCGCCCGCCTGATTCAGAACGAGGTCGACTTGGTCGTCGTCGGCGGATTCGCGGCCACGACTCACGGCGTCACCCTCGTCACCCAAGACGTCGACGTGTGCTGCGACTTCTCGCCGGACAATTTAATGCGACTGCAAGCGGCACTGTCGGACCTCCACCCCGTTCACCGGATGCCTCCCGCGCGGCCGCCGCTCGAGCTCGCACCGGAAAGCGCCGGCGACTTCAAGAATCTGTATCTCGACACCGACTACGGGCAACTCGACTGCCTCAGCTCCATCGATGGGATCGGTGATTTCGAGCAGGCGAGGCAACACAGCATCGAGATCACGCTGCCCGAGGGAACCTGCCGGATACTGTCGCTCGACGCTCTGATTCGCTCGAAAGAAGCGATGAACCGGCCGCGCGATCGCGAAGCAGTGCTTCAGCTCAAAGCCATCCGCGAACAGCTTGACGGCCAGCCATAACAGCCGGCCGCGCAGATCACCCTCTGACCATCGCGCCTCACTCGTCTGCGCAGAGCTTCTTGACGTCGAACGCGGCGTACGGTCCCGCGGCGGCGGGGCTGCGGTTCACGGAGACGTGCATCGTCATCGCCGCCGGCTCGAACACCGCCGCCTGAAGGTTCAGGCCCCTGATCCGCGCCGCGTGCAGCGTCTTCTTCATCAACTCGACGTCGAACGCGCCGTGGTTCTTCTCAGCCGCGGCGATGAGCGTTGCGTATCGCTCACACGCGACCTCCCTCGCGCGGAGTTCCGGCGTGCGGAAGTGATTCGACGCCGCCAGCACGCCGTTTCGCGCGAGCCGAACATGGCTGGCGTTCAAGCCGAGCTCGAGCAGGATCGCCTCCTTCCCGTCCGCGGCCATGACGTTCATCGGGGCCATGTGCTGTTGCGAGCGGAGAATGGCGCTCATCGCGCGGGCGCTGCCGGACCGATGCGCGGCGAGGCGCATCGTGATCTGGATCGGCAGGCCGCCGCGCACAATGTCATCGTCCCGCGCGTTGAAGATCAGCAGGTTCCCGAATGCGACGCCCTCGCCGTTGACGCCCGTGAACGCGCCGACCATCCCGATGAAGCTGATCGCGACGACCGGGACGCCTTTGCTCGGATGGTAAACGACGATCATGCTGCCGCGATCTTCGAGGCCGAAGCCGAAGTAGTCGGCGTTCCGGCCCATGATGAGCGAGCCGCCCTCGCTCGCATCGCCCGACACCGCCAGGCATGTGCACATCATGCGGGGCAACACGTTCATCGCGACAAGATCCATGTACGGGACCTCGGCTGCGTCGGCGATGGCCCGGAGCTCGTCCCGAACTTCGCGCGGCAGTGTCGGCTCGTGCTCCGCGGCAAAAGCCAGGAGCCGTTCGAGGCGAGCGTCCGGCAGGATCGCGCGGATATAGGCATCGAACGCCCGAAGCGGCTCCCTCAGGATCGTCCCGTACTGCGTGCCCATCTCCTTTGGCGTGCCATAAAGATGGAGAACGGGGATGTTGCCGCGGACGTCGAGGCGGGCGGGGTCGTGCCGGCGAGGGGTAAGGAGGCCCGAGCGAATCCGCGCGCGGTTCCTGAGGATGCTGATGTACGAACAGCCCGTCGTCCCAACGCCGGCCAGTCCGATGATCGCGGCGGCAAGAACAACGGGAACAAGATTGCGCCGCCGGCGCTTCAGGAACATCTCGGTCACTCTCCCCTCCTCAAGTCAAACAGCATGCACTGCGGGACGCCCATATACGTCCACTGCCGCGCGGGCTCGCGCGTGCGGATGAGGCCGTTCGTGAAATCGTCGAGGTGGCCCTGCCGCGGAAAGACGATGAGGAAGTCCGGCGGCGGCCGCGGCGGCTTCCATCCTTTCCGCAACTGGAGCGCTCTCTTCATTCCGGGCACGTCGCCCATGAAGTCGAAGTACGGCGGCCGGACGGAGATCGTGCTGCCGTCGGGGCAGTGCTCGTTGACGTATGCCATTACTTCGAGGTTCACCGTGTCGCCCCAGTACGTCGTCTCGAACCCGAGCTTCTGCGCTCCCCAGGCGCCGCCCGTCAGAGCGTTGTAATACGAAAGCTCGTAGGGATGCGTGCAGAAGAGAGCGATCGCTGCGACGACGAGCACGGCGGCGACGATTGCCTTGCCGGCTCGCCCCCGCCAATTCCAGACGCACGCGCCGCCGACCCCCGCGAGGCACGCGATGAATGGGAACGCCGGCATGAACAGGCGGACGCCGTCGTACTTCGGCACCATCGGCAGCGCGAAGACGAGAAGGTGGAGCAGGGCGCTGGCGAGGATGAGAGCGCCGATTCCACGCTCGCCCCTGCCGCCCCCGGCCTTCCGCACGCCGATGCCCGCGAAGACAAGCAGGCCGGCGGGCACCGTCACGAGCGTCATCACGAACGGGTAGTGCCACGGCGCGCGGTCGTCGCGGTACGTCGTGCCCAGGTAATGCACGGGCACGTTCGTCGTGCCGCCGGCGCGGCCATCCTGCTCGAGCCGTTCGGTCTTGTTAATTGTGTACCGCCCGACGCGGCGCCAGGTGTCGTGCCACAGCCACGGCCAGCCGGTGAAAAACGTCAGACAGCCGAGCACGATCAGCAGCGCGCATGGGATGATGGCCCGCTTCCGGTGGTACCACAACGCCCACGGGATGAGGACGGCGGGCAGAAAGACCGCGTTGATCTTGGTGAGCAGCGCGACGCCCCACAATATCCCGGCCGCGGCTGCGCGCCATTTGCCGGTGTGCGCGCGGGAAAAAACAATTGTGGCGGCAAAGCACGCGAGCGCGACCGGCATATCGAGCGCCGCGAGGTGCCCGTGGCCGAAGACGCGCGGCATCAGCACGAGCGACAGCGCCGCCAGGGCGCCCGCCGCCCGCCCGAACTGCCGGCTCGCGAGCCAATAGACAAGCCACACGAGCGCGACGAACATCAGGACGCCCGCGACCCGAGCGGCGAAGAAGACGGCGAACCCGAGCCCCGCACCGGTCTGCGCGGCCAGGCCATAGACGATCTTCGCCGCCGGAGGATGCTCGTGATTCGAAGCCCAGTATTTGTCGACCCCCGCCCGGCCCAACGAGGGCGATCCGAACCACTCGCAGTACCGGTATCCGGCGCTGACGTACGCCGGCTCGTCCCACGTGATCCCCGGCCCGACCGACGCGGTCATGCCGACCACAAAGAGGATCACGAAGCCAAGCGCGGCCCAAAGGCGGCGCTTCCACTCAGGAACTGGTCCGGCCGGAGCCTGCAAAGGCGCCCCCTGTCATTAGGCGTCGGAACGGTCGAGCAGCGCCTCCGCCATGCGAAGGTGTGCGGGCGTCGTGATCTTGAAGTTCTCGTAGCTGCCGCGCACGAGCCGTACCTCGACGCCGAGCCGCTCGACGAGCTGCGCGTCGTCGGTGCACTCGAAGCCGTCCTTTGCCGCCTGCTCGAACGCGCGCCGGATGAGGCCGGCCTGGAAGACCTGCGGCGTCTGCGCGCCCCAGAGGTCGTCGCGCGGGACCGTCTCCGCGGCCGTCTCGCCGCGGGCGCGCTTCACGGTGTCGGCCACGGGCATGGCGACGACGGCGGCCCCGTGCTCGGCGGCGGCCTCGACGGCCTCCTCGATGGCGCGGCGCGGCACGAACGGCCGCACGGCGTCGTGGATCAGCACGATGTCGGTGTCCGGCTCGAGCGCCTCGAGGCCGTTGACGACGGAGTCCTGCCGGCGCGCGCCGCCGCGCACGAGGCGTGTCGCTCCGTGCTCGGCGAGCTGCGGCCAAAGCGACGCCTCGATCTCGGCGATGTCGTCCGGGTGTGCGACGACGACGATCTGGTCGAGCCCGGCGATGCCGCCGAATCGATCGAGTGTGTGGCAGATGACGGGCAGGCCGCGGAGCTCGATGAACGGCTTGCGCACGCCGCCGCCCATCCGCGTGCTGCTGCCGGCGGCGGGCACGATCAGGGCGAGTTTCCGCGCGGATGTCGGGCGGGCGCCGGGGCTGCTCATCACTGCGTGCGCCTGTTCTGGCCGGTGGGCTCGGCTTCGTCCAATTTAAGCTTGGCGAAAATGATGCGGCCCGTCGACGTCTGGAGCAGGCGCGTCACGATAACGACGACGGCCGAGCCGATCTCCTGCTTCGCGTTCTCGACGACGATCATCGTCCCGTCGTCCATGTAGCCGATGCCCTGGTTCTGCGCCTCGCCCTCGCGGATGAGCTCGACGGTCATCGGCTCGCCGGGCAGGACGGCGGGCTTGAGCGCGGCGGCGACGTCGTTGATGTTGACGACGTGAACGCCCTGGACGTTCGCAACCTTGTCGAGGTTGAGGTCAGTCGTGACGATCCGCGCGCCGAGCGTCTCGGCGAGCTTGATGAGCTTCGCGTCGACGTCGGCCGCACCGGGCACGCGGCCCTCGTCGATTTGCACCGTGATCGTCGGGTCCTTGCGCAGCCGGTTGAGCATGTCGATGCCGCGGCGGCCGCGGACGCGCTTCAGCTTGTCGGCCGAGTCGGCGAGCGCCTGGAGTTCCCGGAGGACGAACTTCGGCACGATCAGCGTCCCCTCGATGATCCTCGTGCTGCAGAGGTCGGCGAGCCGGCCGTCGATGACGGCGCTCGTATCGACAAGCAGGCCCGACGCGCCGCGGTGCTCGCGGCGGAACTCGACGTAGGGAATGATGAAGTTGAACCGGTCGCGGTTCTTGTGGACGAGGAGCACGAACAGGTAGGCGAAAACGACCGAGAGCAACAGCTTCATTGTCAGGGCGTACTGCGGCAGGATCAGCCGGTCTTGGGGCGTCTTCATCATCGGCTCCATCACGAGCAGGAGCAGGAAGTAGGCGAGGTGGGCGACGATGATGCCGGTCATCGCGCCGAACACGATGACGGAGATGTTGAGAGCGCCCGCGTAGACCTCGAGGCAAAAGACAATGAAGAAGAGGATGATGGCGCCGACCATCGACCACCAGTGGTCGAGGTTGAGCGGCGGTTTGCCCAACTCGGGCGCGAACCTGGGAATGGCGAAGCCGACGCCGGCGGTCACGAGCAGGAAGAACCCGCGCAGCACCCAAGTGTGCCAAAGGAACCCCTCTTCGCGCAGTTCCTTGACAACAGCGAACACCCCGGCGACGCCGAGCACGACGGCGGTCGGTACCAGAAAAATCCAGTGTGCAGTCGTCATCTCACACCCCTGCAAAGAGCGGAATTTGCTACCGCTCGCGCACAACCTGCAGCTCGTCGCCGTCCTGGATGCTGACCGTGCGCTCGCGCCCGGATTCGGCCTCACTTATCTTAGCCATTGTGGTGCCGTCGTCAAGCACCTCGATGGAGATCAGCCTGCCGCGGACGGTGTCGGCGCCCCGGCGGCGGACCTCGACCATCTGCCCAGCCGCAGGGGCCGGCGCGGGCGCCGGTTCCGGGCCGGGGCGGAAGATCGACCACAGCAGCAACCCCGCAAGCACGACGGCCGCCACAATAGCGCCCGCCTTCAGGCGCCGGCGGGACCGCGCGGCAGGGGCCGACTCCGCCGGCCGCGTGAGCCGGATCGTCGACTCGAACGCCGCTCCCCGCCGCGACAGGAGCACCGTCGGCTCGGTGCCGGGCGCGCGCACGAGCCGCGCCAGCGTCGCGCTCGGATACACCTGTGCGAGGTCGGCCGCCATCTGCCGCACGTCCTGGTAGCGGTCGTCGGGCGATTTCGCCACGGCCCGCGCGACGACCAGGTCGAACGCCTCGGGAATGTCGCGGTGCAGCTCCGACGGCGCCGGCACGCTCGACTCGATGTGCTGCCGCAGAATCTCGAACGACGTCTTGCCGTGGAACGGCGGCGCACCGGCCAGCATCTCGTAGATCACGATGCCGAGCGAGTAGATGTCGGCCCGCGCATCGAGCTTCTTGCCCTCGGCCTGCTCGGGCGACATGTAGTTCGGCGTGCCGAGCACCGTGTGGTCGGCGGTGAGCGGCGCGTCCTCCACCTGCCTCGCGAGCCCGAAATCCATGAGAATGGCCCGGCCGTCCTCGTCGACCATCACGTTCCCCGGCTTTATGTCGCGGTGGACGATGCCGGCCTCGTGGACCTTGTCGAGCGCCGACATCACCTCGGCCGCGACGTGCGCGACCTGCGGCGGCGGCACCCGGCCCGTCCTGGCGATCACGGCGCTGAGGGTCGAGCCCTTGACGTACTCCATCGCGAAATACGGCCGGCCCTCGTGCTCGCCGACGGTGTATATGTGCATGAGATTGGGATGGCGCAGCTTGGCGAGCGCGCGGGCCTCGCGCTGGAACCGCGCGACGATGTCGGGCTCCTCGGCGAGACGCAGCGGGAGCATCTTGATCGCGACCATTCGATCGAGCGCGTGATCTGCGGCGAGATAGACGGCCCCCATGCCGCCCTTGCCGAGCAGGCGCCGGACCTCATACGGCCCGATGTTCCCGCTGATTTCCGAGTCGGCCAAGCGAACCCCCGTCACTCAATCTCGTATTGCTTGAGCTTCGAATAGAGCGTGCTGCGGTCGATGCCGAGAATGGCCGCAGCCTCCTTCTTGTTGCCGCCGGTGTGGGCCATGACGCGAATGACGTGCTCGCGCTCGATGTCGGCGAGGCTGGCCGTGGCATCGCCGCCCGCCGCGGCCCGCGCCCGGCCGCTGCGGACCTCGGGCGGGAGGTCCTCGGGCCGGACATTGTCCTCGCGGCAGATCACGGCCAGCCGCTCCATCACGTTCTTCAGCTCGCGCACGTTCCCGGGCCACGGGTAGTCGAGCATCGCGCGGAGCGCGTCCCGCGAGATCCTCTCGAGCTTCCTGTCCATCCGCGCGCGCATTTCGCGGAGGAACACGGATGCGAGCGCCGGGACGTCCTCCTTCCGCTCGCGGAGCGGCGGCACATGAAGCGGGATCACGTTCAGCCGGTAGAAGAGATCCTGCCTGAAGCGTCCTTCCTCGACGAGGTCGGCGACCTCACGGAGCGGATCCAGGTGAAGCTCCTCCGGGTTCTTCAAGAGAGGGAAATCGAGCGGGTGGGCGACACGCGCGTCGTCAAGATCGACGTCCGCGTGGTCGCCGCGACGCACC
>JBDREM010000366.1:0-5254 GCA_043819695.1 Planctomycetota bacterium
GTACCGAAGGGCAAGGCGCGCATCCGCGTGCAGATCTCGGCCGCTCACACGACCGACGACCTCGACCGCGCGATGGACGCCTTCGCTAAGGTCAGGAAGGCGTGCGGCGGGTAACGCGGCGCCGGCCCCGCCGCGCTTGCATTCCGACTTGAAAGCCATCATACTTGACGTGCCTGCTCAGACCGCCTCGATGCCGGCCGCCGAGGATCGCGCGTGGTATTCAGCTCGCACCTTTTCCTCTATTACTTCCTTCCGCTGGCGCTTCTGATCTACTACGCGCTGCCGCGCCGCGGCAAGCACCTCGGCCTGACGGTCCTCAGCTACCTGTTCTACGGCTGGGCGAATCCGCTGTTCGTCGCGCTCATGCTCACGTCGACGGTCATCGACTACATCTGCGGGCTGGCGATGACGGGCCAGCTCCGGTCCGGCGCCTGGCCCCGGCCTGTGCCGCTGCTCGAGAAGGACGGCCCGCGCAGCCGCGGGCAGAAGCTCGCCCTCGCCGTCTCGATCTGCACGAACCTCTCGCTGCTCGGGTTCTTCAAGTACTTCAACCTCGCGGCCGAGAGCTACGACGGCATCGTGAGCGCCATCGGCCTGCCGGGTCTGAGCCTCGACCTCGCGTTCAAGATCACCCTCCCGCTCGGCATCAGCTTCTACACGTTCCAGTCGATGAGCTACTCGATCGACGTGTACCGCGGCGACGCGCGGGCGATCCGTCACTTCATCGACTTCGCCTGCTACGTCTCGATGTTCCCGCAGCTCGTCGCGGGGCCCATCATCCGGTTCGAGGAGGTCGCCGGCCAGCTCCGGCACCGGACGTACACGGCCGAGAAGTTCGCCCGCGGCGTAAGCTTCTTCTGCCTCGGGATCGCGAAGAAAATCCTGCTGGCGAACGTGTGCGGGAAGGTGGCCGACATGGTGTTCGACGCCGGCTCGGCCGGGTTCGCCGACTCGTGGTACGGCGCCGTCGCATACGCGTTCCAGATCTATTTCGACTTCAGCGCCTACTCCGACATGGCCGTCGGCCTCGGGCTCATGCTCGGCTTCGTGTTCCCGAAGAACTTCGACTCGCCCTACCGGTCGGCGTCGATCACCGAGTTCTGGCGGCGGTGGCACATCTCGCTCTCATACTGGCTCCGGCTGTACCTGTACTATCCGCTCGGCGGCAGTTTGAAGGGGGCGGGCCGGACGTACGTCAACCTTGCCGTCGTGATGCTGCTCGGCGGACTGTGGCACGGGGCGTCGTGGAACTTCGTCATCTGGGGCGCCATCCACGGTGCCGTCCTGATCTTCGAGCGGACGCAGGGCAAGGACAGCATCTGCCGGAACCTGCCGCGGCCGCTGAAGGTGGCGATCACGTTTGCAATCGTGTGCTTCGCGTGGGTGTTCTTCCGGGCGTCCGACCTCCCGAGCGCGCTCCAATACTGCGGCAGCATGCTCGGCGTCAAGGGCGCGTGGGGCGGCGCCGGCCTCGTCGGCGGCCTGATACATCAGCCGTACTACGTGCTCTTCTTCGCCGTCGCAGCGGTCGTCACGTGGGCCTGCCCGCAGACGTGGGACTGGACGCGGAAGATCACGCTCACGAAGGCGGCCGCAATATTCGCGCTGCTCTGTTACTCGCTGGCCGTGCTGACCACACAGAGCTTCAACCCGTTCATCTATTTCATTTTCTAGGCGGATATGGACAGAGAACTTTACAACCAGATGTACACGCTGGGTGAGCGGAAGCGCGAGGTGTCCGCCCAGGTCGAAGTGGGGCATACGGCGATCTCGCGCGGGACGGCGTGGCTCCTCATCGTGCTGTTCGCGCTGACCGCGCTGGCCGTGCCTGTCGGACAGTACGTCCACGGGCGCGGCACGTCGGCTCCGGGCGCACACGACGTATTCCGGGCCGTCCCGGCCGCGGCTGCAGCGGGCTGGCATGGCGACGCGCTCTTCCGGCGGGTTGTCAACGCCAATGACGCCGCGCTCAAAGCGATGGACGAATACGAGCGCGGCCTCGAGAACGACCTCTTCCTCCGTCCGCACGTCCGCCCCTGGGTCCAACTGGTGACCGGGAAATGGCTGGGCGCCTCCGGCGAGCAGGTGTACGTCGGGCGCGAAGGATGGCTCTTCTACCGGCCGGACATCGACCACGTGACCGGGCCCGGCTTCCTGACGAGCCGCCACGTCCGGAAGCGCGAGGCCGGACGCAACGAATGGGAGGACGAGTTGCACCTCGACCCCGTGAGAACCATCGCCGACTTCGCGGCGCAGCTCGATCGGCGCGGGATCCGGCTAATCGTGATGCCGACGCCCGTGAAGCCGCAGATCCATCCGGAGAGATTCTCCGCGCGATACGCCGGCCGGCGGGGCGCGCTCCACAATCCGTCGTTCGCGCAGTTCAAGGCCGAACTGGAAGCGAAGGGCGTGCTCGTGTTCGACTGCGCCGAGGCGCTCGCCGACGCGAAACGACCGACCGGCAGCCCGCAGTACCTCGAGACCGACACGCACTGGACGCCGCAGGCGGCCGAACTCATCGCCGCGCACCTCAAGGAGTTCATCGACGAGCACGCCGGCCTTCCGAAGGCGCCCCCGACGAAGTACACGCGCCGCGACGTGCGTGTCGCGAACCACGGAGACCTCGCCGCGATGCTCGGCCTGCCCGCCGGCCAGGAGCGCTACGGCAAGCAGGAGGTCGTCCTGCGCGAAGTGATGCGGTCGCGTAGCTACCTCTGGCGGCCGGATCGTGATGCCGACGTGCTCGTTCTCGGCGACAGCTTCACGAACATCTACTCGCTCGAGGCGATGGGCTGGGGCGAGTCGGCCGGGCTGGCCGAACAGCTCAGCTTCCTGATGCAGCGGCCGCTCGACCGAATCGTCCGCAACGCCGGCGGCGCGTTCGCGACGCGGCAGATGCTCGGCCGCGAGCTGGCCCGCGGCCGCGACCGCCTCGCCGGGAAGAAGCTCGTGATATGGCAGTTCGCCGCACGCGAGTTGAGCTCGGGCAACTGGCGGCCGCTCGACATGACCCTCGGCAAGCCTGGGCCGTCGAACTTCGTCGTCCCCGCTCCGAAGAAGGAGATGACGTTCTCCGGCATCGTTAATTCGATCACACCGGCCCCGCGGCCCGGCACCGTGACGTACAAGGACCACATCATCGCCGCGCACCTCGTCGATCTCCAGGATGAAGCCGGGAAACGCATCGCGGGCGGACAGGCCGTCGTCTACATGTGGAGTATGAGGGACGCGGCTTGGACGCCGGCCGCGCGGTTCCGCGTCGGCCAGACGATTACGGTTCGTGCTCACCCGTGGGACGACGTGGCCGATAAGTACGAAGGGATCAACAAGGCCGAGCTCGGCGGGAGCCTCGCGTTGGAGGATGCCTGCTGGGCCGAGGAGGCGAAGGAATGAGTGGCCGTGTGCTGGCCGCCATCGCGTTGTGCGTTGCCGGGCGCGCCTCGCCGTCCAGCGCCGCCGAGCCTGTTCCCTCGCCGAACGCGCCGGCGTTCCGGGCGGAATGCGCCGCGCTTGCAAAAGCCGCAGCCGACGCGGACAAAATGGTCGTGCGCGGCCGCGGTGAATGGCTCTTCCTGGTGAGCGAGCTCCGGCACGTCAGCGTCGGCAAGTTCTGGGGCGACGCCGCGGCAAAGGTTGCTCGCGCCCGCAATCCCGAGCACGCCGATCCGCTGCCGGCAATCGTGGACTTCAACCAGCAACTCAAAAAGCTCAACATCGAACTCATTCTCGTGCCCGTGGCGCCGAAGGCGGCCGTCTACCCGGAGATGGTCTCGGCCGGGCTGAAGAGAACGAAGCCCCAGCCGCGCCTCGACACACAACATCAGGCGTTCTACAAGCTCCTTGGCGAGAAGGGCGTAACGGTTCTCGACATCGCGCCCGAACTCATCGCCCATCGGAACGACAATGCCGGGGCGACGTACTGCGAACAGGACACGCACTGGTCGGGCCGCGCCTGTGTTCTGACCGCCGGTCTGATCGCGAAGCACATCAAGGGGCGGACCTGGCTGAAGGACATGCCCAAGCTGAAGCTTATGTCGGAGACGCGGGAGGTCGAGACGTCGGGCGATCTGTGGCAGGCGCTCAAGGACGACGCCATCCCGAAAGAGAAGCTGCCGCTCCGGTTCGTCGGCAGGAAGACCGCTGCCGGCATCGAGCCGGTCGAGCCCGGCCGCAATAGCCCCGTCCTCCTGCTCGCCGACAGCCACGGGTTGGTGTTCCACGCGGGCGACGACATGCACGCGAAGGGCGCCGGCCTCGCCGACCAACTGGCGCTCGAGCTGGGATTCGCCGTCGACGTGCTGGCCGTGCGCGGTTCGGGCGCGACGTCCGCACGCATAAGCCTCTACCGCCGCGGCCGCCGAGACGAGGGCTACATCAAGGGGAAGAAGCTCATCATCTGGTGCTTTTCTGCACGCGAGTTCACCGAAACCTTCACCGGCTGGCGCAAGCTGCCCGTCGTCAAGCGCGAAGGGTCAGAACGGGTGCCAGGCACCCATTAAAATCATAAGGGCTTGGGGCGCAGCGAGTTCCGTCGGCGATTTTCATTTGCGGCGGCCCTGGCGCCTCTGCGGCGCTGCTTCTCGCGGCGGAATAGACTATCTGCCTGGCAGCGTGGAAGCCGCCGCGAACCCGGCCACACGGGCGACCGGGCCTTACACGCACGCCGCTCGGCTCCTCGCGCGCGGGCACACCAGCCGCCAAGTTGGCGCACGAGCCCCACGCTCTTTGCCCACACACCTTCGCATTGGGCCAGAGGGGCAAACGCTCCGGCCAGAGCCGCCGGTCAGACGGCAACACGTTCGTATCTGCGGCGCAGGTCACCTCGCAGGCTGCTGAGTCACCCCAACGCCCCGTCGGTTCCGCTATGTTCGCTCACCACTTTTATGCATACGGCAAAAAGCGTCTCAACGAAATGGAAAATCGGCGGACAGATTGGATGAGGCTCCTAACACACGCTCTGCTCTGTCTTACAAGGGCAGCAGTCCCCGCGCAGTTTCGGAGCGCGAGAATTGACCGTCGCGTTTCGGCAACACGCCTCGTGCCCCACCGACCCGCAGGCCCGCTTAAGGCCGCCAGCCGACGGAGGGCACACTACGTTGCCGGAACACGCCCACCCGATGGCCATCAGCGCCCACGCGGCCTCGGCCACCTCGACCCGTTCGTTCCCCAGGAACCGGTCCACACGCTTTCTCTTATGCTTCGGCAAGACCTTACCCCGCATCGCACGCCCCACGTCCGCCAGCGACGCCCGCCA
>JBDREM010000367.1:0-2600 GCA_043819695.1 Planctomycetota bacterium
AGACCACCATGCTCTACGACGAGACCACGGCCGTGCGCGAACTGGTCCGGCAGGCGTTCGTCGAGCGGTTCGGGCCAGGCCAGGCCGACGAAAGGCTGCTGTTTCAGCCTACCGTCTGCCGCGCCACCCAGGCCCGCCAGAACGCGGCCGTGGAATTGTGCCGGCAGGGCTGCGACCTGGTCGTGGTGGTAGGGGGGTTCGGCTCATCCAACACCCGACACCTCTTCGAGCTTGCCCGCGGCCTGGTGCCGGCATGGTTCATCGAGACCGCCGACGCCATCGGCGGCGCCCGCGAGATAGAAACCTTCGACCCCGCCGCCGGCCCCCATACCGTCACCGACTGGCTGCCGACTGGCCGCCCACGTACCATCGGCGTGCTGGCCGGGGCGTCCAGCCCGGAAATAGTCGTCGGCCTGGTGCTCGAGCGCCTCGCGGCGTTCCTGGGGTGAGAAGATACCTAAGGCATCGCGCATAAATAACATGAACGCTTGTTACACATGTGGAGCAATTGTATAGTTCCACTCGCCGTGGAATTGCGCCGGGGTCAATTGCACTTGGGCAATTTGTTCGGCGGTGACCGTTTCTTTGAGCGGATATACATGTTCGTCCAACTCGGAACATATCTTCAGGCCGGCCGTCGTCCGGGTATTGCCAATCAACTGAACGATCACCGCGTAGTCTGTCAACGGACGCCCGCGCCAGTTCCGCGTGATGTGACAGAACATGCGGTGCTCGATCTTGTTCCACTTGCTCGTGCCCGGCGGAAAATGGCAGACCGTCAGCCGCAATCCCAACTCGTCAGCCAATTCTTGCAACGCAACCTTCCACAGCCGCGTCCGGCTACTGTTGCTCCCGCCGCTGTCCGCGGTGATCAGCAACTCCTCGGCCTGCGGGTAACGCTTGCGCCCCATCTTCCTCCACCACCGCCGGATGCTCGCGGTCGCGAACCGTGCCGTGTCGTGGTCGATGCCCACGCTCACCCAACCTTCGTTGCGGGTCAGGTCGTACACCCCGTACGGAATCGCCTTGGGCACCTCCGGATCCCGGAAGTCATGCACGCGGACTTCCTCGGGTTCGCCGCGCGGCCGCCACTCCTGCCCGGAATTCTTGAAATCGCCGACCAATTCCTTCTTTTTCGTGTCCACCGAGATCGCAGGCTGTCCCTGCCGCTGGAACGCCATCACCTGTTCGTTGATGTACGCGAATTGCTCGTTGCGGTCCGGGTGGGACGTGCCCTCTCGTGTTTTGCGATTGGACTGCAAACTGAACTCCAGCTCCTTCAGTTCCTTCGACACCGTCCGCGCACCGACCTGGAAACCTTGCTTCCGCAACTGGGCCGCCAGGTTGGAGGTGCTCTTGCACGTCCAACGCAACGCCTGCTCCGGGTCGCCTCGCGCCGTCGGCTCCACCAGCGCCGCCAAGGCCTTGGCGAGTCCGGGCTGCTTGTCTCGCAAACGCTTGCGCCCGCCGCCGGCTCTGCGAACCCGATCATACGGCACCGCCGCATCGCCCGCCGCTTCGGCTTCCAACTCTTTGAGGCCTTTGCTCAGCGTGGCCGAGGACATACCCGTCGCCGCCATGACTGCGGCCACGCCGCCCCGGCCCAAGGACCGCGCCTCTGCCGCAGCCCACAGCCGCCGGGACCGCTCATTGAGCGACCGCCTCAACGGTTGGTACTTGTCCCTTACCCATTGCACAACAGTTTCGTCTGGCATACACAATACATCGGCATGCCAATGCAAAATAGTTTACTTTGTTCCTGCGCGATGCCTTACTTCGACATCGGCTGGGACAACGTCCTGGCGACCAGCCCCTGGGTCGGCGACGACGACACGTGCTTCGAGTACATGTATGTCAGCCTTCTCGGGCAAAGCACAAGCCCGACTTCCTCGGAAATCCGCCAGGCCTGGGTGGACAACATCCCGGCCGAGTCGGTTTACATCGCCAACAGGCAGGCTCGCTGGCTGATGGACCCGCCGCCGACGGGCATGAGCCTCAGCCCGCCGGATACAGGCTCTTTCCGCTACAACATGCACGCCGCGGCGATCGACTCGCAGATAACCACCGAGAGCCTCGGCGCCCTTGCGCCGGGCCTGCGCCAGCGGGCGGCGGACATCTCGGGCACCTTCGCGGGCGTGTCCAACGAGGGCTTCAGCGTCCATGCCGCGCAGTTCTACGCCGCCATGTACGCCGACGCCGCGACAGAGTCCAACGTGGTGACCATCATTGAAGATGCCCTTGCCGTCGTGCCCGAAAGCTCGCGGACATACGAGGTCATCGACGCCGTCCTGGCGTTCCACCAGGCGGACCCCAACGACTGGCGAGCCTGCCAGACGATGCTCCACGACAATTACGGCCTGGGCTCCAGCAACGGACGGTACCTCGGCTGGACCGAGTCCACCGTCAACGTCGGCCTGACGACGATGGCCCTGCTTTACGGCGAGGGAGACTTCCAGCGGACGGTCGAGATCGGCGTGCTGGGCGGTTACGACGCCGACTGCAACCCCGCAACCGCCGCCGGGCTCTTGGGAATGATCAAGGGCTACGCCGGCATCGACGGAAACAGCGGCATCCTGGCCGAGCTGCCGGCGACCCCGTCG
>JBDREM010000368.1:0-11862 GCA_043819695.1 Planctomycetota bacterium
AAGAGGATCGAGGAACTGGAGGCGGACCTCGCGGCTCTCCGGGCGAAGCTCGGGAAGACAGAGGGGCGGCTCGCCAGGACCGAGGACGAACTGGCGAAGGCGAAGATCGCGCAGCTCAGCAAGCCGGTCCGGCGCACGGACGAGGAAATCGAAGCGCTGGTCGAAAAGCGCGTCGCCGAGGCCGTCAAGCAGTATGAGATCAAGCTCGACGAGCAGTGGCGCAAGAGCCAGGAACAACTCGCCGACGCGCAGCGCCGGTTGGGCGAGGTGCAAAAGGCGCGCGATCAAGCTCGCTTCGACCTTGCCGAAGCGAAGGAGCAGTTCGCGCAGGACCGGGCGAAGTTCGAGCACGAGCGCGGCCGACTCACCGAGACACTGGCGAAAGACCGGCGCGAACACAACGCGGAGCAACGGATAATGCGCACGATGCTCCGGGATGTTTACCTCGCGGCCGCCGCGCCGCGCCAAGCGGGCGCCGCGGCGCGCCAGCACGCAGCGAGGAAGAACCGCCTGCTCGACCGGTGCGCCGAACTGCGGCCGAAGCTGCGGAGCGCCGAACAACGAAAAACGTTCGACGCAATCGAAGTCCTGCTGACACGGCTCGACCTGCTCGACGTGCACGACGAGGCGGCCGTAGCGCGGTTCCAGGCGCTCCTGAAGCAGGTGGACGTCAGGGGGACGGTCACTGCGGCCTGGAATAGAGAGGGGGCGGATCTGGACGTTAACAGGTGGCTGCTGGAAATCAGATTCGTGCTCACGGAGTATTGACGTGCGAACTCACGCAGTGCTGCTCTTGCTGTGCCTTGCCGTTCTCGCGGGCGGATGCTCCGCGGAGAGATTCAGCTTCGGCGTCGGGCGCGACGGCCCCAAGACGTACCGCGTGGACAAGAAGGCCGAGGCCGAGTTCGACCACGCGGTCGAACTCGTGACCGATCTCAAGTACGAGGAGGCGGCCGTGAAACTCGGGCCGCTGATGGCCGTGTTCGCCGAGGCCGGCAGCCCGGCCTACGCCGCCGAGTCGGGCTTCTGGCTCGCCTATTGCCGCGAGAAGCTCGGCGATCCGAACGAAGCGCGGACGCTCTACGACCTCGTCGCGCGCAAGTACCCCGACACCCCCGCATCGCGCCAGGCCATCGCCCGCCTCGGCCGGATGAAGTAGCGGCACGCTCCGTGACCGGAGAAAACCCATAGAACTAACGGGCTTCGCATCAAGTAAGGGAGTCGGCGCCCGAATTCATCTTCAATATCGCGCCCCAGCATATGCTCCCCTTCTCGTCACAGTAATCTTCGATGAACGAGCGGGTGAAACGTGTGACGGCCATCGCGTACTCTCGCATGAATCGGTCGTTCTTCTGCTTGGCCCGGTACCCAAGGGGCTTGACGATGTCGACGTACAAGTTCTCGTTTCCGGAGACGAAGTGCCAAAAGCGCTGACCGCAGTACTTGAGATAGTCGCCCTTATCTGGACGTTCGTCGCGACCATAGCAGCAGCCGTTGACGGGCTCGATCCTCATTTTGGCATTGCTGGTTCTAAGGATCTTTTTCGCTTTCTTGAAACTGTCTCTCATCCTGGCAATCTGACCGGAATTGCCCCAATTCGGCCCGGACTTGATGTCAACGATGTACTTGACGCCGTCGGTCTCAAACTCCAAGTCGATTCCCTCTGCTGCAGATTTGTGGCCGCCGTACACCTTCCCGCAGACGAATATCGCAAGTCCCTCCAAGAAATCACCAAAAACGCCTTCCTCCTGCGAAGACAAGTGGGCATCCAGCAGGTTGCGCACGAGCGGCTCTGGTGTCACAATGTTCTTCGCCCTGAATAGATACGGATTCTTACGTCTCAGGATGTTCCCAAAGCTGAGCTTCTGCAAACTCTCCAGACGCCTCTTGTGGAAGGCCTGTATGTGCTTTTCGACGTAGCTCCGTATTTCGGCTTCGGTAATCGCCCCCATTCTGATACTCCTCTTTGGCTTTGGTTCAGATCTCGACCTTGTGAACCGCGTCCCACAGAGTGTTACCACCATTGTCGTGCAATCGCTCAAGGGCAAGTTCGCAGTACTCGCGGCTGATGTCGATCCCGATGCAACGCCTGTTTAGCTGTTGACACGCTACGGCAGTGGTTCCTGATCCCACGAATGGGTCGACCACAAGATCACCCTTCTTGGTGAACAACCTTATGAACCATTCGGGAAGCGCAACGGGGAATGCGGCGCTGTGATTCTTGTTGCCACACTCAGTGGCGAAATGGAGTACATTCGTTGGGTAAACTCTGTCACGGCCAACCCATTGAGAAACGTTTTTTCCGAAGCCGCTTTGGGAACGTGATTCATCCCGTGTCTTGTCAGTCGTGCTCAGTCTGGCGAGCCTCTTCTCTGCCCAGTCGCCCACTGGCACCATGACTTCCTCTTGGAACATCTTGAATCTCTTCTCTTGGTTGAAGTGCAAGCACCTCTCCCAAGCGTCACGGAACCTATTCGGCCACTTGCCGGGATAGCAGTTCTTCTTGTGCCACACGTATTCCTCCGTCCATAACCAACCCGATTCCTTCATGGCCAAGATGAGGTCGATCACATAGGTATGGCGCTCGCCATTGTATGTCTTCTCCTTGATATTCAAGACGAAGGAACCTTGCCGTTTCAGTACCCGCTTGATCTGGACTACTCTGGCCATGAACCACTCGACGTACTTATCCGGATGTATACCTCCGTACGTGGCCTTCCGCCTGTCGGCATAGGGCGGTGACGTAACAACAAGGTCCACGCACCTGTCGGGAAGTCGTTGCAACACGGAGAGCGCATCGCCCTGCAGAATAACCTGCCGAGCCGCTTCCTTCGCGGGACGGGTAGTTGCGTACTCCGCCAGGCTTTCAGCGATCCTCTCTGCGTTCAGATGCGTTCGGTTTTTGCGCAACCGTGCGGACATTGCCGCCTCCGGATGGTTCCCATGACGCGGGATATTATACACCGGTACCAGTTACTACTCAAGCCCGACAAAGCACAAACACTCGCATCTTCGCGGAGCCTGTCCTGAGCGAAGCCGAAGGGCTCAGATGACGGCAATTGCGCTACGTGAGCGAGACATGTGATTCTGAGCGGAGCAAAGAATCTTCATTGCTTCTCATCGTCAGGTCTTCAACAAAGCAGCTTGCAGTTGACTTTTCCACCGGGGTTCGTATAAGAGGGGCACGTTCGTTTCCAAACTCAGGAGCGTAATATGTCCAACGGTCTGACGAGATTGAACCCGAACCTCGAACCGATCCTGTCCGCGCCGTATCCGTTCGACGTGGTCGACGCGAACAAGAAGAAAGCACTGGCGATGTTCCCCGAGGGGTACGTCGTCGATTTCGGCGTCGGCGATCCGACCGACCCGATGCCGGACGTCGTCCGTAAGCGGATGATCGACGCGGTCGACGAGCTGAAGTGCTCGGGCTATCCGTCGTGCGTGGGCGGCGGCGACTACCTCGACGCGATGGCCGGCTGGCTCAACGCACGCTTCGGCGCCGGCGTCACGACCGATCAGGTCTGCGCGACGTACGGCGCGAAGTACGCGTCGTTCCACATCCCGCTCTTCTTCGTCGAGCCCGGCGCGGGCGAGGTCTGCATCATCCCGAACCCCGGCTATCCGCCGTACACGAGCGGGGCTCAGCTTGCCGGGGCCGAGCCGTTCTACTTGAACATCTCGGAAGCGAACGGGTTCGAGCCGGACCTCGCGGAGATACCGGACGATGTCGCGGCCCGCGCCCGCGTCTTCTTCCTCAACTCGCCGCACTCGCCGACGGGCCACGTGCTCTCGCCCGGCAAGCTGGCCGAGGTCGTCGGCTTCTGCCTCGAGCACGAGATCGTGCTGGTTTCGGACGAGTGCTACTCGGAGCTGTATTACGGCGAGCCGCCGCACAGCGTGCTCGAGGTGCCGGAGTCGGCCGAGTGTGCCATCGTGCTCAACTCGCTGTCGAAGCGGAGCATGATGACGTCGTGCGCGGTCGGGCTGATGGCGTCGCGGAACCCGAAGCTGCTCGATCCGATCAAGGCGATCACGCGCAAGTCGACGCAGGGCGTGGCGAACGTGATCCAGGCGGCGGCGGCCGCGGCGCTGCGCGACCCGGCGCATCCGGTCGAGATGCGGGCCGTGTATAAGGAGCGGCTCGACACGATCCTTCCGGCGCTCGAGGCGGCCGGGTGCAGGCCCGTCCCGCCGAGCGGCACGTTCTTCCTGTGGGTCGGGGTGCCGGCGGGCGAGACCCCGCTCGGCTTCTCCGAGAATCTGCTGTTCGAGAAAGGCATCAACTGCGTGCCGGGCAACCTCGTGAGCATCGAGTGGAACGGGCTGAACCCGGGCGACGGGTTCGTGCGGTTCGCGCTCGTGCCGCCGATCGATCGGGTTCGGGAGGCGGCGCGGCGGCTCCGATCGGGGCCGTGACCCGCCGCCCGCCCGAGTCGCCGGGCAGCACAAGAGAGTCCCTTGGCTGAGGACGAGACAATACGGACGCACGCCGGGTCGATGCGCCGGCTCTTCGGGCTCTACACCGCCGAGAGCGGGCGGACCGTGTTGGCCGTCATCGTGGCCGTCGCGTTGTCCGGCGGGCAACTCCTGCCGAACCTTCTCATCCGCAGCACGGTGAACCACATCGAGGCGTGGTTCCGGGGCGGCCGCGAGGGGCCGATCGGGCTCTGGCCCTACGCGTTCGCCGTCCTCGGCGCGGCCGCGCTGGTCAGTCTGCTGCGGTTCGCGCACGGCCTGACACGCGCCGGCCTCGTGGTCCGGATCGCCAACCGCCTCCGCGAGCGGATGTACGAGGCGGTCCAGCGCCATTCGCTCTCGTATCACAAGCAGCAGACGACGGGCGACCTGATCGCGCGGGCGACGCGCGACATCCAGAGCATCGCGCGGTTCGTCGGGTTCGGGGTGTTCGGCACGGCCGACATCGTTGTCTTCCTGGGCGGGGCAACCCTCGTCCTGTTCTTCATCAATCCCGTCTTCGCCGCCCTCGCCCTCTGCCCCGTGCCCGTCGCCATCTTCTGCATGGTCCGGTTCAGTTCCGGCATGCAGACCCGCTGGCGCGAGGCGAGCGAGGCCTACGGCAAGGTGACGACCGTGCTGCAGGAGAACATCGCGGGCGCGCGCGTCGTCCGGGCGTTCGCCCAGGAGCGGGCCGAGGAGCGGCGGTTCGGCGGCCGGGCCGACGAGTACGTCGGCCGCGTCATCGCGGTCGTGCGCTACTGGGTGATACGAATGATCTCGGCGGACTTCATCTTCAGTCTCGTCATGCCGATCGCGCTCACGTACGGGGCGTCGCAGGTCATCGCGGGCCGGCTCGGGCTGGGCGACGTGATGCTCTGCTTCCTGTTCATGCGGCCCGTGCAGCACCGGCTCCGGCACCTGATCCAGATCTTGGAGATCTGTCAGAACGCCGCGGCCGGTGCCGACCGCGTGTTCGAGATTCTCGACGAAGAGCCCGGCATCCGGTCGCGGCCCGGCGCCGGCCCCGTCCCGCCGCCGCCCGAGGGCGAGGGGGCGTGGATCGAGTTCCGCAACGTCTCGTTCGGCTACGACCCCGAGAAGCCCGTGCTCCGCGACATCTCGTTCACCGCGGAGCCCGGGCGGACGATCGGGATCGTCGGCCGCACCGGCTCGGGCAAGTCGACCCTCATCAGCTTGATCCCGCGGTTCCACGACCCAACCGGCGGGGCGGTGCTCGTGAACGGGACGGACGTCCGCGAGATCGCGCTCCGCTCCCTGCGCCGCTCGGTCGGCATCATCTTTCAGGAGACGTTCCTCTTCAGCACGACCGTCCGCGAGAACATCGCCTACGGCGAGCCGGAGGCGGAGCTGGCGGCGGTCGAGGCCGCGGCCGGCGCGGCCCGCGCCGACGATTTCATCGCAGAGCTCGACGACGGCTACGGCACGGTCGTCGGCGAGCGCGGCTTCACGCTGAGCGGCGGGCAGGCCCAGCGGCTCGCGATCGCGCGGGCCATCCTTCTCGATCCGCTCGTGCTCATTATGGACGACGCGACGGCGAGCGTCGATTCCGAGACCGAGCGGCGCATCCACCAGACCCTCCGGCGGGTCTCGCGCGGGCGCACGACGTTCGTGATCGCGCACCGCATCTCGTCGGTCGCGCACGCCGACCGGATTCTGGTGCTCGACGACGGGCGCATCGCGGAGCAGGGAACGCACGCGGAGCTGTTCGCGCTCGGCGGCATCTATCGGCGGATGTGCGACCAGCAGTTGGCCGGAGACAGGCAGGGCGACCATGATTGACCCCGAGCTCGAGGAGATGCTGGCCCGGACGCGCCCGTCGTGGCAGACGTTCCGCCGCCTCCTGCCCTTCCTGCGCCCGCACCGTCGGCTCCTGCTCGTGCCGCTCGTCATCGAGCTCTTCTTCTGCCTCGCCGTCGCCGCCGAGCCGCACCTCATCAAGGTGGTGTTCGATGACTTCATCCCCGCCGGCCGGACCCGGGGCGTCTGGATCGTCGCCGGCCTGTTCGTCCTCCTCAGCGCGTCGCGGGCCGTCATGTCGGCCGTGCAGCGGACGGGCATCTGGACGGCGAGCGCGCGAACGGTCAACGACCTGCGGAAATGGCTGTTCGGGCACATCCAGCGGCTGTCGATGGACTACTTCGACCACGAGAAGCAGGGGCGGATCATCGCGCGGGTCGACCGCGACTCCGAGTTCCTGCGCGAGCTGCTCGGGGACCTGCCCATGCTGCTCGTGCACATGGTGTTCTCGTCCGTCCTGGCCGCGGGGTTCGTGGCCTCGTACGACCCGCGGCTGCTGCTGGTGGTGTTTGCGCTGGCGCCCGTCGCGGGCGTGGCGATCTGGGCGTCGAACAAGTGGGGCTTGCCCGCCTACCGCCGGGTGCGGCGCGGCATCGCGCGGCTCGCGGCGAACCTCGCGGAGAACGTGACCGGCGTCCACGTCGTCCAGGCGTTCGGCCGCGAGCGGCACAACCTCGGCCGCTTCCGGACCGAGCTCGACGAATTGCGCGAGAGCGTCATGACGGGCGCCCTCGTCCGAAGCACGACGTTCCCCGCCATGATGTTCGTGCTCGGGAGCGGGAGCGCGGTCGTGATCGCCTACGCGAACGTCGCCGTGCCCGCCGGCCGAATGACGACGGGCGAGATCGCCGCGACCATCATGTACCTCGGCATGATCTACGGCCCGCTCATGTGGCTGTGGATGATGGTCGACGAGATCCTCGCCGCCTCGGCCGCCGCCGAACGGGTCGTCGCGCTGATGAACCGGAAACCCAGCATCGTCGACCGGCCCGCCGCCGGCGCCATGCCGACCATCCGCGGCGACGTGCGGTTCGAGAACGTCTGCTTCCGCTACGCCGACGAGCCGGACGGCCCCTGGATCCTCGACGAGGTCTCGTTCGAGGCGACGCCCGGCCAGATCGTCGCCCTCGTCGGCTCGACCGGCTCCGGCAAGAGCACCATCCTCAACCTCATCCCCCGCTTCTACGAGCCCGACGCGGGCCGCATCACCATCGACGGGGTCGACATCCGCGACGTCCGCATGCGCTCGCTCCACGAGCAAATGGGCATCGTGCTTCAGGAGAACTTCCTCTTCACCGGCACGGTCATGGACAACCTCAAGTACGGCCGGCCCGCGACGACCGACGACGCGGCCGTCGCGGCGGCCAAGGCGCTCGGCTCGCACGAGATCATCGAAGGGCTCGCCGACGGCTATCAGACCGACGTGCGCGAGCGCGGCGGCGCAATCAGCCACGGCGAACGACAACTCATCTGCTTCACACGCGCGATGATCGCCGACCCGCGGATCCTCATCCTCGACGAAGCGACCAGCGCCGTCGACACCGAAACCGAGATCCTCATCCAACAGGCGCTCTGGAAGCTGATGGAAGGGCGGACCACGTTCGTCGCCGCCCACCGCCTCTCGACCGTCCGGCACGCCGACGTCATCCTCGTGATCCAGAACGGCCGCGTCGTCGAGTCGGGCGCACACAACGAGCTCATGCGCCTCGGCCGCATCTACGCCAACATGTTCGAGGAATTCGTCAAGCAGGAGTGACGGAGAAGGTCCAATGACCAAGCCCCAAGGCCCAAGGAAGTCCCAAACCGCAATGCCCAAGTGACCGGAATCGCTCGCGTCATCGGTGTTTGATCATTGGGATTTGGGTCTTGGTTATTCATTGGGCTTTGGACATTGGGCATTTGAAATGAACTATGAAGCCGTCATCTTCGACCTCGGCAACACGCTGGTCGCATACTACACGCGGGACGAGTGGCCCGCTGTGCTGGCGGAGTGCGTCGACGGCGTCGCGGCGTGCCTCCGCGAACGGAATCTGCTCACGGTCGAGCCGAACGATCTGCCCCCGCGTGTTGTCGCTGAGCGACAGACGCCCGACGACTGTCACGTCGTGCCGCTCGAGGAGCGCCTCGCACGAGTCTTCGACCTCGGCGGCGCCAGGCTCGAGGCCGGCGTTCTGCCCGAGATGTGCCGCCTGTTCATGCAGCCCATCTTCGCGCGGGCGCGGCGCTACGACGACGCCCTGCCGGCGCTAGCCGAGCTTCGCCGCCGCGGGCTGAAGACCGGCATCCTCTCGAACTCGCCCTGGGGCAGTCCGGCCATTCTCTGGCGCGAGGAGCTCGACCGCCATCGCCTGCTGACGGCCGTCGACGCCGCCGCGTTCTGCCGCGACTGCGGTTACCGCAAGCCCGCGCCGCAGGCGTTCGAGCACATCACCGGCAAGCTCGGCGTGGCCGCGGGCCGATGCCTCTTCGTCGGCGACGACCCCCGCTGGGACATCGCCGGGCCGCACGCCGCCGGCATGCACGCCGTCCTCATCGACCGGACCGGTTCGGCACAGGGCGCAGGCGAGGCCGTGATCCGCGACTTGGCGGAGCTGCTCCGCGAGCTCTAAATGGCCGCGCGCGAGTCGTCGACATGGTGAAAAGCGGCGACAGGGCGGCGGCAAAGCTTCCGGCCGTTCCAGCGGAACGGGAAGTCTTCGCTCGTTGCACTTGGTCCGCTGGTGCCCGCTCCGCAGGTGCGCGTCACCGTTTTTCGCGTGCGCGGCTCCGCCGATCCAACGTAATCGTTCCAAAGTGCGTGTGGTAACGCTTGGCTCGTTCGTTCTGCAATGTAGGGGCACGGCCTGCCGTGCCCTCGTCGTGTTATCGTCGTGCGCGGGCACGGCAGGCCGTGCCCCTACACAGACCACACGTTCTTCGAAGCGATCACGATCCAACTTCGCCCTTGCACCCCGCGCGAGAAACGTTAATATCTCGGGCGATTGGCCGGATTGTGCGCCGGCCCGGTGAACGCAGCCTGGAGACATGGCAATGAAGAAGGTTCTTGTGATGCTCGGCGGGGCGTGTCACCCGTTCGAGCTGTGCGGCGGGATTCTGTCGAACTTTCTCACCAACACGGCCGGATACGGGGTCGAGGCGACGGAGGACCGCGGCCGGTTCCGCGAGCTCGACGGGTTCGACGCCGTCGTGATCTACACGCAGGGCGGGAAGCTGACGGCCGCTCAGGAAAGGGGCCTGCTCGAATACGTGAAGGGCGGCGGCGGGCTCGTCGGCATCCACTCCGCGGCCGACTCGTTCATGCAGAACCAAGGCTACATGGAGATGATCGGCTCGCAGTTCGCCGGGCACGGGCCGATGGCCGACATCACGGTCGAGCACACCGGCGACTACGAGGAGATCGTGCCGCGCATCCCGCAGACTTGGGTCGAGTTCGACGAGTTCTACATCCTGAAGAAGCGCACGACGAAGAAGCTGCGCCCGTTCCAGTACGGCTGGTGGCAGTTCGACCGGAAGCTGCTCGGCTACACGCGGCCGTACGGCAAGGGCCGCGTGCTCTACACCGGCCTCGGCCACGACGAGCGGGCGTTCAATCATCCGGAGTTTCAGGCGCTGATCCACAAGGCGATCCGGTACGTGACGAAGGAGCAGGAGACGCCGCTGCGCTGGGGCATCGTCGGCTACGGCCCGCTGTACGGAATGGGCCAGCACCACGCGTCGAACATCGAGGCGACCGCGGGGATGAAGCTTGCGGCCGTGTGCGACACGGACGCCGCGCGCGTCGAGGCGGCGAAGGAACAGCACGGGAAGGGCGTGAAGTACTTCCTCGACTCGAAGGACCTCATCAAGAGCGGCTGCTGCGACGGCGTGACCGTCATCCTGCCGCACAACGTACACGCGAAGGTCACCGTGCCGCTGCTCGAGGCGGGGCTGCACGTGATCTCCGAGAAGCCGTTCGCCATCACGCCGGCCGAGTGCGACCAGATGATCGACGCGGCGAAGGCCGCCGGCGTCGTCCTCTCGGTCTATCACAACCGGCACTGGGACAAGGATATGTGGACGATCCGCGAGCTCGTCGACGCGGGCGAGATCGGCGAGGTCTTCTCCATCGAGCACAACATGTGCGGCTACGGCCGCCCCGGCCAGAGCTGGCGGGCGCACAAGCCCATCTCCGGCGGCCTCATGTACGACATGGGCGCGCACGGGTTCGAGAAGATCTTCCAGATCGTGCCGAAGACCGACGCGAACCGCACGGCGACGCTGTTCGGCAACTTCCTGAAGAAGGTCTGGCACGATACGACGTTCGAGGACTACGGCCGCGCATACGTGAAGTTCGGGAGCGGCCTCGAGGCGACGCTGACGCAGTCGACCATCCACGCGGCAAGCAAGCCGGGCTGGATCGTCTCGGGCACGAAGGGCTCGTGCGTGTCGACGGGCGAGGGAATCGAGCTGAAGCGATACGTGAACGGCGCCGTCCGCACGGCGATCGTGCCCTACGTGCAGGGGCTGTCGTGGGCGAGCTACTACCGGAACTTCGCCGACCACATGTTCGCGGGCGTGCCGCTGATCATCACGCCGGAGCTCGCCAAGGCGACGATCCAGTGCATCCACGGCTGCGAGATGGCCTCGAAGGCGGGTCACAGCATCGACGTGAAGTTTGACTTCTAGTTCGACCGGAGACTCACCGCGCAGAAGCCGCAGAGAAAGGCAATTGACCACGGAGGACACGGAGGCACGGAGAAAGGGAAGATAAGGACGAGGCCGCTGTGCTGCCGCCGGCCGATGTCCTCCTTTTCCGTTTTCCCCTCGTGTCCTTAGATTGTCACAGGCGGACAAGCTTGGTAACAAACGAACTGTTCAACGGGCCAAATGTGGTCAGTTATTCCGCTGGCCATCGCAGGGGTTCTGTGTGTGAGCCGCGAGCGGGAGCCCGCCCGAGTCTTGATGGTGAGGCCGCGATTGTGGCAGCAAAAGTTGTAAATGCCCTGCGTGAAGTACGTCGCCGCTTCATGGAACAGCGGGTGCTTGGAGAACGAATACACCTTCCTGGCTTTCCGCGAGTTGAGGTGTCTGTCCGTTGCATTGTAGCGTTCGACGTAAGCGATATTGACGTGCTGCGAGACGCTGGAAGCCTGAAGGGCCACGCGAAGTTGCTCTTCGAAGCCAAAGACAAGTCGAACGTTGACACGTACCACTCGGCCTTTGCGGCGAACTTTATGCACGACGGCATACACCATTCCGGGCGGCGGAACTCGCCGCGGCTTGGGCGGACGGCCCCGCCGATGGCGACGTTTGACCGGTTTCTTCTCGCCGTACACTTCCAGCAGAACGTCTCGATACGGCTTATACGCATCACTCGTGATGAGTTCGGGCGGTACGCCGTTCGTGCGGCCGGCGAAGTCTTTGACCGCGCGCCGAATGTTCGCGACGCCTCGTTTGCCGGGAACTACGGTTATAGCCAACTTGCTCTCCGGATCGAACGCCACGTGGTCCCAGACGGAGCCCAAGCCCTGGTCAGCGGGATCGTCCGCGTTGCACTGCTTGTCTTTTTTTCCCCACAAAAGACCACTTCTCGTCGAACTGCACCTC
>JBDREM010000369.1:0-8417 GCA_043819695.1 Planctomycetota bacterium
AAGAATTCACACAGCACAGGTCCGACACGTCCACGTTCATGGCAGGCTCCCTCCCAAATCGACTCACGGAAAACACTTACGCCTGCCATTTGTATCGACATGTTTCCATCAAAACCTGAGACAATCTAAGGACACGAGGAACTTTTGGGGTTCTTTTTTGCCGCAATGTTGGCGGGGTTCCGTGTATAATCTTCGCAGTAGCATGAGTGGCAACCGGCCGCTTGAGTCGAGCGGCCGGTTGGCCTTGGCGCGCGGGGCCGTTCGGGGGATGGCTCCGGCGCTGACGATATTCCCCCGATGGAGGGTTTAATCCGTGAGAAGGTCATGTGGTTGGCTCCTGGGCGTTCTGGCCGCGCTGCTGCTGGCGGCGCCGGCCGCGCTGGCCCATGAAGGGAACGGCGAGGAAGCTCCGAAGGCGAAGAAGAGAGCGGAGGCGAAGGCCGAGAAGAAACGTCCCGCGAAGAAGGACGAGTACGCCGTGATGGCCGAGGTCCTGGGCCTCGAGGGCGAAGCGAAGGCGCAGTTCGAGGAGCAGGTTGCCAAGGGCCAGGCGGCCATCGCAGAGAAGGAGAACGCCATCCTGGCCGAGATGAAGCTGCTTCAGACCTCGCGGGCCGCGCTCAGGAAAGAGATGAACGCGAAGATCGTGGCCGGCCTGACTGACGAGCAGAAGTCGAAGTGGGCCGGCTACCAGCTTCGCGTGCAGGTGCTCGGGCGCTATCGCCAGTCGAAGCTGACCGATGAGCAGACCGCCAAGATACAGACGATGTGCGAGGCAGCCGCGAAGGAAATCGGCGATGGCGAGGACTTGAAGGTCAGGTCCGTGGCCATGCGAAAGCTCCACGGCGAGATCGTCAAGAATGTCCTCGACGAGGAGCAGCGGAAGCCGTTCGTGAGAAAGCGGGGCGCCGACCGCAAGCCTGCAAAGGCCAAGGAAAAGAAGGCCGAAGGCGAGGGCGAGAAGGCCGAGTAGCCGGCATCGGCGCGCTTCGCCTGGGCACAAAGGACTGCGCCCGTTCGCGTCGAGCGGCGCGCTCGCGTCGAGCGGCCCGCACGCGTTGCGAGTAGGAATGACGCCGAGGTCGGCGGCGCCGTTCGACGAACGGCCGGCGGGCGCAACGCTCGAGGCGGGGCAGGAGATCGGGCTCTCCTGAGATTCAGCGCGTACCCTCGGATTGCGCCCGCGGCAGCTTCTGTCTGCGCACATATACGTCGACGAGGCAGTTCGAACGCGCGTCCGGGCTGCGCGCGGTGAGAACGCGAATCCACGCAGCCGAATCGGCAATGGGTTCGGCCGGCGATCGACCACGCCAGACGGCGAAAGCCTGTGCGCCGTGCTCGTCTAATTCCGCCTCGCATTCCGCTCTTCCATCGAGCTGCGAGAAATCCTCCACCCCCTGCCTGAACCCCGTCAGGACGGCGTCCGGCCGTTATAATCGTGCCGCGCGGACGTTACAAGCGAAGGGCGAAGACGAAGAACCGACGTGGCGGACGCGCCGGGCCCCTCATCTGCTTCTTGCGTCTTTAGCCGGGGAAGTTCCAGAGCCTTTCTGCCGCGAGAGAGCAAAAAGGCTTGCGGAAATCGCGGGCCACAGGTAGACTCGGTGAAGAAGAGGGTGCTCTTCGCCCCGCCGCCGTTGTGTGCAGGATTTATGCAGTGAGCGAGGTCGTGTCGCTGCGAGCTGTCTTCATACACTCGCCCCAACTCGAGGACTACGGCTATCCGGCCGGCTGCCCGTTCGTCACGAAGCGGGCGGCGCTGACACGAAAAACGGTTTCGGCCATGGGGCTGCTCGCCGGGCCGGACCGCGCCGAGCGGTTCCCTGTTCCGGCCACCCGCGGCGACATCGAGACGTTCCACACGCCGCGCTACCTCGACACGCTCCAGCGGGCCGAGGCCGGCCACCTCGACGTCGACGGCCTGTACATGGGGCTGGGCACGGCCGACTGCCCGATTTTCAAGGGCGTGTACGACTATGCCGCGCTTGCCTGCGGCGCGACCCTCGCCGGCGCAAGGCTGCTCCTCGCGGGCGAAACCCGCATCGCGTTCAATCCGTCCGGCGGCTTTCACCACGCGTTCCCCGAGCGCGCCGCGGGGTTCTGCTATGTGAACGACGTGGCGATCGCGTGCATGGAGCTCGCCGCGCGCAGCAAGCGGGTCCTGTACCTCGACGTCGACGTGCACCACGGCGACGGCGTGCAGCACGCGTTCTACGAGCGGTCCGACGTGATGACGATCTCGCTCCACGAGACCGGCAAGCTGATCTTCCCGGGCACGGGCTTCGAGGACGAGATCGGCGCCGGCGAGGGCAAAGGCTACGCCGTCAACGTGCCGCTCCAGCCGGGCACGTACGACGACGCGTATATGAAAGCGTTCGACGCGGTCGTCATGCCCCTGGCCCCGGCGTTCGATCCGGACGTGATCGTGCTCGAGCTCGGGCTCGACGCGCTCGCGGGCGACCCGCTGGCGCACCTGGCCCTGACGAACAACACATACGTCAAGATACTCGGCCGCGTGCTCGGCCTCGACAAGCCTCTTCTCGTGACGGGCGGCGGCGGGTACCACGTGGACAATACCGTGCGCGGATGGGCGCTCGCCTGGGCCGTCCTCTGCGGCGAAGACGAAGCCGACGGCTCCAACGTCGGGCTCGGCGGCGTCATGATGGGAACGACCGACTGGCACGGCGGCCTGCACGACCGCGCGCTCGTCCCGAGCGACGAGCAGCGAAGAGAGGTCGAGCCGGCCATCGAAGCCACCATTGAGGCAATAAGGGCGAACGTGTTCCCGCTGCATGGCCTGTAATCTCAAAGAGAACCGGAAAAAGGGGTGACGAGTTTTTATGAGCTTGCGAGCGTTCTTTGAGCCGAGTTCGGTCGCCGTTGTTGGCGCGTCGCGCGAGAAGGGGAAGGTCGGGAACGAGCTTCTCACCGCCCTGATCCGCGGCGGGTTCGAGGGGAAGATTCTCCCCGTCAACCCCAAGGCGAACGAGATCGAGGGGCTTAAGTGTTTTCCCGATGTAAAGTCGGTCGGCGAGGCGCCCGACCTCGTCGTCATCACCGTGCCGGCGACGATAGTCCCGGCCGTTATGCGCGACTGCGCCGACGCGGGCGTGAAGGCCGTCATCATCATCTCGGCCGGGTTCAAGGAAACCGGCGAGGAAGGGGGGAGGCTCGAGCAAGCGGTCCTTCAGATCGCGCGGGCCGCGAGGATGCGTGTGATCGGGCCGAACTGCCTCGGCCTGATGGTCCCGGGCAGGAAGCTGAACGCGTCGTTCGGCGGCGACCTCCCGAGGGCGGGCGATATCGGTTACTTCTCGCAGTCGGGGGCGCTCCTCGCGGCAATCCTCGACATGGCGCGGACGCAGGCGTTGGGCTTCAGCAAGATGGTGAGCATCGGCAACAAGGCCGACATCAGCGAGTTGGACATCCTGAGGGCCCTTGGCGAGGACCCGGACACGCGCGTCATTGCCGGCTACCTGGAGAGCATCACGAACGGCATAGCGTTCGTGCGCGAGGCCGAGGAGATCTCTCAAAGAAAGCCGATTTTGCTGATGAAGTCAGGCGGGACGGGCGCCGGCTCGCAGGCGGCGTCTTCGCACACGGGCAGCCTCGCCGGCGACGAGGCCGCGTACGAATGCGTGTTCGAGCGGGCCGGCATCATCCGGTGCAACTCGATCAAGGTGCAATTCGACATCGCACAGGCCATCGCCGGCCAGCCGCTTCCGCGCGGGCCGAGCGTTGCTGTGATAACGAACGCAGGTGGGCCGGGCATCATGGCGGCCGACGCCATCGAGCGCGAGGGCCTGACGTTCGCGAAACTCGCCGGCGGCACGGTTGACAAGCTGGCCGCCGCGCTCCCGCCCGCGGCCAACGTGCACAACCCCATCGACGTGCTCGGCGACGCCCCCGCCGGCCGGTATGAACTTGCGCTGAAGGCGGCCCTTGACGATCCGAACGTGGACTCGGTGCTCGTGCTCCTGACGCCGCAGGCGATGACGAAATGCGAAGCCACGGCCGGGACAGTCGCACAGCTTGCGAAAGGAAACGACGCGAAGCCCGTCCTCGCCTGCTTCATGGGCGGGCAGATGGTCGAGAAGGCACGGCGAATTCTCCAGGAGGGCGGCGTGCCCAACTACGACTCGCCCGAGAGCGCGGTCGCCGTCATCAAGGCTATGGCCGACCACGTCTGCTGGCGCGCGCGGCCGAAGCGCATCGTGAAGCTCTTCCCGGTCAACCGCAGGAAGGTCGAGCAGATCATCGGCCGGAGCCTCCGGCGCGGCGTGTCCCAGCTTGGCGAGGCGGAATCGAAGGAGGTGCTCGAAGCTTACGGCTTCCTGACGCCGAAGGGAGAGCTCGCCAGCACGGCCGACCAGGCCGCGAACATTGCCGACCAGCTCGGCTACCCGGTCGTGCTGAAGATCTGGTCGCCGGACATCTCGCACAAGTCGGACATGGGCGGGGTCAGGGTCGGCCTTGCCAACGCGCAGCAGGTGCGCGACGCGTTTGATCTCATGATGTATCGCATTCCCAAGAAGGTGCCGGAGGCGGCGATCCTCGGTGTGCTCGTCCAGGAAATGTGCTCGTCGGGCCACGAGGTCATCCTGGGCATGAGCCGCGACCCGCAGTTCGGCCCGATCATGATGTTCGGCATGGGCGGGATCCTGGTCGAGACATTGAAGGACGTGGCGTTTTACCTCGCCCCGCTGACGGCCGACGAAGCGAAAGAGATGCTGATGAGCACCAAGACCTATCGGCTGCTCAAGGGCGTACGGGGGCGCGAGGGCGTGGACATCGGGGCGGTGGCCGAAGGGCTGCAGCGTCTCTCGCAGCTCGTCACCGAGTTCCCGCAAGTACGGGAATTAGACATCAACCCCTACGTCGTCGGCCCCGAAGGCACGACGCCCGTCGCCGTCGACGCGAGAATCGCGCTGAGCGAAGTGTAAGAAGGAGCAAGAAAGTAAGGGACACGATGGTCGAATTCGACTGGAAGCAGAAGTACGCAGATCGCGTCGGCAGCGCGGCCGAGGCGATAAGGCTGATCAAGCCGGGCAACAGCATCTTCATCGGAACGGGCTGCGCCCAGCCGCAATACCTTGTCGAAATGCTGATGATTCACGCCCGTGACGTGGCCGACACACGTATCATCCATCTCCTGACCATGGGCCCGGCGCCATACGCCGACCGGAAATACACCGACCGGTTCAAGATGAATACGTTCTTCGTGGCCGAGAACGTGCGCGAGCCGATCTCAGAAGGCATCGGCGATTACACGCCCATCTTCCTCTCGGACATCCCGCGGCAGTTCGAGTCGGGCCGCATTCCGATCGACGTCGCCCTCATCAGCGTCTCGCCGCCCGACGCCGCCGGCCAATGCAGCTTCGGCGTCTCGGTCGACATCGTGAAATCGGCCGCCGCGAACGCGAGGTACGTTGTCGCACAGGTCAACGCCAACATGCCCCGCACGCTCGGCAACAGTTTCATCCACGTGAACAATATCGATATGCTCGTCCCCTACGACGAGCCCGTCATCGAAGTGGATGTGCCCGGGCCGGACGGGATATTGAGCCGGATCGGCGAGAACATCGCCCGTCTCGTCGAGGACGGCAGTACGATCGAGTGCGGCATCGGCCGCATCCCGCAGGCGCTCGCCGAGTTCCTCAAGGGCAAGAAGGACCTGGGCATCCACACCGAGATGTTCGGCGACTGGATCATCGGCCTCATCGACAGCGGGGCCATCACCTGCTCGAAGAAGTCCATCAACCGCGGCAAGATCGTTGCCAGCTTTGCCATGGGCTCGAGGCGCCTTTATGACTATATCGACAACAACCCGCTCTTCGAGTTCCATCCGACCGAGTACGTGAACGATCCGTTCGTCATCAGCCAGCACGAGAAGATGGTCGGGATCAACATGGGGGTCGAGGTGGACCTCACCGGCCAGGTGTGTTCCGACTCGCTCGGCTACAAGTTCTACAGCGGGTTCGGCGGGCAGGTCGATTTCATTCGCGGGGCGGCGCGGAGCCGCGGCGGCAAGGGCATCATCGCCATGCCGTCGACCGCGAAGAACGGGACGGTATCGAGGATCGTTCCGCATCTGACCGAGGGAGCGGGCGTCGTCACGACGCGCGGCGACGTCCACTACATCGTCACCGAGTACGGCATCGCCTACCTGCACGGCAAGAGCATCCGCGAGCGGGTCCTCGCGCTCATCAACGTCGCGCATCCGAAGTTCAGGAACGAGCTGCTCCAGGCGGCGAAGGCTCACAAGCACATACACGAGGACCAGATCGAGATGTCCTGGGAGCACGTGCATTATCCCGAGGAACTCGAACGCTACGACACGCTGCGCGACGGCACGCAAATCTTCTTCCGGCCCGTCAAGCCGACCGACGAGCCGGCCCTCTCGGAAATGCTCTACTCGCTCAGCACCCAGTCGGTCCGCTCCCGATACTTCACGCACACGATGACGTTCCCGCACAAGGACGTCCAGAAGCTGACGAACATCGACTATGAGAACGACCTCGCGATCGTGGGCGTCGTGCCCGGGCCGGCCGGCGAAGAGGTCGTCGCCATCGCGCAATATTTCCTCGATCCCAAGACGCAGGCGGCCGAGGTCGCCTTTATCGTACAGGACGAGTGGCAGCAGAAAGGAATGGGCAGCTTCCTGCTCGATTACATCACACAGATCGCGCGGCAGCGCGGCGTGCGCCGCTTCACCGCCGCCGTGCTGGCATCCAACAAGCCAATGCTCGCCATCTTCCACAACACCGGCTACAAGGTCGAGACCGAGTTCGACGGCGAGGCCTACGGCATTACGTACGAACTGACGAAGCGCGAGGAGACGTAGGCCGCGTCAACGCCCCGCGAGCCTGCCTCATGCGTATAAGTGCGCGGTGCGCGGAAACGTGGCGGGCGGGCTTCTTAAGAAGGGTAGGCGGATGAAACGGCGCACCATTACCATCGTGGCGCTCGTTCTTGTTTTCGCGCGCTGCGTTGCGGCCGCTCAGGCGGCTGAGAAAACGCCCGCGGCCGACGAGAAGCCGGCGCAGCCGCCGGCGGTGAAGTTCGAGGCCGTGGGCCTCACCGAGCCGCAGAAACTGGAGCCGGGCACGACGGCCGTCATGGTCACGTTCGAGAACGTTCCCTACCGGATGATCTTCCGCCCGCCCTGGCTGACGGGTTTCATAGGCGAGAAGAACATCATCTGCGCGCCGGGCTACGCGGAGACGGCCGACGCGAAGAACTGCGACGGGCCCGCCGAGGTTCAGCAGGACAAGGCGAACCGCTACGCGCGAATGTGGATCGAGAAGCAGTCGGCCGCGCGGATCATCGTTCGCACGCGCGCCGCGCTCTGCGACAAGAACGGCGTCATCGCGCACAACGATGTCCCGAGCGGCTCGCCATACGGCAACGGCGACTGGGTCGACGAGCGGTTCACGATCTACCCCGACGGCACGCACGTCCGCGTCGTCAAGATATACACCGGGCTCGCCGAGGCCGCCGCCGCGCACTGGGTCGACGGCAAGCCGCCGTTCGAAACTCAGGAGACGACCATCATCAACGGCGACGGCCGCCCGCCGACCGACGACATCGACGTGAACGCGCTCACCCTCATCCGAATGAACGGCGAGGCCAAGACGATCCCGTTCAAGCCGTACCCGCCCGAGGGCGCGCTCTTGAAAGACGCCAACATCCAGGTCGTCAACCTGGAGACGCGCTTCAAGCCGTTCACCATCGTGCCCGACACCGACCCGAAGATCCAGGCGTTTCGCGGCCCCTGGGCCGACCACGAGCACCTCGGCGAGCGGGTCTTCGTCGGCTGGCCGAGCGGCGCAAAGTGGGACAAGTACTACACCGTCGCGCTGTCGCACGTCATCGACTGGCGGTTCCACGAGCGCACGAAGAACACGCTCACCAGCATCTACCTCATCGGCATGACCGACGCCGCGACCGACGCGACCAAGGCGAAGGCCCTCGTCCCGCTCGCGAGGTCATGGCTCAGGGCGCCGAAGCTCACGCCCGCGGGCGCGGGCACAATGTCGGCCGGATTCGAGAAGAAAGAGAGGGCGTACGTCCTGCGGGCGCTCGGCACGGCGGGGAAACGCCGCGTCGGGTTCGCCATCGCCGCGAGCGAAGATTCGCCGCTCGTCGACCCCGTCTTCGTCATTCGCGGCTGGGACGGTGCCGCGCCGGCCGTCAAGGTGAACGGGCAGGCGGCCGAGGCGGGCAAGAACCTGCGCATCGGCGTCGAGAGGGGCAAGGCCGGCGACGACCTCGTGATCTGGATGAAGATGAGCTCCATCTGGCCCATGCAGTTCTCCGTCGAGTAGGCCGCGTCATTTCCTGTGGATCGCCGGTTCCTTGTTGACGCGGCCAGACCCCGTCTGTATAATCCCCGCGTGTCCTCCCGTGCTCTGCGT
>JBDREM010000370.1:0-13221 GCA_043819695.1 Planctomycetota bacterium
CCTCGCCCAACTGTGTCTCCTCTTCGCGGTCGGCCAGGCGCTGCTCGCCTTCCAACTCACGCCGTCCGGCGCGGGGGTGCTCGACACCGGCCTCATCGGCGCCTTCGCCGTAATGGGCCTCGGCGAGCCCCACGATCTGGCGAACTGCATGGCGTTCCTGCTCTGCCTGCGCTTTTGGGACGCCCTCCTCATCGGAGCCGGGGCGCTGCTGGCCGCCCGAGCCGGCGCCGGCTTCTTTTCTTCGAAACCCGAACGAATCGCTCCGGCCGGGTCGCCCGAGGACGAACCGCCCGCCCCGAACAGTTGACGCCGGGCTGCGGCGCCCCTGGTCACTTGTCCGCCCGCAGCTCCCGGTCGATAATCGAATGGTAATATCGGAGGCGGGTCTCGGCGTTGTCGAGCTCGCAGCCGAACGTGCGCTGGGCGTCAAGATATTTCAGCGCGATGGGCTTCTCGATCACCGTCAGCCCGGCCTTCCACGCCTGCAGCCAGAGCTGGATGGGCATGCCGTAGCTGGCCTCGGTCAGGCGCAGCTTGTCGAGCGCGCCGACGCGGTACATCTTGAACCCGCAGAACGCGTCGGTCAGGTCGTAGCCGGTGACCTCGTTGACGCGTGCGACGATCTCGCGTCCGATGCGGCGCCGCTCCTCGGGCGGCGGGGTCCCCTCGCACAAGCTCTCGGGATGATACCGCGAGCCGGAGACGATGTCGTGCGAGCCGCCCGCCATCACGAACTCGAGGACGGCCGCCGGCTCGTGCTGCTCGTCACAGTCGAGCGTGATCACGTGCTCATAGCCGTTCCCGATCGCGTAATCGAACGCCTCGATGAGGCTCTTACCGTAGCCGAGATTGACAGTGTGCCGGAGTACTTTCAAGCCAGGCACGTGCTTCTGGAGCGTTTCGAGGATCTCGGGCGTGCGGTCGGTCGAGCCGTCGTCGACGACGAGGATGTCCCGCACGCAGCACGTGATCTCGCTGATGACGAGACCCGCGTGCTGCTCCTCGTTGTAGACCGGGATGGCGACCAGGAAAGACATTCTCGTCCTCGCGCAAACAGGGCCGGGGCGGCCTCCGAATTCTAGGCTTGGGCCGGAGTTGTGTCAAGCTCGTCGCAGGCGCCCGCGCGTTCTATTGCATTGGACGGAAGCTCGCAGTATCATGTCCGGCGAGATGGAACGGCTGCAAAAAATCCTGGCGAAAGCGGGCATCGCGTCGCGCCGCAAGTGCGAGGAGCTGATCGCCGCCGGCCGCGTGACGGTCGACGGCTCGGTCGTCCGCGAGCTCGGCGCGAAGGCCGACCCGGCGGCGAGCCTCATCCGCTGCGACGGCGAACAGATCAAGACCGAGGAGCCGCTGCGCTTCCTCGTGAACAAGCCGCGCGGGCTGGTCTGCAGCAGCGCGCCCGAGGGCGGCCGCGGCCGCGTGGTCGATCTCATCCGCGGCGTCGAGCAGCGCTTGTTCACCGTCGGGCGCCTTGACGTCGACAGCGAAGGGCTCGTCATCGTCACGAACGACGGAGCGCTCGCCAACCGGCTGGCGCATCCGCGGTACGGCGTGGCGAAGGTATACGCCGTCGAGATCGACGGAGCGCTGACGGCCGAGAGCGCCGCGAAGCTCAAGAAGGGCGTGTACCTCGCCGAGGGCGTGGTCGGGTTCGACGAGGTCAGCTCGCGCCCGGCCGGCCGCGGCCGGTCGAGCGTCCGCGTCGTCATTCGTCAGGGGCTGAACCGCGAGATCCGCCGCGCGTTCGCCGCGCTCGGCCACCGCGTGCGGGGGCTCAAGCGGACGGCCATCGGCCGGCTGACCGATTCAGACCTTCAGCCGGGCGCGTATCGCAAGCTGACCGCCGAGGAACTGGCGATGCTTGATGAAGACGCGGGCGCAACCCGGCCCCCAAGACGCAGGCCGAAGAGACGAACGACCGGGAACAGGTGCCGAGGAACGAAGTGACGCAACTCGAGACAGCAAGAACGTCGGACGAGCCGACGAAGGAAATGAAACTGGCCGCCGAGCGCGAGCCGGTGGACGCGCAGAGGCTGCGCGAGCTGGTCCGCGAGGGCCGGGCCGTCGTCCTTACGAATTCCGTCAACCCGCCCGAGAAGCCTTGCGCGGTCGGAGCCGGGCTGCTGACGAAGGTGAACGCGAACATCGGGACGTCGAAGGACTACGCCGACCTCGGCCGCGAGCTGCGGAAGCTCGCCGCGGCCGAAGAGGCCGGCGCCGACACCGTGATGGACCTGAGCACCGGCGGCGATATCTCGGCGATCCGCAAGGAGATCATCGCGCGCGCAACCGTGCCCGTCGGGTCCGTCCCCGTCTACGAGGCCGGGGCGATGGCGGCGTCGCGCGGCCGGCGCGTGGTCGACATGACCGCCGACGACATGCTGCAAGCGGTGCACAATCACATGGCCGACGGCATCGCGTTCGTCACGGTACATTGCGGCGTGACGCGCGACGTGATCCGCTCGCTGCGCGAGAGCAAGCGGGTCTGCGGCATCGTCTCGCGCGGCGGGAGCTTCCTCGCCGGCTGGATGCAGCACACGGGCCAGGAGAACCCGCTCTACGAGAGGTACGACGAGTTGATCGACATGGCCCGCGAGCACGACTGCGCGTTCAGCCTGGGCGACGGGCTGCGGCCGGGGTGCCTGGCCGACTCGCTCGACCGCCCGCAGTTGCACGAGCTGATGATGCTGGGCGAACTGCGCGAGCGCGCCGTCGCCGCGGGCGTGCAGGTGATAATCGAAGGCCCGGGCCACGTGCCCATCGGCCAGATCGAGGCGCAGGTCAAGCTGGCTAAGGAAGTATGCGGCGGAGCGCCGTTCTACGTGCTCGGCCCGATCGTGACGGACGTCGCGCCGGGCCATGACCACATCACGGGCGCCGTCGGCGGGGCCATCGCCGCAGCGGCCGGCGCCGACTTCCTCTGCTACGTCACGCCGTCCGAGCACCTCAGCCTGCCGGACGAGGAGCAAGTGCGGCTCGGCGTTGTCGCGGCGCGGATCGCGGCCCACGCGGGCGACATCGGCAAGGGCATTCCGGGCGCGGCAGACTGGGACCGGAAGCTCTCGGCCCTGCGCCGCAAGCGCGACTGGGCCGCGCTGATCGAGTATTGCATCGATCCGGCGACGGCCCGGAAGGTGCGCGAGGCCGGCCGGCCCGCCGACGACGAGGTTTGCTCGATGTGCGGCGAGTACTGCGTCTTCAAGCTCGCGGACGAGGCGGAAGACTAAGCAGCAAGTACCACGACACGGGGGACGTATGCTCAGGCAGCTCTGCACCGGCATGAACTGCTTCGCCGTGTGTGTGTTCGCCTGCCTTGCCGCGGCCGGCTGCGGATCGGTGGATTCGCTCGACCGATTGCCTCTGGCGGAACGCGAGACCGAGCGGCTGCCCGGCTCCGTCGCCCCGCTCGGCCCGATGATCGACTGGCAATGGAAAGAATCGACCGTACAATGGGGAATGCGGCCGCTGTTCAGCGTTAGAAACTACTATCACGTGCCGCAGGGCCGCAAGGCTCAGTTTGACGTGCCGTTCTTCGCGCCGCCGGCGACGCTTGCCACGCTCGCCCGGCGCATCCCGCCGCGCGCGAAGCCCGCCGAAGGACGTTCCGCCACCCAGGTCCTGGCGCTCTATCCGCTCTATCGCCACGAGTCCTGCGAGCCGATGAGCCGCACAATCTTCCTGCCGCTGTACTACAACGTCCGCGACAAGACCGACGAGGGCGTCCACTGGCATCACTGGGCGCTTTTCCCGCTCTACTTCGGCGGCCACTCCGACGACCGCGGCCCATACCACGCCGTCGTCCCCATCGGCGGCGTTCTCAAGAACGTGTATGGCCGCGACAAGATCCGCTTCGTGCTGTTCCCGCTCTACTCGCACGTGACGACCGGCGAGCGCGAGTCGTACAACTTCCTCTGGCCGTTCTTCAACTACGCGAGCGGCGGCGGGCGCGACCGCTGGTACGCCTGGCCGCTCATCGGCAAGATGAAACGGCAAGACGACCCGCCGCGCTGGTTCTTCCTCTGGCCGTTCTTCTGGTACACCGAGAAGCCCGAAGAAGGCGAGCGCGACACCAAGGGCAGCGCGCTCTTCCCGTTCTGGGGCCGGGAGAAGAGAGGCGCCGTCACGACGCACAACGTCATCTGGCCGCTCTTCTCGCACGCGCACAACGAAAAGACCGGGCGCAGCGACTACGTGACGCCCTGGCCCATCCTCCGCATCGGCAACGGAAAGGACTACTGCCGCCGCCAGGTCTGGCCGTTCTTCGGCTACATCGACGACGCGCACGTCCGCCGCCACTACGTCCTCTGGCCGCTCTACCGCCGGGAGGTCCGCGAGACCGACAAGTCGTTCATGAGCGGATGGTCGCTCTTCATCATCTACAGGTCCATCCACAACGAATGGGAAAACGCCGCCGGGGAGGAGCGAACCGACTACGAGAACATCCTCTGGCCGCTCTACTACTACAAGCGCGACGGACTCGGCAACACGTACTTCGGCACGCTCGCCTTCCGCGGCATACCGGACCCTCAGGGTTGGGACCGGTTCTACTCGTTCATCTGGCGGGTCTTCGAGCACGAGTCGCGCGCGATCCCGCCGGACTCGCCCGAGGACCCCTGGCGGTCGACGCGGGCGCTGTGGGGCGCGTTCCGCTACGACCGGGACGACGATTCGAGCGCCCTGCGCATATTCCCGCTCTTCAGCTCGAAGCGCGCCGCCGGCGAGTTCACCGCATTTCACACGCTGATGGGAATGTTCGGCTTTGCCGACAAGCCCGGCAAGCGAACGTACAACGTGCTCTTTATTCCCTGGACGGTTGACAGAGAGGGCGGCCAGTGACGCCGACGATACGTACCACAGCGGGGACCGGGGTGTTCACGGCGACGGGGCGCGCGATCCTGAACATGACGGAGCTCTCGGGCGAAGCTCTCCTGATGATGTTCCGATCCCTCGGCTACATCGGCTCGGCCTGGAAGAAGCGCTCGGAGATCATGGCGCAGATGCTGGTGTGCGGCGTGAACAGCCTGCCGGTGGCGATGCTGGTCGCCGCGTTCAGCGGGATGGTGATCGCGCTTCAGATCGGGATCGAGCTGAGCGACTGGGGTCAGTCGGCGCGGATCGGCGCCATCGTCGCGGCGTCGATGTGCCGCGAGCTCGGGCCGGTATGGGTCGGCGTCATCCTCGCCGCTCGGGTCGGCTCGGCGATGGCGGCCGAGCTCGGCACGATGCGCGTGTCCGAAGAGATCGACGCGCTCGAGGTCATGTCGATCGACCCGGCGAAGTTCCTCGTGTTGCCGCGGCTGATCGCGCTGACCGTCATGGCGCCCGTGCTCACGGCCTACGCCGACCTCGTCGGCATCCTCGGCGGCGCCCTCGTCGGCAAGTACCAGCTCGGCATCCACTACCGCGTCTACTTCGACTGGGCGCAGCGAACGCTGACGAACAAGGACATCCTCTCGGGCCTGCTCATCAAGGCGCCCGTGTTCGGGCTGACGATCGCCGTCGTCGGCTGCGCGCTCGGCCTGAGCGTGAAGCCGTCGGAAGGCGCCGAGGGGGTCGGGCAGGCGACGAGGAACTCGGTCGTGGTCGCACTGACCCTGATCATCGTCTTCAACTACTTCCTCACGAGCATCATCAGGTACATATGATGATAACGCTGAAAGACGTGCACAAGCGGCTCGCCGGGCAGGTCGTCCTGAACGGCGTCGACCTCGAGATCGAGCGGGGCGAGACGATGGTCATCATCGGCCGGTCCGGCTCGGGCAAGAGCGTGACGATCAAGCACATGGTCGGCCTGCTGCACGCGGACCGCGGCACCGTGACGGTCGCCGGTGTCGACGTCGCCGCGCTCGACAAGACGGGCACGTTCGACCTGCGGCGCAAGTTCGGCGTGCTGTTCCAGTCCGGCGCACTCATCAACTGGCTGAGCGTATACGACAACGTCGCCCTGCCGCTGCGCGAGCACACGAAGCTGGGCGCCGCCGCGATCGACGAGAAGGTGCGCGGGAAGCTCCGCCTGCTCGACCTGGACGAACACGCCGGCAAGATGCCGGCCGACATCAGCGGCGGGATGAAGAAGCGCGCCGGCCTGGCGCGGGCAATTGTGCTCGACCCCGAGATCATAGTCTACGACGAGCCGACGTCCGGGCTCGATCCCGTAATGGCCAGCCGAATCAATAAGCTCATCATCGACGTGAAAGAGAAGCTCGGCGTGACGTCGGTCGTCGTCACGCACGATATGGCCAGCGCCTACGCGATCGCCGACCGTATCGCGATGCTCTACGGCGGGCGAATCGTGCAGGTCGGCACGCCGGACGAGATCAAGAGCTCGGACGACGCAGTCGTCCGGCAGTTTGTCGAGGGCCGCATCGAGGGACCAATGGCGTAGACCGGAACAGAAGGAGGGCGAGCGATGAGGAAGGAAATGCTGGTTGGCGCGGTGTTCATGCTGGCGCTCTGCCTGACCGCGTTCGGCACGATCGCGGTCAGCGGGCTCGATTTGTTCTCACCGAAGACGACGTGGCTCGTCGAGCTGCGCGAGTTGTCCGGGCTCGAGGCGGGCGACGACGTTCGCATCCTCGGCCACCGCATGGGCGAGGTGCGCAGCATCAAGTTCACCAAGTCCGACGAGAAGGGGCCGATCTTCCGGCTGAAACTCGTGATGGACGCCGAGGCGCCCATATACGAAAACTACCGGATCAACGTGCGCGACGCCACGGCGCTCGGCGGGAAGTTCCTCGCCATCGACCCCGGCCGGCCGGGCGACACATCGCCCGACGTGAAGGACCTGAAGGGCGATCCGGCCTCGTCGGACATCATGGGCGGGATCGCCGACGTCATCGGCGAGCTCAAAGAGGCCGTGAAGGCCATCACCGAGGCAAAGGGCACGCTCGGCAAGATCGTGATGGAAGACGACCTCTACGAGGACATCCGCGAGATATCCGGGTCGCTCAAGACGATCGCCACACGGATCGAGAAGGGCCAGGGGACGGTCGGGCGGCTCATTAACGAAGACGAAGTTTACGTGCAGCTCAAGGAGGTGGCAACGAAGCTCAACTCGGGCAAGGGCGCACTCGCCAAGCTGATGAACGACGAGAGCGGGGCCATCGTCGACGACCTCCGCGCCGCCGCCGCCAGCATGAAGTCCATCGCCGCCAAGATCGACGAGGGCAGCGGGACCGTCGGCAAGCTCGTGAACGACGGCCGGCTCTACGACAACGCGAACCTTGCTCTCGCCAACGCAAGTGATATCATGCAGAATGCGAGCGAGGGCAAGGGCACACTGGGCAAGCTCGTCACCGACGACGAGTTGTACAACAACGCGAACGCGTTCGCGAAACACGCGAGCGACGCGACGGCCAAGATCGCCAACGGCGAGGGCACGATCGGAAAGCTCGTCAACGACCCCGAGCTCTACGAACAGGTGAAGAGGCTGCTCGCGAGGGCGATCGACACGATAGAGAACGCGCGGGACAGCGCCCCGGTCAGCGCCGTCACGTCCTTCATCTTCGGGCCGTTCCAGTAGAGAGCGAGCGGGCCGCGGGCCCGGTTACGGAGAAAAGTGAATGACCGAGAAACTGATTGAACTTGACATCGAGCATATCGGCGACATCACCATAGTCGCAATACGGAGCCTGCGCGTGCCCGTCGACATGAGCGGCTCGTTCGAGGAGCAGGTCGTCCGGGTCATCGAGGGCCTCGAGGCGCCAAAGGTCGTCATCGATTTCGACGGCGTCGAGTTCATCTCCAGCGCCATCCTGGGGAAGCTGATCAAGCTCAGCGGCCGGGTAGTTACGGACCGGCAGGGCCATCTCACGCTCTGCTCGCTCGACGAGAGGATCGCCGAGGTCTTCAAGATCACCGGCCTCGAGAAGCTCTTCAGCATTCACGGGACCCGCAGCGAGGCCGTCGCGGCCCTCAGATAGGACTCGGCCGAATGCCCAGCGCCGAACAGTACCTGCGGCCCGACGTCATCGCCCGCGTCAAGCGCTTCGACCTCAAGGCCAAGTTCCTCATCGAGGGGTTTTTCTCCGGCCTCCATCGCAGCCCGTTCAAGGGATTCAGCGCCGAGTTCTCCGACCACCGCAAATACGTCCACGGCGACGAAATCAAGGACCTCGACTGGAAGGTCTACGCCCGCACGAACAAGTACTACGTCAAGCGGTTCGAGGCCGAGACGAACATGGAGTGCCACCTCGTGGTCGACGCGTCGGCCTCGATGGGCTACGGCACCACCGGCCTCACCAAGCTCGAATACGCGACCTACATCTCGGCCGCGCTCGCCTTCCTCGTCACGTCGCAGCAGGACACCGTCGGCCTTATCACGTTCGACGACGCCATCCGCGCGGTACTCAAGCCGAAGAGCAAGCGCAAACACATCATCCGCATCCTCAAGATCCTCAACGACACAAAGCCCGGCAAGCAGTGCAAGGTCTCGGAGCAGTTGCACCAGGTCGCGGGCGTCATCGACAAGCGCGGCCTCGTCGTCGTCATGTCCGACCTGCTCGACGACCCGGACGACGTGCTCGACGCGTTCGCGCACCTCCGCTACGACGGGCACGACATCATCGTCTTCCACATACTCGACGAGGCCGAGGCGAAGTTCCCGTTCGGCGACGCGAGGCGGTTCGAGGACATCGAGACGGGCGAGACGATCGTCACCGACGCAGCGAGCGTCCGGGCCGGGTACATTAAGGCGCTCGGCGAATTCATCGAGACGTATCGCAGCGAACTCCACAAGCGCCACATCGACTTCTTCAACATCGACACAGCCACGTCGTTCGACAAGGCCCTGATGGCATACCTGATGAAGCGGTCCGGACGCTGATGTTCGAGTACTACCATCCATCGCTGGTGTGGCTGGCGCTCGGCGCGCTCGCGCCTGTCATCATCCACTTCGCGGCCCGGAACAAGCCGAAGCGAACGCCCTTCCCCGCGCTCCGGTTCATCCTCGCCTCGCACCGCAAGACCGCGACCAAGTTCAAACTCAAGCAGCTTCTCCTCCTGCTCCTGAGAATGGCCGCGCTGGCGCTCTTTGCCTTCGTCATCGCCCGGCCCCTGATAGAAGGCGAGACGGGCGACATCCGGCGGACGCAAGTGACCGTCACCGCCGTGATCGTGTTCGACACGTCGTACAGCATGCTCTACGAGCACGGAGGCTCATCGTCGTTCGAGAAGGCGAAAGAAATGGCGCTCGCCGCGATCGGCTCCTTCGCCCCGGGCAAGAGCCGCGTCTGCCTTCTCTTCGCCGGGCCCGCGCCGAAACCCGTGATCACCGACTTCAACCACGCCTTCGACCTCGACGCAGTCAAGAAACACATCCGCGAGGCCGAGCCTTCGTACCGCGGCGGAGACTGCGCCCGCGCGGTCGCCGAGGCCGTTAAGATGCTCGACAAGGTGAGCGGAGCCGGCAAGGCCGTGTTCGTGTTCACCGACATGACCGCGCAGTCGTGGCCGCGGGCCGTGCCCGCGGGCGAGAAGACGGGCAACATAGCAATCTATATAGCAGACAGCGGGCCGGCGAGGCCGCTGAACCCTGCGCTGCTCGGCGTCTCCGCGCCGGTCACGGCGTCCACCGGCGCCGAGCTCGAGGTCAAAGCGAAGGCCGGCGCCGTCGGCACCGCCGGCCGCCGCGTCGAGCTTACCATCGACGGCGAGCGGCGCGGCCTCCGGCTCCTCAGCGCACACCAGGTCGAGGAGATCAGCCTGACCACGACGGTCACGAGGCGCTCGACGGAGCACTGGGGCCGCGTGGCCGTGACCGGAAAAGATCACCTGCCCGTCGACAACCGCCGTTACTTCACGTTCCGGAGCAGCCCGCCGCTCAAGGTCGTGCTCGTGAACGGAGCGCCGTCGGAGGTCGCCCGCCGCGATGAGCTGACCTTCCTGCGGACGGCCCTCGCGCCTCGGGGCGTCGCCGCCGGCCAGTCCTTCGAGGTCGCCGAGATGACGGCGGCCGGCCTCGGCGCCGCAGAGCTTGCGGGGATCGACGTCCTCGCACTGTGCAACGTCGGCGCCGTCCCGCAGAAGGTCTGGACCAATATCCGCCGGTTCGTGTCGACCGGCAGCGGCCTCATCGTGTTCGGAGGCGACAACGTCGTTCCCGCCGCGTACGAGGCCGCCGCAACGGGCGAGACCCCCCTGCTGCCGTGCGTGATCGGCATGGCACGGACGCTCGAGGGCGGCACGCGCCTCGAACCGGGCCGGCTCGCCCACCCAATACTCCACCGGTGGCGAGGCGGGCGGAACGGCGATCTGGCCGGCGCCAGGTTCAAGACGTACCTGCGGCTCACGCCCAACAAGAAGGGCGAGGTCGTGCTCGCGTTCAAGAACGGCGACCCGGCGCTCGTCATCGGTAAGTACGGGACCGGCTTGGCGCTGGTGTACGCGAGCTCGTGCGACCGCGACTGGAACACGTTCCCGCGCACCGTCCCCTATCCGGTCCTGATGCACGAGTTGCTCAAGCATCTGGTTGCGTCGCGACAGGAATCGCGCGACGTCCTTGTCGGCCTCGCGCCCGCGTTGACGATTCAGAAGCCGAAGGCCGTCCGGTCGGTCACGCTCTCGCGGCTGCCCGTCGATCCGCTCCCGTTAATGAAGGGTGTCGAGGCGCCTGACGACAAGCCCGAGGACGTGACGGGCCGACTCGAGCCCCGAAGCGGCGAACTCAGCCTCTCGGCGGTCGAGCGGCCGGGGCTCTACCGCGTCGCCGTCGCGCGCGACAACGAGGCCGAGCCGGACGAGCACTTGTTCGCCGTGAACCTCGACACCGAGGAGTCACACATCGAGCGGCTCGAGGAGAACGAGGACGTCATCAAGTCGCTACTGCCCGAGCGTGAGGTCAAGATCGCGAAGAACAAGGACGAACTGCTCGACCACATCTCGAGCGCGAAGTCGCAGTCCGAGCTTGCCTCGGACCTCGCCGGCATCGTGCTCGCCGTGCTCCTCGCCGAGATGTACCTGTCGAACCACATGCGCGCCCGTGTCGCAACGACGGAGACGGCCGCGTGAGCGGCGTCAGCGCGGACGGTCTCCCTTCTCGAACGCGACGGCGCGTTCGCGAAGCTGCTCGTCGGACAGAGCATCCGCCTCGGCCAGAACGCCCTCCGCCACGCCGTAGCGCCGCGCGAGCCGCAGCGCCCGCCGCGCCTCGTCCATCCTGCCGAGCAGAGCGTTCAGCACGCCGATCCGCACGTGGATGTCCGCGTAGTTGGGCGAGTGGACCTGGAGCCCGCGGAACGCATCGAGCGCCGCGTCATACTCCCCGGCATAGAAAAGCGAGTTGGCGAGAACGTAATGCGACGGGACGGAGACCGGGTCGAGCTCGAGCGCGCGTTGCGCGCTTTCGATGGACTCGACCCACTTGCCCTTTTTCTGCCGGCCGTCCGCCTTCTCGAGATGCTTCCGCGCCTGGTACGGCCGCCATACCTGCGCGTCCCATATGACGGCCGCGACGGCGACGCCTGCAATGACAACGAACGCGCGCCACGGCCAGGCACGCGCGGGCGACGGCCGGCCGCCTTCGTCGGCATCCTGCCAGCGCGCGGCCGCGAGCCCCATCATCGCCCACAGCATCAGCCAGCATGTGGGGTACCGCGTGTCCACGCTCGCCACGGCGTGGGCCAGCATCGTGACGGAGGCCGCGAACGCCGCGAGCAGCAGCGGCCGTCCTCCCCCGCCCGGCCGCCTCAGCGCCCGCACGCTCCCGACCGCGATGAGCCCAATGAGCAGCATGAACGACACCATCCCGAGCATTCCGGTCTCGGCCAGCACGTCGAGATATTCGCAGTGGGCGTGCAGCACGACGGAGGTCACCTGGTGGCTCGTGTAGTCGAGCGGGCGAAACTCGGCGAAATGCACCGTGAACGTGCCCGGACCCGTTCCGACCACCGGGCTGGACTGAAACATGCCAACGGCACTCCGCCATATCACCACTCTCCCCGGCAAATGTTGCCGGACGGCACGCAAACGCTGCCCAACCGAGGGAAATGAGAACCCGACTGCGGCCGCGATCCCGGCAATGAAGACGCCTGTCGCGGCCAGCCGGCCGAGCCTGCAGAGCGCCCCCTTCTCTCTGCCCGTCACAACTGTCGCGACACAGACAATGAGCCCGATCGCGAACGCGAACCATGCGGTCCGCGTGCCGCTGAAGATCATGCAGGCAATCATCAGCAGGGCCGCGGCCGCGAGCAGGACCCGCAGCCACCATTTCCTGAGGTGCAGCAGCGCGCCGATCCCAAGCACGGCGCACGTTGCCATGTAGCCGCCGAGCGCCGTCTCGAGCCCGATCGTGCCGAGCACGCGGGCGCCGAGCCCGAACTCTATCTTGCGAGCCCCCTTGAACCAAGTCTGCCCAGCGTCGCCGATCCCCAACCTTTGACAACAACCATAGACCGCAACAAGAGCAGCGGCGGCCAGGACTGCACCAACAAACCAATCGGCCCACTCGCGTCTGCGAAAGACGACGGCCGCGGCGACGAAGAAAATGACGTGCGCCGCAAGCCACCACGTCTCGCGCAGCCCGATCTCGCTGTACCGGGAGAACGCCGCCGAGACGGCCGCGGCCGCGACGAACAGCCCTGCGACGCGCACGACGCCGGCGACGGCGGCCGGAATCCGCCCGCCCGCGGCCCATCGCACGAGCAGCAGCACTCCGGCGGCAAGGGCGCACGCGCCCGATATCGGCCACTTGACGTCGAGCGCATAGGGCGTGCTCGTGCTGTAGCAGAGCGGGACGAAGAAGACGGCGAAGCCGAGCGAGATTGCCGCCGCGGCCTCGCTCACCTTCACGACGTCGATGCTGCGGCTCACCTTCTCCGAGGTCGGCGGCATAGCGCTTGCTCCCTGGTGCGAGGGGGGGGACTCGAACCCCCACGCCCGAAGGCACAGGAACCTAAATCCTGCACGTCTGCCAGTTCCGCCACCCTCGCTCTCCGATGAGAATACCGCCTCCGGCACGAAAAGTCAAACGGGGCGCACCAGTCAGTGGATGATCTCTGAGGAAAGCAGCAAGGCCGGAGAATTCATACCTGGTTTCCTGGCTTCCTTAGATGGATTCGTTGATCTTCGCGTGCGGAACGGCGCAGGTACATAGTACCCCCCTGAGAGCGGTGGAGGGCGGCGGGCTGCGGGCTGGCGATGTGGCGGCTACCGAGGGAACCCGGACGGCGACCGCAGTGGCCGCCACATCGCTCGCGGCTGCCAGGGGGTACCCCTGGCCGG
>JBDREM010000371.1:0-3140 GCA_043819695.1 Planctomycetota bacterium
ACGCTTCGGCTGCCCGGAGAGTATTTCACCAAGCTGTCGCCCTTCGGCCTGACGGGAAGGCCGGCTCCCGACCTCGGCCACTGCTTTGAGCCCCTGGGCATCAAGTCGTGGGACGACGACGAGGCGTTCTCGGTGTACGGGTTGCTCGCGAAGCACTTCGAGATCGCCGACGACAAGAAGTCCATGACCATCTATCTGCGGCCCGAGGCCCGCTTCTCCGACGGCAAGCCGGTGACGGCCGACGACGTCGTCTTCTCCTACGACCTGCTCTTCGATCCGGACATGAACCCCGCCGCCAGAGTCTTCTGGAAGGGCGTCGACCGGCTGGTGAAGACCGACCGGCACACCGTGAAGGTTTTCTTCAGCGAGTACCGGCGCGACCTGCCGATCTGGATCCCGTATCTCGTCGTCTATCCGAAGCACGTGTACGGCGCTCCGGGCAAGAGCCTGGGCAGTGACTTCGACAACATGCCGCCCGTCGGCAGCGGGCCGTACGAGGTGGAGTCGTACGTGCTCGGGAAGTCCATCGTCTACCACCGGCGGGACGACTACTGGGGAAACCACCTGCCGTGCCGCAAGGGCAACATGAACTGGCGTCGCATCGAGTTCCAAGTCTACTACGACGATTTCTCGAAGATCGAGGCCCTGAAGAGCGGCTACCTCGATTACCTGTGCTGGCTGCCGAGAGATGTGTTCGAGCGCCTGGAGGGTGACTACTTCAAGAAGGGCTACATCGTCAAGGAGGCCTTTCCGCTGACGCGGCCGGCGGCCATGAAGTGCTGGGTCTTCAACTTGCGCAAGCCCGTCTTCCGGGACAAGGAGCTGCGCAAGGTCATCATCTCGCTGTACGACTTCGACCACGTCAACAAGAACCTCTTCTTCAACGAGCATGACAGGATCGTGAGCTACTTCAACAACCAGCCGCAGCTTCGCGCGGCGCCGGGACCGGCGCGCGGGAAGGTGCGGGAGATCCTGCGGGCCCTGGCCAAGAAGCACAACCGGCCCGGGGACGGCGTGATCCATGTCCCCGAGGAGGCGTTCACCCGGGGGCCCTACGAACTGGGGACCGATGCGGACGGGAAGCGCATCCCCATCGACGACCGGGTGGCCGCGGCCTGCCGGCGTCTCGACGAGCTGGGATGGACGTGGGATCCGTCGGCAGGCGCCCGCTCGCGCGACGGAAAAACGCTCCGGCTCGAGTTCCTGGACGACACCCCCGAATGCTTCTACTACACGGAAGTCCTGAAACGCGTCGGCATCAAAGCGATCACCGCAAAGGCCACGCCGCTCGAGTTCCAAGACCGGGTCAAGAACCTCCGCTTCGATCTCCTCGGCGGCTGGTTCGACGCACGCAAGGCCCCGGGCCGGGAGCTGGCACGCAATTTTCGGTCGGACGAGGCGGACGTGAAGGGGTCGGCCAACGTGATGGGACTGAAGAACCCCGCGGTGGACGAGGTGCTCCAGGTCCTGGTGACGTCCGAATCCCAGGAGACCGTGGAGCTGTACTCGAAAGTGTTTGACCGCATCATGTGCGCAAACTGGTACGTGATTCCCCGGACCTGGCCGAAGGTGGACCACGCCGTATACTGGAACTACCTGCGACGCCCGAAAATCTACACGCCCGGCCTTTGGGCCTATTACCCGATCTACTGGTATTGGTCGTTCGACCAGGACCGCTACGGCCGCATCCAGCAAGCCATCAAGGAAGGGCGGCCGTTCGAGGAATAGCGCAGTGTTGACGAAGGCTGGAAATCGTCTCAAGAACACTCCCTCCCCCCGGTGGGGCGGAACAGGACAGGCCGGGTCCGGTAACCGTTCCAATGTCCGTGTGGTACCGACCTGCTTAGTGCGCTGTTTCTGTAGCCGCCCGCATTGAGGGCGGCACGGCCGAGGTCAGTGCCCTCGGCTACAGCAACACACGGACATTGGGACGGTCACCCGATCACGGGTTTAGAGGCGGGACGAGCTCGGCGAGGACTTCGCGGGTGAACTCGCCGAACCGGCGCGGCCGCTCGGGGCCGGCGTTGTGCGTCTTGCGGAAGCCGGCGTAGAACCACCAGGCGCTGTGGCGTTCGGCGTAGGGGCTGACGGAGACGGTGTACTTTCCGCCGCGCGACATCACCATCGGTCAGTGCCAGGGGCGGGGCGAGTTCCGGAACCGGCGGCCGGCTCCCTCGGGCATCGGGTCGGCGTTCGTGCCGCCGTGATTGACGACGCCCGTGTGGATTCCGTGCCGCCCCATGAACATCCCGGCCCGCGAGGGCAGGCAGGGCGCGTCGGAGGCGAAGCAGTTGTCGAACCGCACGCCGCCCGCCGCGATCCGGTCGATGTTCGGCGACGCGTTGCGGTGATAGCCGTAGCAGCCGAGGTGGTCGGCGCGAAGCGTATCGATGTCGATGTGAAGGAATCTGATGCGTGGTCTCCCGTTCGAGTAGCGTCGGCCGCGGGGGAGTATACCACGCGGGGCACGCGGCCGACAACTGTCACTGCGTCGCTGCGTCGCTTCGCCGAGCGCCTTGAACTGCTCGAAATCGCCGGCCTGGATGTTGCCGGCGACCGACAGCTTCACCTCGGGCGACCTCGGCCACGCGGGCGCGCAATTGCAGGGCGTCGTCAGATGGCCCGGCGGGTATCGCGGTCTCACCTCGCAAAACACAGATTGCGAAAAACGGCGGGAACTTATAGAATGCTGAGGGTGATGCCAACGGAATAGACGCAAGTCGTCAACGGTCGATGACGAACGAGCACCAATGGACGCGGATGGATGACCGGGCACAGCGTGACGATGACGACGCGCGAGCGCCTCGAAACCGCCCTGAACGGCGGCACGCCCGACCGCACGCCGCTCTCGATCTACAGTTGGCTGATGGGCGACTGGCAATCGAACGACGACTGGCGCCGGCTGATCGACTCGGGCCTCGGCATCTGCCACCACTGCTGGCCGGTCGGCCGCGTCGAGCACGGCGTCGAGGACAGCCACGAAGAGAAAATCGACCGCGACACGACCTACGCGATCCACACGAAGAAGACGCCCGCCGGCACGCTCCGGAAGGTGAGCCGCAACGGCTGGCACCACGAGGACTGGATCAAGACGCCGCAGGACTACAAGGTGCGGCAGTGGATCATCGAGAACACCGAAC
>JBDREM010000372.1:0-8115 GCA_043819695.1 Planctomycetota bacterium
CCCGTTCGCGTACAACATCGGCCGCGGCGTGCTCGAGGCGCTCGGCATCGATTTCAAGCTCAAGGACGGCGACCTCGCCATCCGCATCAACTTCTGCACGCTCGACGAAAACGGCCTCGTGGCCGACCGCCGCGCCGGCCGGATCGCGACCGAGATCAATGCGAAGCTCTGCGAGAAGCTCCGCACGATCACCCTCGAAGACGTCGAGCTCTTCGTCGAGCCCGTCAAGGAACACCGCGCGGCCGCCGTCCTGCGCGGGCCGGACCTCCACGCCCACGGCGGCCTGAACGATTCCGATCCGCAGCAGACCGGCAAAGCCCCGCTCCAGATCAAGGCGTCGAAGCCAGAGGCCGAACGCGCTGCTTCACTGTGCAACGAGTTCGCCGCGAAAGCGCGCGAGATGCTGAAGCACGATCGGCCCGCGAACATGGTCCTGCTGCGCGGCATCGACCGCTTCGAACTGCTGCCCGACTTCACCGAGTTCTTCGGCCCGAGGGCCGCCGCGATCGCGACGTACCCGATGTACCGCGGGCTCGCGCGCCTCGCCGGAATGGCCGTCCTCGAAACCGGCGAGACGATCGCAAGCGAGATCGACACGCTCCGCGACAGCTTCGCCAACTACGACTTCTTCTACGTCCACATCAAGAAGACCGACAGCTACGGCGAGGACGGCAACTTCGACGCTCGGGCCCGCGTGATGGAGGAGTGCGACGCGCTCATCCCGCGCGTTCGCCAGATCGGATTCGACGTGATCGCCGTCACCGGCGACCACTCGACGCCCGCCGTGATGAAGGCCCACAGTTGGCATCCCGTGCCGACGCTGCTCTGGAGCGAGCTCTGCCGCCCGGACGACGTGGCGGCGTTCGGCGAACGCGCCTGCAACCACGGCGGCCTCGGCATCTTCCCCGCCGTCGACCTTCTCCCGCAGATGCTCGCCAACGCCGGCTGGCTGCAAAAATACGGCGCGTAAGGCGGCGGCCCCTGCCCTGCTGACTGGCTCCGTTGCGCCTCGCCCATAACCCCTTGCCGGCTCAGCACTTCCGCCCTTGCTCCGTGCCAGGCACGGAGGTGAGAGCGCTGCCGACGCGGATGAGCGTGGCGCCCTCCTCGATGGCGACCTCGAAGTCCTGCGTCATCCCCATGGAAAGGTGCTTCATCCCGACGCCGGGCAGCGCGAGCGCGTCGATCTCCGCCGCCAACTCGCGCAGCCGCGCGAACACCGGCCGGACGGTCTCGGCGTCGTCGACGAACGGGGCCATCGTCATCAGCCCCTCGATGCGCAGCCCGCGCAGTTCCGCCATCTGCCCGATCTCGACGGCGGCGTCGGCGGCCGGCACGCCGTACTTCGTCTCCTCGCCGGCGATGTCGATCTGAACGAGAATTGGGGCGACCAGGTCCTGCGATGACGCCCGCTTGCTGAGCGCCTTCGCCAGGTGCAGGCTGTCGACGGAATGGATCAGGCCGAACAGCCGCAGGGCGTCTGTCACCTTGTTCGTCTGGAGGTGGCCGATCATGTGCCAGTTGAGGTCGAGATGGGCCAGCCTCTGCTGCTTTCGCGCAGCCTCCTGAATGCGGTTCTCGCCAATGTCGGTAACGCCGAGTTCGACGAGCTGCTCCGCGACGTCGGCCGTCACGGTCTTCGTCACGGCCACGAGCCGCACGCCGGCAGGATCGCGCCCTGCCCGCGCGCACGCGCACGCCATTCGCTCGCGCACGTTATCGAGGTTCCGCTTCAGGACATCGGCGTTCATTCCGCTTCCGCCCGCTTCCCTCGCCGCACGAGGAGCCACTCGGCCAGGATCGCGCCCGCCAGCGCCACGAGGCAGATCCAGTACGGCGCCCTGTGAGAGGTCAGGACCGTGGCCATCAGCCCGGTGACAATCATACCGGCCGCGTAGCCGAAGCACAACACTCCCTCGTGCAGTCCGCTTTGGCCGGCCCGCGCGCCCTGCCCGTGCAGCGAGTAGTAGATACTCGCGATGTACGTGACGCCCCTGCCCAAGCCGAACAGGAACGATGCGAGCACGAGCACGGGGAAGCTGCTGCTCAGCGCGTACAGCAGCAGGCTGCAAATGGCGACGACCTGTCCGGCGGCGAGGTACCGGAACTTGTAATGCCAGAAATGGAACCGCCCGAGGACGACGAACATGAACAGCATCGCGAACGGCGCCGCGCCGCCGATAAGGCCCGCCTGGCGAAATGTGAACCCGAGCCCGCCGTCGGCTTCCAACAGCGTGGCGAACCGGGGGAACAGCCGCATCAGCACCGCCGTGACGGCATAGATGACCGCGTTGCCGGCCCAGGCGGCGAGCAGAAAAGCCTTGCGGGCCGCGTCGCCGGGCAGGACTTCGTCCGCCTCATTGTTATCGCCCGCCGCCCCGCCCGCGTGGTGGCCGTCGTGCGTCGTGTCGAGCCGAAACACGAGGGCGAGCGTTGCGAGCAGAAAGAACGTGACGCCCGACGCGACAAAGAAGGGCGCCCGCAAGTGCCACTGGGCGAGGAACCCGCCAATAGGATCGCCGAACATCAGGCCGAGGCAGAAGAAGACGCCGAACGCGCCGAGCCGCCTGGTCAGTTCGCGCCCGTCGGCGCCGTCGGTGATGCGCGCCTCGAGGCTCGGCCAGAACGTTCCCATCAGGCACGAATTGGCCGCGACGAGCACGTACAACTGCCACGCCGCCGTGGCCACGCCAAAGAGGAACGACGTCACCGTCACTCCGCCGAGGACGGTGAGGATAACGGGCCTTCGCCCGAACCGGTCCGAGAGCCTGGAGAGGAACAGGCACCCCACGCACGCCGCGAACCCGCCGGTCGCAAACAGCATCGCGAGCGAGGTGTACCCGAGCTTGAAGTGGTGCGTCCCCAGCAGCGAAAGGCCGAGGCCGACGCAGCCGAACACGACGTCCATCAGGAACGCGGCCGCGTAGTTGGCCGGCCTTTGGAGGGCCTCGGCTCGGGCCGGGGTGTCGGTTGGTGAGGGGGATGTCACGTCTGGCGACCTGCGCCTACTGTGTTTGCTCACCAGTTTCGCTGCGGGGCAGCCGAGCCACGGCGACAAGCGTCTGCCCCGCCTTCGGCCGGATCAGCCGGACGCCCTGCGTGTTCCGCCCGATGACGCTGATATCAGAAACTCGCGTCCTCACCAGCATGCCGCCGGACGTCATCATCATAATCTCGTCGTTCTCCTCGACGCCGCGCGCCGACACGACCTTGCCGTTCCGCTCGCTCGTCTTGATGTTGACGAGGCCCAGCCCGCCGCGGCGCTGAAGCGAGTACTCCGACAACTCGGTCCGCTTGCCGTGCCCGTTCGCGCAAGCGGTCAGGAGCGTCATGCTGTCCGCTTTGTCCGTCGGGATGCAGATCAGGCCGACGACGGCGTCGCCCTTGCGGAGCTTGATGCCCTTCACGCCGCGGGTGGCGCGCCCCATCGGGCGAACGTCGGTCTCGGTGAACTTGATCGACATCCCGTCCCGCGTGCACAGCATCACTTCGTCGGCGCCCGACGTCATCCGCACGCCGATCAGCTTGTCGCCCTTGTCGAGGTTGATGGCGATGATGCCGCCGCGCTGCGGGCGGCCGTACGCGCTGAGCGCCGTCTTCTTCACGATCCCGCGCTCGGTCGCCATCATCAGGTTGCGCTCGTCGAAGCTGCGGGCCGGAATCATCGACGTGATCGCCGCGTCGGCCGGAATCTCGAGCAGGTTTGCTATCGAGCGCCCGCGCGACGTTCGGCCGAGCATCGGAATGTCGTAGACCTTCAGCCAGTAGACCTTGCCCTCCGTCGTGAAGAATAGGATGAAGTCGTGCGTGGAGGCGGTGAAGAGGTACTCGACGAAGTCGCCTTCCTTCGTGCTGGCTCCGGTGATGCCGACGCCGCCGCGCCCCTGCGTGCGGTACGCGCCCAGCGGCATCCGCTTGATGTAGGCCTCGCGGCTCACGGTCACCGCGACGTTCTCTTCGGTGATCAGGTCTTCGAGGTCGATGTCCTCGACGCTCTCCCTGATCTCGGTCCGCCGCTCGTCGCCGTACTTCTGCCTCAGGTCCAGCAGCTCTTCCTTGATGATCTCGAGCACGAGCTTCTCGGACTCGAGAATAGCCTTGTACTCGTTGATCTTCTCGATGAGCGCCCGGTATTCCTCGTCGATCTTCCCGCGCTCGAGGCCCGTGAGCCGCTGGAGCCGCATCTCGAGGATGGCCTGGGCCTGCACCTTGCTCAGCTTGAACTTCGCCATGAGGCCGTCGTGGGCGCCGGCGACGTCCTCCGACTTCTTGATGAGCTCGATGACCTCGTCGATGTGGTTCAGCGCGATCTTCAGGCCTTCGAGGATGTGTGCCCGCGCCTCGGCCTTCCGGAGCATGTGCTCGGTGCGCCGGCGGATCACGGTCACGCGGTGGTTCCGATACGCGCGCAGAATATCGAGCAGCGTCATCGTCTGCGGCCGGCCGCGGTGGAGCGCGATGAGGAGAATGCTGAACGTGGTCTGGAGCGGCGTGTGCTTGTAAAGCTGGTTGAGCACGATGTTTTCGTCTTCGCCGCGCTTAAGCTGGATCACGATACGCTGGCCGGTGCGGTCGCTCTCGTCGCGGATGTCGGCGATGCCCGTGATGCGGCCCGCGTTCACCGCCGCCGCGATTTTCTCCTTGACGCTCGCGCGCGTGAGCTGATACGGGATTTCGGTCACGACGATGTTCTTGCGGTCGCTGCCGCGCGTCTCGACCGACGCCTTCGCCCGCACGACGACGTTGCCGCGGCCGGTCGCGTATGCCTTGCGGATTGCCGTCTTGCCGCAGATGGCCGCGCCGGTCGGAAAATCGGGCCCCTGGATGAACTGCATCGCGCCCGCGAGGTCGATCCCGGGGTTGTCGATGACGGCGATGAGCGCGTCGACCACCTCGCACAGGTTGTGCGGCGGGATGCTGGTCGACATGCCGACCGCGATGCCCGACGAGCCGTTGCAGAGCAGGTTCGGGAATTTCGCCGGAAGGACCGTCGGCTCGTTCCGCGTCTCCTCGTAGTTCGGAACGAAGTCCACCGTGTCCTTCTCGATGTCGGCGAGCATCTCCATCGTGGGGTAGTCCATCCGCGCTTCGGTGTATCGCTCCGCCGCCGGCGGGTCGCCGTCGAGCGAGCCGAAGTTCCCCTGCCCGTTGATGAGCGGATAGCGGCAGTTGAAGTTCTGCGCCATGCGGACGAGGGTCGGATAGACGACTTGGTTGCCGTGCGGATGGTAGTTGCCGCACGTGTCGCCGACGATCTTCGCACACTTGCGGTGCTTCGAGCGCGGCCCGAGGTCGAGGTCGTTGATGGCGACGAGTATTCGCCGTTGCGACGGCTTCAGGCCGTCCTCGACACGCGGCAGCGCGCGCGAGATCAGCGTGCTCATCGCGTAGCGAAGATATGAGCTCTTGAGATCGTCTTCGATGCGGATGTCGCGAATCTGTTCCCCGGTCGGCTCTTCTGGCATATCGTTTGAACTCGGCGGCAGTGGGTTGCTGTCCTGGCGACGGGCAATTATACCAAACCGTCCCGCCGCTCTCAACCGGAATCGCCGCTCACGGAAAGAAAAGCGGGCCGCGGTTGTATGGCACACTCAAGAGCTTGGCGAACGACAGTCAGCAAGCCCTCGGGTGTGGCGAACACGCGGCCGCGGCCCTTACCCGCCGCCGGCGGCAAACGGAGACTGGCGGGGCTGTTGAAAAAGCCCGCCCGCTCACAGAGCGGGCCTACAAGGGCCCCAGAACGCCGCGAAAGGGTCGATCCTGTAGGCCGACTTTGCAAGTCGGCGGTTCCCTGCAACTTTTTCAACAGCCCTACTGCCGCCCCGCTTGCCACCGCTTCACTTGGCTCAAGTGTTACGCCCGCCCGCTCACACGTTCCTCGCCAGTTGGCGGCCGTCGCGGGCGATCCGCATCGAGCCGAGCACCACCGCCCGCACGGCCGTCCGCTTCGGGACCGGGCTGAGGACCGTCATTGTCTGCGCCGCCTCGTCGACGGCTCGCACAATGGCCAGCGCGACGTCCCGCCCGGCACCGTTCCGGAGCGATGCAATTCGCCCGACCGGGTCCGGCCTCGGCCGAAGCACGCCCACCTCGTCGAGCGAGAGCGTCACCTCGCACGCCCGCGCGAAATACGCACGGAACTTCCCGCGCCGGTAGCTCCGCCGCGCCGCGCGCGACCGCGTCCGGACGCCGTCCGGAACGGAAGCACGTATCACCAGCGGCCGGCCGGACCTGACGAACGGCTCGACCAGCGGGGAAAGTTCTCCCTCGCGCTCGAGCGCGACGACTGCGTCGGGGCGGACGGCGTCGATCGCCGCGTGGTGGAGTTGCATCCCCGCTCGGCCGCAGGCAAGGCCGCACGTATCGACGACGACCTTCGCCGCGTGCTCCCGCGCCTCGCAGACCATCGCCGCCGCGCCGCCGACCGCGATCTCGAAGTAGCCCGAGGGCGACGTCGTCCCCGTGAAATACATCCCGCCCGTCTTCGCCCGCCCCCTGCGGCCGCACATCCCCCACGCAAACGTCGTCGGCAGACCGATGCTCGCCTGGCCGGCGTCGAGGTCGACGAGCGCCGTCTTGAACTTGCGTGCGAGGTGCGCGGCCAGCGCCGCCGCCAGCGTGCTCTTGCCCGTGTCGCTGTCGCCGATAATGTAGACCGTTCGCGTGGCCCGGCGCTCGAGCAGAGCCATCTGCCCCGCGCCCAGCCCGTAATCGCCCGGTTGGGCCATCGGCGCCTCCCTCAATGAACCATGATCGGCTCGGCGATGAACAACAGCAGAAACATGACAATCATGGCCGCACCGAGCAGCTTCCGGCGCCAGCCGAGCTCGACCGATTCGTCCGTCACGGCCGGGTGCCGGATGCGCAAAACGAGCACGACGAGCACCGCCAAAACGACCCAGCCCGGGAAAATCAGCCCCATTCCGATGAGGAAGCCAAAGGCCGCCACGCCGACGTACCATTGCTTCGAGCCGATGAGCGCGTACCACACGTGCCCGCCATCGAGCTGGCCGAGCGGCAGCAGGTTCAGGAACGTGATGAAAAAGCCGAACCAGCCGGCAACCGCCATCGGATGGAGCAGCAGCGCCTTGGCCGGGCCAAGCGGGCCGAGGACCAATCGCGTCAGCGTGTCGAAAACCACCGAAGTGCCGAGCGCGATCTCGCCCGGCCTCACCATTGATATAGGCGCGTACGCCGACAGCCGCAGGCCGATGATGCAGACGGCGAAGCTCGCGACCAGCCCGGCCACCGGCCCGGCGATCCCGACGTCGAAGAGCGCACGGCGGTGCACGATCGGCGACCGCATTCGGATGATCGCGCCAAACGTGCCGAAGAAGTGCGGCGCCGGAATCAGGAACGGCAGGGTCGCGTCGATGCCGTGCCGGCGCGCGGCGACGTAGTGGCCCATCTCGTGTGCGAGCAGGATGAAGAGCAGCGCGGCCGCGTACGGGATGCCGCTCGCCATGTCGTCGCGGAACTTCGGCCAGAGCTCGCGCACGATCTCCCCGCCCTGCCCTTTGAGTAGACGCGAGGCCGAGTTCCAGGCGAACGTAAACGGGATGAGAGCCGCGCCGCGGGGCTCGTCGCGCATCATTTCAGCCCCTGCGCCGAGCGTCGTGATGACGGTGAGCAGAAGCAGACCGACGTGGAGCCACAAGCGACGCCTCGGCTCCTTGCCGGCGCGGTAAACGCGGATCGACGCGTAGAGCCGGCCGTCGATGTCCTCGATGTGATGTTCGCCCGGCGCGGCCGCAAGAATGCGGTCGAGCTCCGCCGGCTCCTCGGCGAACTCCGGCCGGATCCGGCCACGATACATGATACCGTGCCGCAGCCGGTACGCACCGAACGTCTCGAACGGCTCGAGGTAGTCGGCGGGGGGCGGTGCCTCGGGGCCTGACTCGCTCATAAGAAGATTCTACACTACGCGCTTAACAATGCCAAGCGGGGGTTGGGGGCAAGGGTCGTGCCACAGGAAAAATGTCACCCCCTTAACGCCACAGCGAACATGTCACCCCTGGCGAGTATCCTATTCGCCTCCACTAGAAAGGGAGGCGAGGAATGAAGCTGGAGGTGACAGAGGAAGAGGTGATACGGTACGAGCTCGTGACGGCGGCT
>JBDREM010000373.1:0-8876 GCA_043819695.1 Planctomycetota bacterium
GTCGTCGGACAAGAATGTCCGCGGCGTCTCGCCTTCGTGTCTCGAGGCCGTCCCGGCCTCGAAAACGACCTCATCGCGGCCAAGATGGCCGCGACACGCGAGGGCAGGATGCCCTCGACACGCACAACGCAAATGGCTCAGTATTCACCGGCATTGATCAGGATGGCCTTCTGTGGTATAGTCACCGTCGTCTCAGGTTGTCTTGGTCCAAGAGCGGCCGAAGAACCGGCCAGCGGAGCAACGCCGGTGCCGTACAGAAGCGAAGCAGTCGAGAAGTATCTGGCCGACGCGTCGGCGGGCCGGCCGACGCCGGGCGGGGGCAGTGCGTCCGCCATGGCCGGCGCGGTCGGCGCGGCGATGGCGTGCATGGCCGCCAACTTCACCGTCGGCAAGAAGAAATTCAAGGACGTCTGGCCGCAGGTGGGCGAGCTGCTGGCGAAGTGCAGCGAGGCGCGCGACAAGCTGCTCCAGTTCGCCGACGACGACGTCGCGGCGTATGCGCACGTGGCCAGAGCGTATGGGATGCCGAAGGAGAGCCCGGAGGAGAAGTCGGCCCGCGCCGCGGCGATTCAGGGCGCTCTCAAGGTCGCGATGGCCACGCCGCTGAAGACGTTTCAGACCTGTGCCGGCGCGCTGCTGGTCTTCGAGGAGTTGGCGGACCTTGCGAATCCGAACCTGATCAGCGACGTGGGCGTCGCGGCGGCGCTCGTGCTCGGTGCGCTCGAGGGCGCTCAGCTCAACGTCGAGATCAACCTGGGTTTCATCAAGGATGAAGACCTGGTCGCAGCGACGCGCGCTCAGTTGGAGCAGGCCGGCCCGTCGGCCCGCGAGGCGGCGCGGAAAACGCTTGACAAGGTGTACGAGCGGATAACACAATGAGCCGGTAACGGGCCGCGCGGCCCGTGCCCGGCCTCGGCATGGACAAGGCTGAATTGGACTGGGACATAGCGAAATCGCTGCACCGCTGCACGCGCTGTGACAAGGAGTTCGCCGAAGAGGAGCCATACTGCTCGGCCCTCTACGACACGGGCGTCGAGTTCGAGCGCAAAGACTTCTGCACGGAATGCTGGGACGCCCCCGGCGAGCCGCACCGCGAGCGGGCCTTCTCGTTCTGGAAGACCGAGATCCCGAGGGCGGACGAGCCGCGCAAGGTGTTCGTGGACGACAATGTCATTTTCGACTTCTTCCAGCGCCTGGCGCCGGAAGAAGACCAGCCGACGAAGCGGAACTTCCGCTACATACTCGGCCTCATGCTGATGCGGAAGAAGAAGCTCAAGTTCAAGGACGTTGTCCGCGAGGACGACAGAGAGTACCTGATCCTGCGGCGCTCTCGCACGAAGGAAGAGCATCGCGTGCTCAACCCGCAGTTGACCGACGAGGAGACGGAGCAGGTCAGGCAGGAACTGACTCAGATACTGGAAACACAGGTGTTATAACCGAGGCGGCCTTGCGGCGCCCGCAGGCGCCGCCGGGCCGTATGAGACCAACGCAGGAGGAGCCATGAAGATCGAAGACCTTGCCTACGCCATCGCGGGCGAAACAATCGCCGTCCTCGAGCAGAAGTATCATTATCGCATTCCGGACGAACACAAGCGCGACATTCAGCGCTCGGTGCAGGAGCGCCTGAACGACATCCTGACGAGGACGAGCCAGCCCGACGCCGAGGCGGCAGAGGCAACCCCGGCCGAAGAGGCATGACGGAGCCGCTCACCGGCGCATGCCGACGGCCGAGGTGCGCCGTCACACAAGAGCGGTCACGGCCAGCAGGATGGGTGTGACCCCGGCGCGCGTCGACGAGAAGACAAGCGACGTCACGGGGATATCGGGGCGGTTGTTCTTCCATTTCTTCGCGTAGATCACTGCGGGCTCGCCGAGAAGGGTGAATCCGTTCCACGCGACGGCCGCGTCTTCGAGGTCGCGCGGCCGTTCGTTCCAGTCGAGCACGTCGATCCCGAACCGCACGGGGATTTGCGTCTCGAGGTTGTCGTCGCGCCGCACCGTGAGATGTGCGACGGGCAGGCCCTGGCGCGCGTGTCCCTCGCACGCGATCAGGAACGCGAGAGAACGCGCTCGGCTGTTGACCGGGATGGGCTCCGCCGTGCGGGCGCGGTCGGGCCCGAGCACGCAGCAGTTCCGGTCATCGGCGGCGACACGGAACGGCAGGCCTGCGGCGAGCAGCAGCCCGGGCGAGAACGCGCCGAGGTCGCCGTCGCGCCCGCGGCCGGTCCAGCCCTTTCCGTCGGCGGGGATGTAATCGATCAGGCTCGAATTGCACGCGGCCGACATGTCGGCGATCAGGCATTCAGCGGACGGCGCGGCGCCGGCCCGCGGTTCGAGCGGGACGCCGAGGTTGGTCAGCAGCGTCGATACGTAGCGCCCGGCACGGGAGTCCGCCTGCGTTTCGACGTCCCACCGAACCTGATCGACCACGACCCTGCCCTTGCCGGTCTGCAACTCGGCCAGGCCGTATTCGGACGGCGATTCAATGGTCGACGCGACACCGGTGACTTGCCTCTTCGCTCTGATGATCGTGTCGGCGGCGTGCACCTGCCGGACGGTCTGCTCGAGGTACCTCGAGCCGTGATCGAGGAAATACAGGTCGGCCGACGACAGGCCCCTGGCAAGCCCGAGGCCTGGCCGCTCGAACACGAGCCGGCCCTGCGGCGACTCGACGAGTTCGGCGTCGCAGCCCGACACGTCCGCCAGCGGCTGCGCGTCGTCCGGGGCAAGGTTGTGAAGGTACAGGCAGCCGCCCGCGTGCGCCCAGTCGCGCAGGGCGCCAAGCTGGCGCGCGGAGAGCCTCTCGAGGCCACCGGCCGTGAGCATCACCACGGCCACGCCATCGAGCGAGCCGGCTGCAAAGTCCTGCGTGAGCTCCGGGCAGGCGACGCCGGCCTTCGAGAACCGGCCGCCGCCGGCAAGTACCCGAGCTTCGGCCGGCTGCCACGACGGCGCGGCGTCGGCCAGTCTGGCGAGCATGAGCCCTGCGACCGGTGCGCGCGCGGCCCGGCCGACGAGTTCCATCTGGGAGAAGATGTAGCTGCCGCGTCCGTGACAGACTTCGACGGCGGCCGCCCAGCGCAGGCCGCCGGGCCCGCCGGCGTCGACGAGGCAGCGGAAGTTGCCCGACGCCGGTTTGCGGAAGCAGCTCGAGGCGACGCGGTGGTCGTCCTGCCACCACCGCATCTCGAAGGTCGAGAGGCCGCGCAGCACGGGGTGGCCGGCGTCGCGCACGAACGTGATCGACGCCGGCCGCTCCTCGTCGAGCACCATTGTGACCGGCGAGATGTCGTACGGGATGCGGCTCTGTGCGAGGCAGATGGCGAGCCCGCCTTCGGCGACGAACGCGCGAATCGCGTCGGCGTCGGGCGCCGAGCCGCGGTCGAGCGCGTTCTCTCCGATGATGATCGTGTCGAACTCTCCGTGGGGCGAGCCGTGCGCGGCCGAGTACCTCGCGCCGGCCGCCGAGAGCGCCGCGGCCGTCTTCCCGTCGGGATCGTACAGCCCGATGCGGCGGGCGCCTTCCGACCGGACGCGGGGCCAGATCGCGATCTTCCGCCGGTCCTCGAACGCCCCGCGCGACCGTGTGCCGGTGAGCGTGACCGTCAGCTCGCCGAGCGTCGACGTGGCCGTGGCTGCCTCGTGCACCTCGCGGATGTCGGGCAGTTCGAACGCGACGGTCTCCTCCCTCTGCGAGCCGGCCTCGAGCAGCATCTCCTTATTGTGCTCCGATGAGGCGCCGCCGGCGGGCGTGAACCGGCAGGCGAGCTGGCAGTCCTGATTGAAGCGCGTGTCGTTCCTGACGGCGAGGTTCTCGACCAAGCGGGTGCCTGCGTAGAAGTTCGCGAAGAGCTCGTTCGGCAGCGCGACGACTTCGCCGACGGCGTCGGCGGAGCCCGTCGGTGGGAGCGCGCGCCCGACGGAGTGGATTGCTGCGAGGCGGGCCATGCGGCAGGCGGCCATTTCAAGGACGGCGAGCGGTGCCGCGGCGCAGGCGAGGTCGATCCCGGCGCCGTACGCCGTATCGCCCAGGAAGAAGGCGAGCGAGTTCGGCGTGAGCGCGCGCCTTGCGTGGTCCATGATGCACAGCGGCCGGTCGCCGCGCCGCGCCGGCAGCCACGGGCTCGAGGCGGGGCGCGGCGACGGCATGACGCGCCCGCGAACGCGCTCGGGCTCGTAGGGGCCGGCGGGGCGGAACGCAACGCCGGTCTGCGGGAAGAAGACGGAGAGCGGGGTATTTTCGAGCAGGCCGCTCGTGTCGGCCAGGCCGGCATCGCCGCTGTTCTCGACGGGCCGGGTCGGATCGGTCTCGGCCACGAAACACGTGAGCGAGTCGAGCGAGTCGACGGCGCCGGTGCCGTAGCGGCGCATCATTCCCTGGTCGATGCTCCACATGACGACCGACGGATGGTGTGCGCGCGTCTCGACCCATTGGCGCGCGAGCGCCTGGGCGTTGGTCCAGAATTTCGGGTCGTGCACGGCGTATCGCTGCTCGTCGTCGGGCAGGGGGAACTCGACGATGGCGAGCAGGCCGACGGCGTCGGCCGCATCGAGGAGGGCGGCGCTCGGCGGCATTCGGTGGAACCGTACGGCGTTGATCCGTCGCTTCTCCTTGAGCGCGGCAAGCCGTTCGCGCGCTTCCTCGGGTTCGACGGGTGCGACGGCCGCGGCGGGCAGCATCTCCCCGAAAGTCTGGCCCGATATGGGGCAGACCGATTCGGACCGCAGTTGGATGGACACGTTGTTGAGCCTGAAGGTGCCGCCATCGACGCGGAACTCGCGGAACCCGACGGGGGTGTGGACGCGGTCGACCACTTCACCAGCGGCCGCGGGGATGTCGTCGCCCGGCATCCCCGACGGGAGCGCGGACCACAAGGCGGACCGGAGCGTGTAGAGGTGGGGCTGGTCGGGCCACCACAGCGCGGCCGCGTCCCACGGCGTGCCCATCTCGATCTCGGTCCGTTCGCCGGCGCCGACCGTGCCGCGGATGGGCGCGAACGCCACGGCCTGCCGGGCGCCGTCGTAGATCTCGTTGGTCAGCGAGAACCCGAGCGGCCGGCCCGTGCCGTTCTGGACCGTGACGCTCACGTGGACGCGGCCCTCCTGCGGACCTGTCTTGCCGTGCTTCGAGAGCGTGGTGCGGAAGGCAAGGCCGACGATGTGCAGCTCGGGCACGATGCGCAGCGAGACGTCCCCCCAGATGCCCGGGTGATGCGAGAGGCCGGGATAGAGGAGCTTCGTGCCCGGCCAGCTCCCGGCCTCGGCCTGCGCGTACGAGATGTCCTGAACGCCGACGGTGATTCGGGCGTCGTGGTGCGGGGTGACGAAGTCGGTGATGTCGACGTCGAACGGGATGGCGTCGCCGACGTGCTCGCCGCATCGCTTGCCGTCGACGAAGACGGCGGCGTAGAAGTTGACCGCTTCGAAATGGAGCACGAGGCGTGAGAGAGGCGGGACCTCGGGCACGATGATGTGCCTGCGAAACCACGCCATCCGGTTCGGCACCTGATCGAGCGGGATGCCGGACGACGGCGCGAGGAACGACGTCCACGGCATCGGCACGGGGACGTCGCACCATTTTGTCTCCTTGGGCGCGTCCAGACCAGCTTTCTCGGGCTGCATTTGCCACGTGCCGTTCAGGCTGGTTACTGGTGCGAGGCGCAAAGCATGTCCCCCTCCTCTAGTGTCCGGGGCATTATAGCCTGCGCGGCCCACGGGGGCAATGAATGACTTGCGCGTGATCGCTCGAATGTTCGTGTGTTGCTGTAGCCGAGGGCATTGACCTCGGCCGGGCTGCCCTCAATGCGGGCGGGTACAGAAACAGCGCACTAAGCAGATCGGGACCACACGGAGATTGGAACGGTGGGGCCGTTGAAAAAGCCCGCCCGCTCACAGAGCGGGCCTACAAGAAGCCCCCAGAACGCCGCGAAACGGTCGTTCCTGTAGGCCGACTTTGTAAGTCGGCGGTTTCCTGCACCTTTTTCAACAGCCCCACGGTTACCTTGCGCAGAGAGCGTGTTGGATCAGATTCGGGAATGGCGGGCCCGGCCGTGAGCGCCGGCGCGCGGGCGGGATGAGATGTCGATCAGTTTCTGCGCCTGGGCCGCGCCAACAGCCCGAGGCCGATGAGGCAGAGCGCGGCAGGCTCGGCGATGGGATCGGACGTGAGCACCTTGTCCTTGCTGATCAGCAACGCCTGGCCGGCGGGGATCTCACGGTCCTTCCACTGAAACGCCCAGGTGAGGTCGCCGGCAATGGCGAGCACGGACGGGCCGCTGAGGTCGTCGACGTTGTCGTCCTCGAGCTTGTCGAGTATGTCGGGCGCGGCCCCGACTTCGTGCCGGTCGGGGTTTCTGCTCACGATCGTCTCGGAGAGCGTGACGTTACCGTCGATGTCCTGCTGGAAGACGGTGTTTCCGCCGGTGATGCGGACGTAGTCGTCCTCGTCATCGCCGCCGAGATCGAAGTCGGTGTACTGGAAGAAGTTGAGCGTGATCTTGTCGCCGGTGAGGTTGGTGATCTTGACGACTTCGAGGAGGTCGGCGGTGCGGAGCCCGGTGCCGCTCACGAGGACGTAGGTGACCTCGACCTCGAGCCTGTCGTCGCTGTAGGTCAGGCGGGCGATGTTCGGCATGGCCGGGTGCTGGAAGACGACCGGGCTGTCGTCGAGCAGGTGGAGCGAACGCTCGCGGTCATCGAAGCCGTCGAGGCTGGCGCGGAACCAGAACCACTGCTGGGAAAGATGCGAGACGCCTCCGATCTGCCAGTTGAAGACGCCGGCCGAGCTGCTCGGGTCAAGCTCGGCTTGCGAGTCGCCGCTTGTGAGAGTGATGACGCCGGCGGCCGCCGGTGCGTGAAAGATCGCCGCCACTGCGGCCAGCAGAACCACGATCACGACCAATCTCATCCCGCCCATAGTTCCTCCCTTTCGTAGAAGGCGCCGGTGTTGGCGGCGGCAAGAATGAAGTCTTCCGACATGACTCCAGGACTTCGACGGAGGCACGCACACCCGACCCCACCGCGGCGGGCGTGCGCGCTAATGCGCACTATTACTTTCATCGTCAGAAGTGGGCCGGAACTTGAGCGGAAATCGGAACGGAAGGAGAAGAGGCGGAGGAGGGAAGGCTATCCGGGTTAGTCAAAGCGCCGCGGCTGTGGTTCGCGGCGCGGGCGTCTGGATGTGCCCGCCAGCTCTCACCGGCGGGCACAGAGCTCGTTCGTTCAGTTGCGTTTGGTGCGAAGCGCAAGAAGCGCGACGCCGATCAGGCCCAGGCCGGCCGGCTCGGGGACACCGCCGCCGCCGCCGGACCTGAACAGGCCCGCGTCCCACGAGAGGTCGTTCTCGCCGGCGACCAGCGTCGTGTGGATGGTCATGCCCGTGACCGGATCCTCGTCGCCGTCGACCAGGTCATCTCCGCCTTGGTCCTGAGGAGAGAAGAAGAAACCCGGCGGAGGCGTGAACTTGACGTAGTAGTCGCCCGGAACGAGGTCGATGAATCCATAGAGTCCGCCGCCGCTTGTCGTCGTCGTGCCGAGCGGATTGTCCAGACCGTCGAACAGGTCGACCGTCACGCCGTCGATGCCCGTCTCGTTGCCGTCCTGAACTCCGTCCAGGTTAAGATCGAGCCACACGTAGTCGCCGAGCGACGCGAGCAGGTCGTCGTGCACCTTGTTCTTGCCGATCTTGTTCGGCGAATCGTGGATGACGACGATCTCCTTGTCGCCGAGCCCCGCGGCACCGAAGACGTCACCGTCGATCTTCATCTCATAGATCACCTCGAAGATCCAACCGGGCGCGGCCGGCGGGTCCGTGTAGTCGGGAACCGAAAGCGGCGAATCCGTGAAGAAGGGGGCGTGGTCGTGGTTAAGCGTGTTGAAGTTGTAGTCGAGCGACGTGCCCCACGCGAGCACGTCGGATGCGCTGCCGACGATGACGTCCCCGTCCGTGCCCGTGACGCCGCCGGTCCGATACTCCACGTCCGCGGTGACCTCGTTGATGTAGTCGCCAACGATGTGGAGCACGGTGGCGCCGAGCCCATCGGTAAACTTGAGCTCGATCTTGTCGCTGCCGACGAGGTCCTTGAAATTATGGTTCTTCCCGCTCGGCGCGGCCGTCCCCCAGCCGATCGAGTTGGCGCCGTAGGTGTTGTCCACGAGCGAGAGCGGCTGGATGATGGCGAGCGACAGGTCGTTCGTGACCGGGTCCTGGTAGCACCACATCTCGCCGGGATCGGGCGCGGGGATGAGCGGGTCGTCCTTCTTCAGGCCCTCGACATTCAACTGAACACCGAAGCGCTCGGTGTATCCCTCGGCGGGATCGAACTTGCCGTCGATGATCGGGACCGCGTAGACCGGTGCAACAGCAACCGTCACCAACGCCAACACGCCGACCACCACGATCATTTTGAATCTTGTCATCTGACACCTCCTAATCATCACGCCCGTTCGGGCTCTTGATTTCTCTGCGGGCCGCCACGTGCAGCCCGTCAGTCACAACCGCCACGCTCAACCGAATTCAACCATAACCAGGACCTCCTTTCTTCATAGAATGGCCGTCTGCGAACAGTCGCGCGCTCCAAATCCGTCCTCGACGTTGTGTTCCGGCAACGTTCTGCGTCCGCAGTGCCGGAGGAAGCGCACATAACCCGTTGAGGTTACTCAAGTTCTATGCTCCGAACTCCATCGTGACTTTCCCGAGGAGCACGCGCCGCGGCGCGCGCATCGGGAAAGCTGGTAAGACCAATTCCGGCGCCGCGGCACGGCCGCCGCGCTGGAGCGACATGTTCCACTGTGCAGCAAATGGCGTGCCACTCGGCGTGCCACCCGGCGCCATTCGACCAACGAGTTCATAACTTCTGAGTTCCACGTAGTTAGCG
>JBDREM010000374.1:0-8141 GCA_043819695.1 Planctomycetota bacterium
GTCCTCACGCCCGGCCAGAATCCGTGCATGCTGCATCCCCCAACGGCCGGCGCCGACCAGCGCTATCTTGATCTGTGATTCGTTCATTGTTCCACCACGACCTTTCCGGTGTTTTGCCGGCTGAAGGTTTTGAACGCTTGCGCGATCTCCGACACGGGGTAGCGGTGCGTCACGATCTGCCCCAGGTAGCCCCGGTTGCCGCGGAGGCGCTCCAGGTTCTTCGCCAATTCCCCGTAGCAGAAGTACTCGCTGCCGATGACGGCACGTTCCGGGGCGATCAGGTCGGGTGACACGTTCAGCACCAGGTCTTCTCCGTGGCCGACACACACGAGTACGCCCCGCTTGGCCAACGCGTTCATGGCGTCGCGGCGGGCGCTGCTCTTTCCGCTGCTGTCGACCGCCATATCGACATCGCTGAATCCATGGCGCTTCATCCCTTCCCGAAGGGATTCCCTCTCGACGTTGACCGGCAATCCTCCGAGTCGTTTACTCAGATCGAGGCGGTAGGGCACGATATCGGTTGTCAGCACGGGAAAGTCACTGCCGAACGTGAGCTTGGCCATTGCCAGAACCCCAAGGCCGATCGGCCCAGAGCCGGTGATCAGCAGCGACTGAACGTCCGGATGCACCAATCGCGCCCGTTCGATGGAATGCCCGCCCGTTCCCATGACATCCAGGAGCAACGTCGCTTCCGCCGGCGGAATGTCGCTGCCAACGGCAAAGAACGCGTTCTCGTTCACCAGCATGAACGGTCCGTATCCGCCGTCGCGGTTGAATCCGTAGTCCGCGCGTTTCGCCAGGCACTGGTTCGTGAGGCCCAGCCGGCAACTGCGGCATTCGCCGCAGAAATCCATCAGGAAGACGACGCCCTGCGTCCCCACGGGGGTGGAGGTGCCGGGCCCGGCAGAAGCGACGACACCGGCGGCCTCGTGTCCGGGGGTGACCTGGGAGCCCTCGCGGTAGGCGCGAAGTTCGGACGCGCAGAGTGCATTGGCCTTCACCTGTATCACGAGTTGTCCGTGACCGGCGCTGGGGACGGCCTTCTCCTCGAACACGATGGCCCCGCCGCCCGCGAACCGCGGGTACATCGCACTGGATGGAATGTCAGTCATTCGTCTACCTCGCCACGATGGGGAAATGGCCCGTCTCGCCGCCGGAGAGGACCTCGATTTCACAGAGCCCCAGGTTGGGGCCGGGGCCTCCGGTGACCTGGAACCGGACCCATCGGACGGTCTTCGCGCCGAAGACGACGGTCTTCACGCTGCCGTCGTTGGGGATGTCGGCCACGCGGACCGAACTGCCGTCGCTGAACGTCAGCGTGCCGGCCTCCGTGTGGTCGACCATATTCGGCCGGTCGCACAAGCGCACACTCCGAATCGTGACGCCCCGGGCCCAGTCGAGCTGGATCCACGGCCGGCTCTCGGCCGCGGACGCCCACTCGCCGTTGCGCTGCCGCCCCACCCCGTCGACGGCCATGGCCCCGCGGAAATCGTGCCCGTACGCGGATGAGACCGAGACCTTCGCCTCCGGCGCGCGGTTCTCGAACGGCTCGGAGACGCTGAAACGGACGGCGACCGGGCCGACGTCCTCGAGCCAGCCGGGCAGCGCGGCGTCCATCAGGGGCGCGTCCGCCGGCGATTCGATCCGGCGGAACTTGACCCCGGGCAGCAAGCGCCAGCCGTCTTTGCCCGCGGTCTCTCTGTATTGCAGGGCATAGAAGGATCCGGCCATGAGATTCTTGCTCCGCCGGAACCGCGCCCGGCGGCCTTTCTCGTCGCGGAGCAGCAGGCGCGGCCCCGCGTCCGCCTTGGCCGGATCGCCGCCGAAGAACTTCTCGACCAGGTTGGGCATGCCGTCGCCGTCCGGATCGTCGGCCGGGCCCCGCTTGTCGGCGGGGACGGCGGCCTGCCCGCCAATCCACTCGTCGAAGGAGGGTCCATCCGCGCCGGCCGGCCCGAGGACCGTCACGGAGACCCGGCGAAGCCCCGTCCGCGCACCGTCGGTCACGGTTGCCTGAAGCGTATAGGCGCCGGGCCGATCGAAGCTCACCCAGGTTTCGGGCTTATCCGGCCGGCTGAACTCCGCGTGCCCTTCGCTCTTGAGCAGTGTCCATCTCACGGCGTGATCCCGGGCGGCCGCGCCGCCGCCCTCGCCGTTGACCGTCGCGGAGAGCCGGGCGCCGTTCACCGGCAGGCAAAGGATCGCTGAGGGCGGCGTCACGCGGACCGGCAACGCGGGCGGCGATTCGGACGGCGGCAGTTGCGCGACGCCCCACTTGAAATTGGGTTTCGGCCCGAGCACCAGCTCCAGCGTGCCGCCGTCGGCGAGGTCGCGATGGTAGAACCAGGCGTTCTTCAGCGGCCGGCCGTCCAGTCTGGCCGACTGGATGTACATGTTCTCCGCCGTGTTGTTCCGGGTCGAGATCACGAACTGCTTGCCCGGGTAGTACTTGTTGTCCAGGGCGATCGTGATCTTGTCGAACACGGGCGAGGTGATCTCGTAGATGGGGTCGACCGCGCAGGTGCCCCGCACCGAGAAGAGCCCGATCGACATCAGCGCGCTGACGCCGGCCATCTGGCCCTGGTCCTCGTCGTGGCCCCCGTATCCCAGTTCCACCGTCGTTCCGCCGTACGCCTGTTCGTTGACCCGTCGGACCCAGTACTGCGTGAGCCACGGCTTGCCGGCGTAGTTGAAGAGGTGCGCGTTCGAACAGCCGGGCTGATTCGCATAGCTGACGTAGCCGGAACCGTAGGCGTGGACGAAGTCGTTCTTGACTTCCTGCTCGAACGCGAAGTTCAACTTGCGGCAGTACTCGTCGAAGCCGCCCATCAGGTTGGCCAGCCCCTGGACATCGTGGGAGGTGAACCAACTCGCCTGCCAGGAGTTGGCCTCGACCCAGGCGTGCCCGCTCAGGGGATCGGTGTTCGTCGGCGAGAAGCGGCCGTCGGCGCCTCTGGGCATCAGCAGTCCGGTGGGAGGATGGAAGAGGTTCTTCCAGCCGGCCGAACGCCGCAGGAACTCCTTGTAGTCGGCCGTCTTGCCCAGTTTCCTGGCCATCTGAGCCGCGCACCAGTCCTGGAAGTTCATCTCGACCGTGCGGCCCGCCGGACGACCATCGAAGCCGGCGAGCCAACCGTTCTTCGCGTAGAAGGCATCGGCATCGAGCATGTTGGCGCCGCCGACCGTGTGGTTGTCCTTGATGATCGCGAATGCCTCCTCAGGATCGAACGAGTTCACCCCTTTCATGTAGGCGCACGCGATCAGCATCGTCGCGGGACAGGCCGTCATGATGTACGTGTACCCGCCGCCGCAGGGCCCGCGGGGCAGCTTGCGGCCGTCCCGGGCCATTTGCAGGCTCGCATTGGCGAACTCGTCCAGCATGCGCGGCCAGGCCAGCCCCCACATCAGGTTGAGGTTCCACTGGCTCAACCAGTAGGCGTCGGAGTTGTACGTGTTGAACTTCGGCTTGCCTTCGGCATCGAGGGGAAGCTGCCGGACCTTGAGCGGGCCGTTGCCGCCCTTGCCGTCGGTGTAGTCGGGATAGGCGCCGCTGACGTCGTTCAGCACGTGCCGGCCGAGCAGGACGTGCCACAGGTCGGTATAGAACTTGGTCCGCTGCGCATCGGTGCCGCCCTCGACGTGGATCTTGCCGAGCCACTCGTTCCAGACCCGGAACGATTCGTCGCGCACGGCGTCGAAGTCCCAGTGGTCCAGCTCCGCGGCCATGTTGGCCCGGGCGTTGGCGATGCTCGTGAACGAGAGGGCCGCCTTCATCTGCAGGACGTTGCCGGCCGCTACGTTGTCGTAGGTCACGTACGCCGAGGTGCTGTTGTGGGCGGGGCTGTCGTACGTGGTGAACTTCGAGAAGGGCTTCTCGAACTGCATCACGAAGAAGACCCGAACCGCCGGCGGGCCGCCGTGCCGGGGGTGCGTCCGATCGTAGTGGCCTTCCAGTTGCGTATCGCTGACCTTGGTGATGCGGCCGTTCTGCATGAGCATCGGGCCGGCCGGCCCGCCGAGGTTGATCACGACGTCGGCCGGTCCGTCCGTGGTGTAGGTGTATCGGTGCATGCCGACGCGCGGCGTGGTGGTCAGTTCGACCCACATCGCGTATTTCTTCAGCCAGAGCTTGTGGTAGCCCGGCTTGGCGATCTCGGTCTTCGGATCGAAGTCCGACTTCCAGCCTTCTTCGCCCCGATCGACCGAGAACTTGCCGCCGGTTGTCGGCATCACCTCCAGGCCGGTCGTCATCCACCCGTGCAGATGGCAGAAGCCCAGAGCCCTGTGGTGCCGCCAGTTGTAACCGCCGCCGCCCTGGCCGCCGTTGATGCTGTGCGGGGTCAGCTTGACCATGCCGAACGGCCGCGCGGCCGGGGTGGAGAAGAACCATCGTCCCCGGCCCGTTTCGATGCGCGGATCGACCCAGGAGACGTAGTCGCGTTTGCCCGTCGCTGAGTCCGCCGCCCTCGGGTCAGTCTGTTGGCGCGGCGCAGCGAAGCACCCTCCGACCGTGAGCAACGTCAACACGATCGGGAACGCAAGGCGTCGGAACGCGCTGCACGAGACATCCCCAGGAGCTGCCGCTTGCGGCGGCTCCTGGGAGTCGCTTCGCCGAGCGCTTGTTCGGCTTTCATCCCTCACAGTTCATCCCTCATGGTTGTGCAGGTCAGCCCCCGCCAACACGTACCCGGATCCTGTTGGGGCGCTCCGCCGACGGGCATCCCGACAAGTCTGTCTTCGCATGACGCTACCAGATTGTGCCTATCTCGATGATCTTCAGGTCGCGCAGAGCCCCCTCACCGCCGCGCGCGGTGAAGGTGAAATGATCACCTTTGTGTTCGTGGAGCTTCAACCGGCCGTAGTAGATGTAGCGCTCACCCTCGTTGGCAAACACCTCGATTGACGTCCTGTCTACCAACATGTCGACTTTGATCGTTCCCCCTTGTTCCGTGATCACGGGCCGCCCGTCACGAGCCGACGGCCCCCATTCGTCCCGTTCACTTCCAATGGTTCCGTTCCTTGCGTTGTAGGTGATCGCATAGCCCATGATCGTGAGGTCGATCTCCTCTGCGCTTCCCGCTTCGACGACGGCCTGTACGCGGTACAGACCACCTCGCGGCCCGTGAACCGGCGTTGCCGTGTTTCCAATCCGGAGGTCCCCGATGGCATGGGTCTTCCCATACAGACGTTCGATCTCCCGGATTGGATACTGATAGAGCCGGGGCCCTGAGGGAGTGGTACGGACAGATAACGCCAGCGGGAACGACATATTCGGCCTGTAACCGATCTCGCAGTTCGGAATGCCGCCACGCCGGTCGTTTCCTGCGTTGTACATGATGATGCCGCGGCCGCCCGGGGCGCCGGAAAACACGATGGGATAGCCGTAATGCCCCGTGGCAATGGTGTCCCGGGACGTGAGCGGCTCGCCGGCGAGGTTATCCAGCCCGGATGCACAATATCTGCCCAGCGCGTATCCGTTGCGGCCGCACATGATCAATACGATCTTGTCCGTCTCGTCACCGTCCAGCGGCAGCTCCACGACGTCATTCGCATCACCTTCGCCAGGCCAGTTGTCGTAGATCAAAAGCGGAAAGTCGTCGGTCCTCGTCCAATCCACCAGATCGCTCGATGTGTATTGGAGAGAGGTGAGGGAAGTATCTTCCCCTTTCTTACCCCACCGGCAATGGGTCAGGAAGAACTTGCCGGCGACGGGGTTCCAGTACAGTCGCGGCGCATCCCCCGTGCCCGGGACGATCGGATTGACGGGCAGGTCGCTTCTTGAAAGCTTCTGCGCCAGATCATTCATATCATAGAACGTTCTTCCGCCGTCGATGCTGACGGTCATCGAAACAAGACTGAGGGTCATCGAGACCGGGCCGTATTCCCGGGGCATATAGGGCGTCAACAAGACGATCGCCATCTCTCCATCGCGGTTCAGGCCGAGGATATTGCGGGTATCGGTGAAACCGGCACCGTTGTAAATCCAGTGAGGAGCATGAAAAATCGGCGTCCGCTCCTCCCAGTGCAGCAGATCGCTCGAGACGGCGTGCCCCCAACAGATTTCTCTCCCGCGGAAGGGGTTATGAATGGTGAACATGTGCCATTCTTGAGCCGGGGGGTAATACACCATGGCAGTGGGATCGCCCAAGACGCCATGCCGGTATGAGAAGTGAAACTGGGGCCGGTTGGGCTCGCGGTAGAGTTCGGGCATTCCCTTGAGCCCCGCTTCCAGGGAAATGGCATCGAAGGTCTCTTGCTCGTCCTCCGTAATGGAGCCACGGACCTCCATGGTCATTCCTTGCCAGGGTGAAAGATCCAGGCCTGCCCACCACCACGGCTTGCCCCCCCGCATAACCAGTCTCTCTGAGAACAGGAGGCGACCGTCCACCGTCACGGTCACCTCGCCATCTCCTTCCTTCTGAGAGGCCGAAGCGGAACTGTTCACCTCTACGCTCGTGGACTGCGGAATCATCAGGTACCGCTTGTCGATGTGAAACACCTTCTGTCTATCCACAGCGTGACCTGCCTCTTTCCCTGCGTACCTCGGTCGAACGCGTGCTCTGCGGGGCACCGTTCTCATGTCCGATCGGGCGTCCCGCGCGGCGTCTCGCGTCGGTCACCCGGCCGGCCGCGAGCGACCTCTCGCCCGTCCTCCATCACAACGAATCCGCGGGCCGACATGGCCACGTCATACACGCGGCCGCCAAAGCGGTAGCCGCCGAGCCGCGCGTCGCCCAGGTCCGCCTCGCAGGCGGGCTGGATTTCCAGGGCGCCGTCAGGCCGTGGACGAAGGCCGAACACGCCACGGACGACCGCCTGCACGCCGCCGCCGCCGGCGAGTTGCAGCGGCCAATCCACCTGGTGCGGCTGCAACGCGAGCTCGTCGGCGTAGATCGTCTGCGGCCAGTATGGTAATCGTTCGGTCCAGCGCGCGCAACGTTTCATCAGATCCCACGCCGCGCGGCGCTCGCCCATACGGAAAAGCGACTCGGCGATGCGCAGGGGCATGCCGACGTACTGCCCGCCGCCTCCCCAATCGCAGTCCTCGCGGTCGTAGTGCGTCAGGTCGGAACGGGCGATGGAGTGAAGGCCGAACGGCCCGGTGAAGTCCCCTCCCCCCAGGTGCGTCACCAGTCGCCGGCGCTGTTCCGGCTGCAGCGATGAAGTCTCCAACAGCTCAAACACGTGGTAGCTCATCACGCAATGCCGCGAGCCGTCCGGGTAGAGGTTCACGAACCAACCGGCATCCGCGTCCCAGAGCTCCTTCTGCATCGCCTCGGAGATCTGCCGTCCCCACCGGCCGAACTCCGCCGCGCGCGGGTCGCGGCGCTCGCGGCCCCAGGCGGCGAGCTGGGCGAAGTAGTCGGCGGCCATGCCGTTGCTCGCGGCCACAACGTGCTCGTAACCGCAGGTGCGAATCTCCAGCATCACTGCCACTCCACCGCCGAAATCGAGCAGGCCGTTGCCGCGCGCGTAGCGGCGATGCAGCTCCCGGCCGATGTCGCGGAGGTGTTCGTAAAGGGTGGCCTCTCCGATCCGCTCGTCGAGCCACGCCGCGTCACCCGTCTGAGCAACGTAATCGCGCACGATACGCAGCAGCGCAAACGGCGATTGCGCATACCAGTGGCCACCGGTTCCATCCCAGCCCATGTATGTCGCGTTGAAGATTCCGGCCCGAATATGCGCGGCGACCATTTCCTTGAGCGCCTCCGGCTCCAACATGGCAATCGCCGCGGACGCGAAGGACAAGTCCCAGAGCACGGACTTTCCCCAGAGGCTTCCCAGGTCGTAGAAGGGGCGCGTCACGTAACGGGGGCGATCCAGGCGGCACATCAGCAGCGTGAGCGCCGAGCGGGCATAGAACTCGTCGAACGCCTTCGAAGCCGTCTGGACGCGCGGCAGTTGCCCGGCGGCCCAAGCGAGAAGCTTCTCCGTTGCCTTCTGTGCCCGCCCGATGCGGGCGTCCAGATCCGTCAACCGGCGCGGAGGATCGGCATCGGCCGCGGGCGAGACCGACAGGGCGAAGCGGGCGGTCGTGCGGCCGTTGGCGGGAACGTCCAGGCGCCAGCCGGCGTCACCGTCCGGCTCGAGGTCGCCGGCGACGGCGACCTGCCAAGCTTCAGTGCGAAAGACAAAGCACG